>NZ_JBFRYB010000001.1:319490-638980 GCF_040892595.1 Zhongshania sp. R06B22 | reverse complement strand
TGAAATTTATGCTCTTCGTGATCACGCAGTAACAAGGCGCCTTTATAGAAGCGGCCCAAAGACCCCATATAGCCCATTTCGGCAGAGAAGTTTTTATCTTTATCTAGGTAGACCTGTTTATATAAATCAGGCCCAACCAATAGCGCACCGCGAAATCCCGCCAAACCAAAACGACTAACGTTGCCGTATTTCTTGTATTGATTGTCGATCGTGCCATACAGATCGTTAACTAGCTGAAACGTCTGGCCAATAATAGGGATGCCGAAGGAACCTGGAATATGGTCCAAGTTGGTGTTGTTTTTGGCTAATTTGTATTCAGGGTTAACTGTAGTGGTCATGATCGGCCCTCCAAGCGGGGTTCGATGAACTTGTTATTTTCACCAATCATAGGCTTGGACAACATACATATCAAGCGTCCGATATGAAACTTTAGTCATCTTCGGTATATTAACGTCCTATAATCGCATCACGCTGACCCGATAAATGAACACAAGGTAAGAAAATTGAGGAAAGTAGACCACGACAGCCGCCGCGAAGAAGTGGCTGGCGCAGCAGCAAGCCTAATCGCAAATAGAGGTTTGGAAGCACTAACTACGCGCGCATTAGCCAAAGAGCTGGGCTGCTCTATCGGCGTGCTGTCGCACTACTTCAGCAGCAAAGAAGAAATCGTGATTGCCGCCTTTCGCTGGGCAGACCAACGTATAGACCTGCGGATGCAGGAAGCAATCGCCGACGACAGCCCAAATATAGAGTCGTTTTTCCCCGTGATTAAAGCCGGTCTGCCGCTGGATGCGGAGTCAGACCTAGAGTGGCGTGTGCGCCTAAATCTACAGACTTTTGCGCTAACTCACGGTGATAGCTTGCAGGCCGAGCGCGAAAAAAATAAGCAGTTCAGAGACTTAATGACCATTATGATTGCCGGCATGCAGGCCAAAGGACATGTCACCAAACAGCTAAGCGCTGAGGAGATCACCAGCGTCGCCTTCGACCTAGTCAACGGAATGGCCAAAAATCTACTAATGTGCCCCTTTGAAGAACGCGAAGAAAAAGCTGAATATCTGTTTAAGCTGATCGAGCTGCTAAAACAGCCGGCCTAAGCGAAAAGCATTCGCTGCGCTCACATGGATACGCGATCGGAGTCGGGTATGACAGTGGGTTTTATCGAGCTCGACTCCAGACCGCTGCTCTAGAGAGTTGTTTTAACTCTGCCCCAGACTGTTGCTCTACCTCTAATACAGACCGTTGTTGTACCTGCACTCGCACACAAACCCACCAATCGTCATCCCCGGCTTGATCGGGGATCCATAAACCCCGGACTTTGGGTAACTCCATACTCATTATCACGGAAAGCATTCGCTGCGCTCACATGGATACCCGATCGGAGTCGAGTATGACGAAGTTTTTACTCTCCACTGAATTTGACCGTCATCCCCGGCTTGACCGGGGATCCATAGACCTCGGGCTTTTGGCAATTCCGTACTCATCATCACGGCACGTAATCGCTACGCTCACATGGATACCCGATCGGGGTCGGGTATGACGAAGTTTTTACTCTCTCCTGAATTCGACCGTCATCCCCGGCCCGACCGGGGATCCATAAACCTCGGACTTTGGGTAATTACGCACTCATTATCACGGCAAGCATTCGCTGCGCTCACATGGATACCCGATCGGGGTCGGGTATGACGGCGGGTTTTATCTACCCCTACTGCAGACCGTCGCTCTATCTGCACTCGCACACAAACCCACCAACCGTCATCCCCGGCTTGATCGGGGATCCATAAACCTCGGACTTTGAGTAACTCCGCACTCATCATCATGGCAAGCATTCGCTGCGCTCACATGGATACCCGATCGGGGTCGGGTATGACGAAGTTTTTACTCTTCACTGGATTTGACCGTCATCCCCGGCTCGATCGGGGATCCATAGACCTCGGACTATAGGCAATTCCGAACTCATCATCACGGCAAGCATTCGCTACGCTCGCATGGATACCCGATCGGGGTCGGGTATGACAAAGTTTTTACTCTCCCCTGAATTCGACCGTCATCCCCGCCTTGACCGGGGATCCATAAACCTCAGACTTTGGGTAACTCCGTACTCATCATCACGGCAAGCATTCGCTGCGCTCATCTGGATACCCGATCGGGGTCGGGTATGACAGTGGGTTTTATCGAGTTCGACTCCAGACCGTTGTTCTAGCTCTGTTGCAGACCGCTGCTCTAAATCGGCTAAAGGCTGTTGATCTGCCACTTATACAGAACGTTGCTCTACCTGCACTCGCACATAAACCCACCAACCGTCATCCCCGGCTCGATCGGGGATCCATAAACCTCGGGCTTTGGGGAATTCCGCACTCATCATCACGGCAAGCATTCGCTGCGCTCACATGGATACCCGATCGGGGTCGGGTATGACAGTGGGTTTTATCTATGTCCACCAAAGCTAGGGTGTTACCGTGGCGCGAATATATACGTCCCATCACAATTAGATAAGACGCACTAGCCATAGCAATCGCTTATCGAGACTTGGCAATGACCTCGTTCGAATACCAGCTCAGCATGCCCACTTTCTCTTCCACCGTCTTATCATCGGCTTCAGATGCGTAAACATCACGGAAGGCAACCAGCACCTCATCAATACCAATGTCTTCAAGGCGCTTTATGCCGTCTGCAGAGTAGGCCTCAGCCGTCATGGCATGGAATTCAAAGGGCAAATGATCACGGCCATACTCTTTACGAAACTCGTTAATCTGATCAACCATTTCCTTGATGGAGTCCAAATCGCCGCCGGCGGCGATCCAGCCATCACCTAAACGCGCGGCGCGGCGCAGCGCAGGTTTTGAATGTCCACCAACCAAAATCGGTGGTCGCACAGTTGGCACCGGACAAATTTTAATCTCAGGCATCTCAAACATCGCGCCCTTATAGCCAAAGTACTCGCCACTCATTAAACCGTTAATGATCTCGATCATTTCGTCCATACGCTTGCCGCGCTTGTCCCACGCAACATTCGTCACCTCAAAATCTTCTGACCACGGGCTAATACCAACACCATAGCCAAAGCGATTTCCTGTAAGAATAGCCAGAGTAGACAAAGACTTAGCAATCAAAGCCGGCTCGTGAACGGCAAGTTTATGTACCGAGGTAGTAAAGCGCACATTACTGGTCAGCGCAGCCAAGTGAGCGGTCAGTAAAAAGGGCTCCATAAACGGCACACCATCTAAAAATTCGCGGCTGCCGTCACTGTTATACGGATATTTAGAGCTACCCTCTTTGGGGTAACAAATACTGTCAGGCATCGTAATGGTATCGAAGCCTAACTTCTCTGCCTCCAAGGTCAGCGGAATATATTGCTCACTGGGGCACATACTGTGGTGATACGCGAATTTCATTGCTACGTCCTTTCCCGGCATTATTGTTTTGGTGTTTGATCAAGACATACGCTCGCAAGCGATGATTGGTTGACAATAATACAAACCAAAACCCGCCGCCTCATCCGAATGGCGCAGCGAGTTCAAGAAATCAGACCACTGTAGAAAGACTGCGGTAAAGGCATTCCCTCGCGCTCACCTGGATACCCGATCGGAGTCGGGTATGACGGGCCATGTGCTAGGCAATCCAACTGTCATCCCCGACCTGATCGGGGATCCATAGACCTCGGGCTTTGACTAACACTCACTTAGGTAGCGACGATATGACTTAATTGCCGCCACCACCAATGAAGTACCCAGAAAATACAAATAGTCAGCCACGCCAAACAGGCACATTTATGTAAAATAGACCACAATGTCATCATGAATCTTATTTACGATATGAATATACTCAGCTTATGCGTTTTACTTTCTTAGGCACCAGCGCCGGCACGCCAACCGTTAGTCGCAATGTCACCGCACTCGCGCTGGCAATTGAAGACCATCGCGAGTGGTATTTATTCGACTGCGGCGAAGGCACACAGCATCGCGTATTAAAAAGTCGCTACTCATCCGCTAAACTTAAAACCATTTTTATTACTCACGTACATGGCGATCACTGCTACGGTCTGCCGGGCCTGATTGCCAGTGCAAATATGAGTGGCCGCACAGCGCCTCTCACCGTCTGCGCCCCCGATGGTATTGAGCAATATGTACGAAACACCTTCGCCTACACCGACGTACATAATTTACGATTCCCCCTCAACTTTGTGCGCTCGGACCAGGACGACTTCCACTATGACGACGGCCACATCTCGGTTGACGCGATAGCCATGTCACACCGAGTACCCTGCTTCGCCTATCACGTTACCGAAAAACCGCCGTATCATATTAATGAAAGTGTTTTGGATTCTCTCGACATTCCGCGCGGCCCACTATGGCACGAATTACAATTAGGGAACGACGTTACTCTTGAAAACGGCGATGTTGTTCGAGCCGAACACGTTCGCAATGTCGCGTGGCCACCTCGCAGTGCCGTCATCGGTGGTGACAATGACAAACCGGATTTACTGTTAGAGACTTTAAAGAAGAGTGACCTACTAATTCACGAGGCCACTTTCACAGAAGACGTGCTCGCCCGCGTCGGCCCACAATATATGCATAGCACTGCAGCGATGGTCGCCAAAACAGCAGCCGATGCAGAACTAAAGCACCTTATACTTACCCACTTTAGCCAACGTTACCGAGCAGAAAAAAGCACCAAAGAACATACCGTGAAGGACCTATACGACGAAGCGCAGAATTATTATCAAGGGAATTTGCAGCTGGCTGAGGATTTACAAAGCTATCAATTAGAAAAAGATAAAACCTTAAATAAGATATAACATTCAAAGCATTCGCTTCGCTCACATGGATCCCCGATCGGGGTCGGGGATGACGGCAGGTTTTATCGAGCTCTGCTCCAGACTGTTGTTCCACCCCTGCTCCAGACCACTGTTCTAACTCTGCTAAAGGCCACAGCTCTACCTGCACTCGCACACAAACCCACCAACCGTCATCCCCAACTTGATTGGGGATCCATAACCTCGGGCTTGGTGTTACTGCATATTCCGCAAGGATCCAAAGCATTCGCTTACGCTCACATGGATCCCCGATCGGGGTCGGGGATGACAGAGGTTTTAGCGAAGCCAGGGGCGAGTCTTGAGTCCTGAGTCCTGGGTCTTGGGTCTTGGGTATCCGTAACTTTAAAACGGCATATACTCAACGTCGCGCTATATCCTCTCTGCCAACGTCATCTGGGATCCATAGCCCTCGGGCTTTGTGTTACTGCATATTCCGGAAAGATCCAAAGCATTCGCTTACCCTCACGCGGATCCCCGATCGGGGTCGGGGATGACAGAGGTTTTAGCGAAGCCAGGGGCGAGTCTTGAGTCTTGAGTCCTGAGCCTTGGGTCTTGGGTCTTGGGTATACGGAGCGTTGATACGGCATATACTCAAAATCACGCGCTATGTCGTCCTACCGGCACACGTCATCCCCAGCTTGACTGGGGATCCATAAGCCTCGGGCTTTGTGTTACTGCATATTCCTGATGGATCCAAGGCATTCGCCTCGCTCACCTAGATCCCCAATCGGGGTTGGGGATGACGAAAGTATTAAGCCGCTCGCACTATCTCCGCCAGACATAATATAAATAAAGAATGACGGACTAGCTTAGCAACACCCCCAACCTAGACACCCATCAGAATCTATTTTCATAAAAACTAAGCGCGACAATGCTAGGACTTTACTCCCCACCATAACCGTCAGGATTTCCGCTTTGCCAGCGCCATGTGTCCGCCATCATTTGCTCGAGCGAACTTCCAGCAACCCAATTTAACTCATGCTTTGCTTTATCTGCATTCGCCCAAAATGCCGGTAAATCACCGCTACGGCGTTGAGCTATTTTATATGGCACCCGCTGCTCAGTAACGGACTCAAATGCCTTAACCATATCCAATACAGAGACTCCCTGACCCGTGCCTAAATTAAACGCATGCAAGCCCGGTTTCTCCAAAGACAGCAAGGACCGACAATGACCTACAGCTAAATCCACTACATGCAAATAATCGCGTACGCAAGTGCCATCAGGCGTCTCGTAGTCACCACCAAAGATTGATAGCTCGGCTAATTTACCAACGGCAACACGGCTTATAAAAGGCATTAGATTATTTGGAATTCCCAAGGGATCCTCGCCAATCAAGCCAGAGGAATGCGCACCTATGGGGTTAAAATACCGCAAGGCAGCTACCGCCCAGCGCGAATCAGACACACATAAATCAGCCAGCACACGCTCGGCCATCGCCTTAGACGCACCATAGGGACTAGAGGGTTGCCCTAGAGGCATAGACTCTTCATAAGGCACCGGCGCATCAGGACCGTAAACTGTCGCCGAAGAGCTAAACACCAGTTTAAAAACGCCCGCATCAGCCATGGCCTGACACAAGACCATCGTGCCATGGACATTGTTATCGTAGTAACGAAGTGGTTGCTCGACGCTCTCACCAACCGCTTTTAAACCTGCAAAATGAATAACCGCATCAATACTATGCTGGGAGAATACTGCCGCTAAAGCGTCGGCATCACGTATATCCGCTTTAACAAAAACCGGGGGAATACCAGAGATATTCTCAATCCGCTCAAGGACCGCAGGATTACTATTCTCAAGATTATCGACAATAACAACCCCATAACCCGCCGCCTGTAATTCGACGACGGTATGGCTACCGATATACCCAGCGCCACCAGTGACGAGAATTGACTTCATGTGCGATACCCAATAAATAAACAGGTATTCTAAAGCAAATGAGGCCGAATTTATAACTTAGCTATAGAATCGCTAGCTATCCGGATGCGCCGACTACTCCATAACTTAAGACAAATCAGCATAGCTCCAAATCACTACGGATTAGACTCAGGCAAATATTTAACAAACATATCAAGCTCCCAAACCGGCATCCTTGCGACCGTGAGGATCCATAGGCAATGGGCTTTGAAATACTCGGGGCTCCCAACAACTAATAAAGCCATTCACATCAAATAAGACCTAAACTATGTGTCGGCGAAAGGTATGTGGGAAATTTAAAACTGGCTAAAACTCTACTCCATTACAGAGTAAAAAAGACCGGAGAGTAAAAAAAGGTGGCAGGAACGCCTTGAGATCTATTCATGTACATAGTCCTTTACGCATGACCGTTCCTTGGTCAGCGTCCCTGCCAAGTGCTCTTCCTGAGCAATTTTAAGTTTAACGTCGATAACGCTAAATGCAAATTAAATATCTCGATAGCGCGACCATCATCGCAAGGCAACTATATTTATTTAATAATTTTAAGTAACACAACATTAACTAAAAACTAGCATAAACTCTCGTTTAAGCTCATATAGATACCGGATCGGCCTCCGGCATAGAAGTAATATAGAAAAGATTATTTGTCCGCTCCGGATATAATCATTGCCCCAACCAGCACCACATTACACTTATATTTCAGTGACTTAACTTCGCCATGCAATTAGTGCTTTAAGCTCCCTAGCCGTCACTCATGCAGACGCGAGCCCCCATATACCTCGAACGTTGAACCCCAGTAAACTCCGAACGACTAACAGAACCATTCACTACGCTCACATGGATACCCGATCGAGGTCGGGTATGACGAAGTTTTTACTCTTCACTGAATTTGACCGTCATCCCCGGCTTGATCGGGGATCCATAGACCTCGGACTATTGGCAATTCCGCAGTCATCATTATGGGAAGTATTCGCTGCGCTCACATGGATACCCTATCGGGGTCGAGTATGACAGCAGGTTTTATCCAGTTCCGTTCCAGTCTGCTCTACCCCAGCTACAGAGGTTGCCCTAACTCGGATACAGACCGTTGTTTTAACTCAGCTAAAGACCGTTGCTCTACCTGCACTCGCACATAGCCCACCAACCGTCATCCCCGGCTTGATCGGGGATCCATAGACCTCGGACTATGGGCAATTCCGAACTCATCATCACTGCAGGCATTCGCTGCGCTCATATGGATACCCGATCGGTGTCGGGTATGACCGCAGGTTTTATCGAGCTCTGCTCCAAGCTGCTACATGCCTGTCACAGACCGTTGTTTTAACTCAGCTAAAGACTGTTGCTCTACCTGCACTCGCACCTAAACCCACCAACCGTCATCCCCGGCTTGATCGGGGATCCATAGACCTCGGACTATGGGCAATTCCGCGCTCATCATCATGGGAAGTATTCGCTGCGCTCATATGGATACCCGATCGGAGTCGGGTATGACCGCAGGTTTTATCGAGCTCTGCTCCAGACCGTTGTTCTAGCTCTGTTGCAGACCGCTGCTCTAAGTCGGCTACAGGCTGTTGATCTGCCACTTATACAGAACGTTGCTCTACCAGCACTCGCACATAAACCCACCAACCGTCATCCCCGGCTTGATCGGGGATCCATAAACCTCAGGCTATGGGCTATTCCGAACTCATCATCACGGCAAGTATTCGCTGCGCTCACATGGATACCCGATCGTTCTCGGGTATGACGATAGAAGGATTGGAGCCCCAGCGGGGAAGGATTGTCACCAGAATACTCAGGGGTCATTAGGAAAAGCACACCTTGCCGCAACACTAGGTGGGGAAACACATTACTCCAGTATCCGCTCTTTCATCCCCGACGTGATCGGGGATCCAAATACCGCCGGTGCTGAATAAACACCTTATTACCTAAACCACCTAATCATGACTACATCGCACTATGAAAAGCTCAACACACTGCGCCCACGGCCAATGCCGTAATAGGCTATACCCTGCTGCTCCAACATTGCTGGATCGTACAAATTACGACCGTCAAAAATGACTGCATGGCTTAAACGCTCTTTCACCAAATCAAAATCAGGCGCCTTAAACGCATTCCATTCTGTACACACAACCAAAGCATCAGCAGCATTCAATGCCGACTCTTTAGTACCCATCAACGTTAAATCAGAGCGCGTACCATAAATACGTTGAGCCTCATTCATCGCCTCCGGATCATAAGCCTGAACCACCGCACCTGCAGCCCACAAACTTTCCATCAGTACGCGACTTGAGGCATCACGCATGTCATCGGTATTAGGCTTAAACGACAAACCCCACAGCGCTATTTTCTTGCCAAGTAAATCACCACCAAAATATGCCTGAATATGCGTAAACAACTTTTCTTTTTGACGACTATTCACTGCCTCAACAGATTTTAGTAACTCTGGCACATAACCGACTTTCTCAGCGGTACGCACCAAGGCCTGAACATCTTTGGGAAAACAAGAACCGCCATAACCACAGCCAGGATAAATAAAGTGGTAGCCAATCCTCGGATCAGAACCAATCCCCTGACGCACTTTCTCAATATCGGCGCCCAACTTTTCCGCCAAATTAGCCATCTCATTCATGAAACTAATCTTGGTCGCCAACATGCAATTGGCCGCATACTTTGTCAGCTCTGCAGAGCGCACATCCATCACAATTAACTTTTCATGATTGCGATTAAAGGGAGCGTACAACTCACGCATCTTACTTTCTACAGCAGGGCTATCTGTACCAATAACGATCCGATCAGGTCGCTGACAATCCGCAACCGCAGCACCCTCCTTTAAAAATTCCGGGTTAGACACAACATCAAAGCCAAGATCAAGCCCTCGCTCCTTCAATACAGTACTGACACAAGCCCCCACCTTATCTGCAGTCCCCACCGGCACAGTGGATTTATCCACAATAATCTTAGGCGTAACCATATACGTCGCAATCGTCTTAGCCACCGCCAACACATACTGCAAATCCGCAGAGCCGTCTTCATCGGGTGGCGTTCCCACCGCAATAAACTGAATGCGCCCGTGCTTCACACCAAGCTCAGCATCAGTTGTAAACTGCAAACGACCTGCGTCAAAATTCCGCTGCACCAAGGGCGTTAGGCCCGGCTCATAAATCGGAATAATGCCCTTTTTTAAATTCTCGACCCGCTCAACATTTACATCCACACAAACAACGTCATGCCCCACCTCAGCCAACACTGCCGCCTGAACGAGGCCAACGTAGCCAATACCGAAAACCGTGACTCTCATAAAACAGTCTCGCAAATCAAATTATGTTTAGGAGGGAGATTCTAGCACGTGAAAAAGGCGGGTCGTGGAAAAACAAAATACATTCACTTCGTTAACATGGGTACCCGATCAGGGCCGGGTATGACGGGGATATTTCCGGTCGCGCTCCCATTCTGTCATCCTCAACTAGATTGAGGATCCATAAACCTCGAGCTTTGCGCCGCTATGTGCTCCAAAGCTAAGTGCATTCGCTCCGCTCACATGGATACCCGAATCGGGGCCGGGTATGACGGCCACTTTTCCCCCCGGACTTTTATTCAGTCATCCTCAACTCGATTGAGGATCCATAGGCCTCGGGCTTTGCGCCACTATGCACTCCACTAAAACCAAAAGCCTTCGCTTCGCTCACGTGGATACCCGATCGGGGTCGAGTATGACGGCAATATTCCTTCCCCCTCCTCAACTGTCATCCTTACGAACGCAAGGATTCATATACCTCTCACTCTGGGCAAAACAGAACTTTCAAATAGGATATCTGCCACAGCTTTCACTGGCATCGAAGCAGCTAGCCAGTATTCCTCGTGAACGTATGAATATCAAGATATGTAACTAAGGATATCTACCTCGGCGCGAAACGCGCCTAAATCCTCGATTATCTAATCCGCGCTCATCACCGCTAGAATCAGGAAACTCGTATCCCCTATAAAAACGGGAATTCGACCCATGGGCTCCCGAATAATCGAAAAGCGTAAAAACTTACAATGACAAGCTAGCCCAGCACTCACAATCGGATATTAGCTTCATTCTTTAAGTACCACTCGTACGTTAAACGAAGCCCCTCTTCGAGAGTAGTTTTCGACTGCCAGCCCATCCCCTTCAAGCGCGAAACATCGACCAACTTACGAGGCGCACCATCAGGCTTTGTTTTATCAAAGATAATCTGGCCCTCAAACCCAACAATATTCGCCACCGTATAAGCTAGCTCTGCGATACTACAGTCAACTCCAGTACCTACATTTATATGCGACAGCGTTGCTTCGGTATTCAATTCATATGATTTTCTATCTAGGTTCATTACAAATAAACTAGCTTGAGCCATATCGTCTACATGCAAGAACTCACGCATTGGTGTACCCGTACCCCAAACAACAACTTCCGCAGCCTGACTTTTCGCCGCACAATGAAAGCGATGCATCATTGCAGGAATAACATGGCTGTTTTCAGCATGAAAATTATCATTCTCACCATAAAGATTAGTCGGCATCACGCTGCGATAATCGACACCATATTGCCGATTATACGATTCGCAAAGCTTAATACCGGCAATCTTCGCTATGGCATAAGGCTCATTAGTCGGCTCTAAAGCACCTGTAAGCAAGGCAGATTCCGACATAGGCTGTTCCGCAAGTTTTGGATAAATACATGAAGAGCCTAAGAACAACAATTTGCGCACACCAGACTTGAATGCTGAATGAATAATATTGCATTCGATCATCAGGTTTTCATAGATAAAATCTGCGGGGTATGTATTGTTCGCTAGGATGCCACCTACTTTTGCGGCGGCTAAATACACCTCATCAATTTCTTGTCCCGCAAAAAATTCTGCTACTGACGACTGTTTTAGCAAATCCAATTCTTGACGATCGCAAGTAATCACATCACAGCCACCAGCAATATTGAGCTGACGCACGATAGCAGAACCAACCATGCCATTATGGCCCGCAACAAAAACACGCCTCACAAAGACGAACTCCTTTTAATTTTCACGAGCTACAGACACATCAAAGCCATGATCTTTTAATAGCGCATCTCGCCTTGCTTTATCAAGATCAGAAGCCACCATTTCAGCGCATATTTGCTCAACTGTAATTTCCGGCACCCAACCTAATTTTTCTTTCGCCTTACTCGGGTCACCCAATAAAGTTTCTACCTCAGCAGGGCGGAAATACCTTGGATCAACACGTACGATAATGTCCCCAACGTTTACACTGGGAGCTAGATCAGAATTCACCGAGACGACGGTCGCTTCTTCATCAAGTCCATTACCAAAAAATTCCAGCTCTATACCAGCCTCTCTGGCAGACATACGAACAAACTCTCGCACCGATATCTGTCGACCCGTTGCTATTACAAAATCGTCAGCCTGCTCTTGCTGAAGCATCATCCACTGCATACGAACATAGTCTTTTGCGTGCCCCCAATCACGGAGCGCATCCATATTACCCAAGTACAAACACTTCTCTAACCCCAGCGCGATATTCGCGACTGCGCGAGTAATTTTTCGCGTTACAAATGTCTCACCACGACGCGGCGACTCATGATTAAACAAAATGCCATTACACGCATACATACCATAAGATTCACGATAATTGACTGTAATCCAGTATGCATAGAGCTTCGCCGCGGCATAAGGCGAGCGCGGATAAAATGGCGTAGTTTCGGTCTGTGGCGTTTCCTGAACTTTGCCATAAAGCTCAGAGGTAGACGCTTGATAAAATCTGACTTTCTTTTCTAGGCCCAATAATCGAATAGCCTCTAGAATACGTAATGTGCCGAGCGCATCAACATCTGCGGTATATTCAGGGCTTTCAAAAGAGACCGCCACATGAGACTGCGCGCCTAGGTTGTAAACCTCATCAGGCTGAACTTCTTTTAAAATCCGAGTAAGGTTTGAAGAGTCCGACAAATCCCCGTAGTGCAATATGAAATTTTTGTCGTTTGTATGTGGATCTTGATATATATGATCAATGCGCTCGGTATTAAACGACGACGCGCGACGCTTAATGCCATGAACTTCATAACCTTTTTCAAGGAGAAACTCAGCCAAGTACGATCCATCCTGCCCTGTTACACCCGTTATTAGCGCGACTTTCACAAAAACCTCTCAAGCTAAATATTTGCTATCTTATCTGGCGACGAAAATATTCGAGAAACTTCTCCTCGTCTAGAATGGTGATCGTCGCGCATCTCGGTGAGTGATCTTTCGGGAGCCCCAAGACCTCAGCTAAAGAATCACTCAATGGCCATAAGCTTTGTTCTAATGCTAGCGCACTTCCTAGATATTTACCGATTAAAATCGATAATAGCCGTATCGATGCCCCACCTATAAGCAAACAGCTCGCATTCTAGCGGCAAAGGTATTCTCACTGCCGGTGTTAGGCGCAATTAGAAGGAAGAATAGGAGTATTATAAACTGGTGGCGAATATCCGCCGTAGTTAACAGTAATAGCCCCAATGAATGAACAGATCGCCAGAGCACCTTAGCGAACCTTACCAATCTCGAATCAAGTAGCCACTGCACTCCCCCAGACAATGTGAGTACGCGAACTGGTAAAATTCAATCTACAGATTCGTAAAATATTGGACGCATTGATGCGTGATTCCCAGAATCGAGCTTAGCCCATCGATATCAGTGGAGTGTCCGCCGCCGAAACAGCAGAGCGACTTCAAATAGACACTAAGCGATTTTCCTTCGGTCATCCGCCTTCATCACGGCATCCTCAATTCGATGGAGGATCCATAAGTCTCAGGCTTTGCGCCGCTATGCAATCGAATAAAACCAAAGGCATTCGTTTCGCTCACATAGATACCCGATCAGGGTCGGGTATGACGGCAATATTCCTTGTCGCCGCCCTTCTGTCATCCTCAACTTGATTGAGGATCCTTAGGCCTCAGGCTTTGCGCCGCTATGCAATCGAATAAAACCGAAGGCATTCGTTTCGCTCACATAGATACCCGATCAGGGTCGGGTATGACAATATTCCTTGTCGCCTCCCTTCTGTCATCCTCAACTCGATTGAGAATCCATAGGCCTCAGGCTTTGCGCCGCTATGCACTCCATTAAAATCAACGACATTCGCTTCGCTGTACAAACACCCACATAGGTTACAGATTAGCCCAGTCACATAGGTAACACATTTTTCATATTAACCGGGTCTTATTATCCGCTTTTCTTGTTCATCCAACACACCTAATTTCAATGTTGATAGGTATACCATCCAACGTCCTTCCTCTACCGGCTCTAAACCAATGTGCTCACCAGCAAGTAGATTCGCCACATAGAGTATTTGTTGTTTCCATTTCATATTGCCATCTGATCGCACTTTTCTTATCTCAAAGTGATCTGGGTAAACAAACTCAATTTCTTGGCCGGCATAGCTTCGAAAAGACTTTTGGTAGTGACTTATCGGCGGGGCATCGTTGAGAGCTTCATGTGGGCGATAGTAATTATAGCTATGTCGATATTTATTAAATGCCCGCTGCTGCGCTGATAGATTTCCTTTAGGAGACACAGCAGCCTTTAAGCTTCGATGAAAACGCTCATGGCGACCATTTTCTTGAGGACACCCAGGTCGTATGCGTTCAGGCATCACTCCTCGCTTCAACAGCCATACACTAAATCGACTCAGCCCACCGATACGAGTAGACGCAAATGGTGAACCATTGTCCGAACGCACGTACTCTGGAAGACCGTATTCCATAAAAAGGCGTTCAAAAGCACTAATAACGGCCCCTGACTTTGTTGAGTACAAGCCTTTACAGTCAAGAAGGTAGCGACTGTAATTATCAAAAACCGTGAGCGGATAACACCGATTCTGGTCACCCATGAGGAAGTCGCCCTTAAAATCGACACTCCAAACACAATTAGAATCGCTTGCATGTGATAGTGGCGCCGTCCTAGCGGGGGACTTGTAATGTCGATGCCCTCTAGGCTTTACGAGACCATGACGAGTAAATATGCTACTAACCGTACTATGAGCTGGCCAGCAAATATTAGGCTGGGTACGCTTTAAATATTCAACAACTTTCCGAGGGCCCCAGTCAGGAAACACATACTTGGTGTCGAGAAGGACTTGAATGACGGCATCGGTAGTCTGGAGCGCCTGCTGATGAGGCGCGCGCGACCTATCACTTAAATCACTCATACCCTCTGTTTTAAGGCGGTCAATCCATTTGTGACCTGTTTTACGACTTATGCCAAAACCACGGCAAAGGGCTGCTATCGTATGTCGACCCGTTAACCATGCATCTAAAAATCGCTGCCTTTCGTTCACGTGGTTAGTCTTCTGCCAAGGCATGATCCACACTCCTTATCACTGAGGAATAAGCAGTGTTACCCATCTGATCAGGCTAATCTGTAACCTATGTGCTCGGTTTGTACCCGCTCACGCGGATACCCGGTCAGGGCCGGGTATGACAATATTCCTTGTCACCTCCCTTCTGTCATCCTCAACTCGATTGAGGATCCATAAGCCTCGAGCCTTGAGCCGCTATGTACTCCATTAAAGCCAAGTGCATTCGCTTCGCTCACATGGGTACCAGATCGGGGTAGGGTATGACGGCCGTACTCCCCGCCCTTTTATTCCGTCATCCTCAGCTTGACTGAGGATCCATATGCCTCAACCCTTAGGCACCCGTCCATACCGATCCTCAAAACGCACTATATCGTCTTCCCCCAAGTACGAGCCCGACTGCACTTCAATCAACTCCAGCGGAATCACACCAGGGTTTTCCAAAGCATGCACAACGCCAACCGGAATATAGGTTGATTGGTTTTCTGTTAGCATTATCTCTTTATCGCCATTAGTAACCTTGGCGGTACCCGACACAACAATCCAATGCTCTGCCCGGTGGTGATGCATTTGTACTGACAATTTCGCGCCCGGCTTTACGGTAATCCGCTTAACCTGATAACGATCACCATTATCAATGGAATCGTAAACACCCCAGGGGCGATATACATGCCGGTGTTGGCTCACCTCGCTACGGCCTTTTGCCTTCAAAGACTCAACAATCTTCTTAACATCCTGAACCTGGTCTTTCGCGGCCACCAATATCGCATCATTGGTTTCAACTACCACAATATTATCCAAACCTACAGTTGCCACCAAACGATGTTCAGCACGGATATAAGAATTAGACGTATTGTGACTCAAGACATCCCCGCTACTCACATTGCCAGCAGCATCTTTATTGCCAATATCCCAAAGAGAAGACCAAGCACCAACATCACTCCAACCAGCAGACAAAGGCACAACCACCGCCTTATCTGTTTTTTCCATTACCGCGTAATCAATAGATTCACCAGGACACGCTTTAAACGCATCAGCATCAACCCGCAAAAAGTCTACGTCACGATTTTTCCCTAAATAAGCCTTTTCACAGGCTTCATATATATCGGGACGAAATGCTTTTAGCTCAGCCAGATACACATCAGCGGCAAACAAGAACATGCCGCTATTCCAATAATAACCGCCATCCTCTAAATAAGACTGAGCAGTTTTAGCGTCAGGCTTTTCTACAAACCGAGAAACCGAAAACGAACCTACACCACACTCATCTCCGCGATGAATATACCCGTAACCTGTATGAGCTGAATCAGGCACAATACCGAAAGTTACAATTTTCCCGCTTTCAGCTTGGACCTTCGCAACGGCAACAGCGTCGTGGAAGGCGGTTACATCCTCAATCACATGATCGGCGGCCATAATTAAGAGTAACGGAGCAGAGGATTCGTCGATAGCCGACTCGAGCGCCTCAAATGCAGAAAGAGCGACTGCCGGAGCTGTATTGCGGCCCACAGGCTCCAATATAATTGAAGTTAAATGGTGTTTAGATTCTTGAGATTGCTGAGCAACAATAAACCGGTGCTCTTCATTACAGATCACTGTGATATCAGAAGCCAAACCATCAGTTCTAGCCAACGTCTCTTGTAGCATGGTGTTTTCTGACGCGACAGAAAGAAACTGCTTAGGAAACAAACCCCTGCTCGATGGCCATAATCGGCTTCCGCTTCCACCCGCCATGACAACTACATTCATAAAATCACCATTGGTAACTTAAAACTCGATATTATTGTAACTTACTCGTTTTATCGCCAAACCGCCAAAGTATTAAAACCCAAGCGCTTCTTAACAAAATAGACGGCAAGTAAATTCTGAGTAGCCACCGCTATTGCTGTACCCGTAGCTGCACCAATGATGCCGAACTGTGCCGTTAAAAACCAAGCCAAAAAAATTGCAGAAAAACCAGAAATAAGCGTTACATTACGCATATCGCGCTCATGCCCCGACATTATAAGGAGAAAACCAACCGAACCGGTAATAGCATTAATAAACTGCCCTACTGCCAAAATCTGCAATAGCACAGCACCTTCCGCAAACTCCGCCCCAAACAAGCCCATTAAAAAGGAAGGAAAAATAAGCATGCCACCAATTACAGGCAAGGCAAATAAACTAATTAATTTAACCGATTTTATCGCCAAATGTTCCAAAGCCAGCATGTCGTTATTGCGATATAAACTAGCAAACCTCGGCGCAACGAACAAATTCACTGCAATCAAAATAAAACTACTTAACATTGCCGTACGCTGCGCAACCGCTAACTGGGCCAAAGCCTCGCTGCTCACATAAGCACCAGCCATAAACTGCCCTGACCACTCCACCATTTGCGACATAATAACCACAATCCAAAGTGGGCCGCAGCTAGCAAACAAATCGCGCCACGAAATGGCTGACTTACGTTCACGCGGCCTATACAGATAAAAAAAGCTAAAACCCACACCGCCTACCAGCAAGGATGCAGAAGCATATAGACCAGCCAACTGTACAGCAGATAAATCAGAAACCAGGTACAAGCTCGCAATAAGCAATAAATTAGCCGCAATATTTAGCACAAAAACAGATGCCAACACTCGTCTCATGCCCTGTAAAGCCATCGCAGAAATAGTCAAAACCGATAGCCCTACAACCCCTAAAGACATATATCTTAAGACGGGATCCAATTCAGGTTTCGAAAAGAGCTGCGTAGCCAGGTATGGCGCACAAAAATATAAAGCCATCGCGCTAAGCGAGCTAACCGACAAAATCAACAGCAATGACTTAAAAATTGCATCCACCGCTAGCTCGGGCGAACCTCCCGTAAAACGCAATACTGTATTATCCAAACCAGTCCGTGAAAAGGCCGAGACTACCACCACGACTGAGAATGCTAAAAAATAATAACCAGATTCTCCCGGACCTAAATTGCGCGCTATAAAAAATGTTGCTGCAAACCCACTTAACGCACCTACAATACGAATAATAAAAGCAAAAAAACTACCTACTATCAGACTCTTGTTATCCTCGTTATCTAGTATTTTTTTTATTTTATAACGAAGCAATAGAATCACCATGGAAGTTAATCAAATTACAAAAAAAATCTCAATTCCGGAGAAAAATTTGTCCATTTTTAAAACGTAATTTCACATGCATCAACTGTCAAAATTTCATTTTTTCAACCGCCACTTTCAAAAAGCGATCAGCGATTCCAATAGCTTTTATACATAGAAAAATTTCGACATTGCTTAACAGAAAACACATGATAATTTCTTCCCATTCTATACCCAATAAATTTAGCTAATGATGCAAGAAGAGAAACCAGCACATAATAGTATTCGGATCTAGACATCAAAAACCGGATTTGTCCCAAAGCAAACTTGACACCCTCACCCTCTACAGAACCCAACTCCTCAAGCATCCACTTCTGTGTTTCATGAAACACACCAATATCAAAATATCTTTTAAATTCTTCCAAAATAGAATAATTATGCGAATGGCGAACTAAAGCATCTGCGACATAGGCGACACTACCACCAGATAACAGTACTTTCGCAGCTATGTAAGAGTCCTCACCTAAAATCAATTTTGAAGGAAACCCCCCGAACCTGCGAAGAACGCTACATCGATACGCAGCAAAAGAATTAGACAAAAACGCTTTACGAAAACCTGACGGATAACTACTTTTCAAGTCAGTCAAATAGCCTTCACAACCATAGCTGTTATTTCTGGCATATATCGCTAACGGATTAGCATTTTTATGTGGAAGCTGCCGCCCAAATGCGGCACCCACATCATCATTGTCAAATGCGCCCAATAAATTTTCCACAGCTCGAGCATCATTTAAAATTGCATCTTGCGTGAGAAAGACAACTATTCCTGTAACCACGAAACCCAACGCAAATGAGCGCGTACCGCCGTGATCAAAATCCTTTTTGTCTATTGTATGTGTTTCAAATCCAGCTGCTCGCGCTAACTCCACAGTATTATCGGTTGAGCTTGAATCAACCACTATGATTTTATCCGGATTAATCGACTGCCCTTGTAAAGCACCAATAACTTCACTCCAAATATCGCCTGCGTTGTAGGTAGGTATTACTACAGTAAAACTCATAAGGTTAGCCTAAATTAAAATTACATCGCCATTCGATTCTTTTGTAATATTGCAAAAGCTAGGCGCCACTCACTAGGCTGCACACCATAATCACCCTCAATCTTTGCCGTACTTAAGACCGAGTACGCCGGACGCTTAGCCGGCGTCGGGTAGGCCTCAGTCGCTATCGCATTGACTGTGGGCAAGCTTTTAAGCACACCTTGCTGGTGAGCTTCTTCAAAAATGGCCATTGCGAAGCCATGCCAGCTTACCGCCTCATCACCTGCATAGTGGTAAACCCCATAGCGGGCTTGCGCCCCGCTTTTGTCTTGCTCTGCCGCGTGTATTTGCTGGGCGATACTAATCAGGGCTTTCGCGATATCACCGGCATAGGTCGGGCAACCAAACTGGTCTGCCACAACGCCCAAGGTGTCACGCTCTTTGGCTAAGCGCAGCATGGTTTTCATAAAGTTATTGCCGTACTCACTAAACACCCACGCAGTACGCAGGATGATGTGCTTGGGGCAATGGCGCTGCACCGCGATTTCGCCATTGAGCTTGGTGTGTCCGTACACACCGCTAGGGTTGGTTTGGTCGGTTTCGACGTAGGGTGTTTGATTGTTGCCGTCAAACACATAGTCCGTTGAAACATGCAGCAAGGGAATATCAAAGCGGCTGCACAACTTGGCCAGCGCCGCAGGGCCGTCTTCGTTAATGCGTTTCGCCAACTCCGGTTCGGATTCAGCTTTGTCTACGGCGGTATAAGCAGCCGCATTAATGATGGCGGTGACGCCTTTATCGGCAACGATTTTTTCCAAAACCACGGTGTCGTTAATATCGGCGTCTTGTCGGCTTAGCAGTGTATGGACTATGCCCTGGGCTTTAAGCTGATCAGCCAAGCATTGACCCAATTGGCCGTTGGCACCGGTTACAAGTAGATGCATATCATTATTAGCTTGGCTCATGCTTCAAATAACTCGGCAAAGGTCGGGGCCTTGCTGTCTTTGTCTGACAGGGTGGGCTTATCCAAGGGCCAAGTAATAGCCATCGCGGGGTCATTCCAAACCAGGCTACCTTCATCGCTGGGATCGTAATAGTCCGTACACTTATATTCAAAATCAGCGGTATCGCTGAGCACCAAAAAGCCATGGGCAAAACCCGGCGGCACCCAGAACTGGCGCTTGTTTTCTTCAGAGAGAAACACGCCTTCCCACAGCCCAAAGCTGGGTGAGCCCTGACGAATGTCTACTGCAACATCATAGACTTCGCCACTCACCACCCGCACTAATTTGCCCTGCGGCTTGGTCTTTTGGAAGTGTAGTCCGCGCAGCACGCCTTTGGCGGAGCGGGAGTGGTTGTCTTGCACAAAGGGCAGCGTTATTCCAGCCTGCTCGCGGTAGCGGTCAGCCTGAAAGGTCTCTAAGAAAAAACCGCGATGATCACCAAACACCTTGGGTTCGATAATCACACAGTCTTTGAGCTTGGTTGGGATAACGTTCATTCTTTGCCTTTATATTATTTGTAGCCAGCGGCAACACGCAGCAGATATTGACCGTAACCGGTTTTCTTTAGAAGCTCGCCCTGTTGTATCAATTCATCGGCGCTCACCCAGCCCTGACGATAGGCTATCTCTTCTAAGCAGGCCACTTTAAGCCCCTGACGGTGCTCAACGGTTTGTACAAACTGCCCTGCATCGATAAGAGAATCGTGGGTGCCGGTGTCTAACCATGCAAAGCCGCGGCCCAGCACTTCCACGTTTAGGTCGCCACGATGGAGGTAGGCGAGATTGATATCGGTGATTTCTAGCTCGCCACGGGGACTGGGTTTAATGCTACGAGCGATCTCAATCACGTCATTATCGTAAAAATACAGACCCGTTACCGCGTAGGCAGACTTTGGTTTGGCCGGCTTCTCTTCGATGCTGATCGCTTTACCGTCATCACCAAACTCCACTACCCCAAAGCGCTCCGGGTCGGTCACATGGTAACCAAACACGGTGGCACCTGTGTCCTTGGAAACAGCGCTTTTGAGATTATCTGAGAAGTGCTGGCCGTAGAATATATTATCACCCAGCACCAAGCTGACATTGTCATTGCCAATAAAGTCGGCGCCAATGGTGAATGCCTGTGCCAGCCCATCGGGGCTAGGCTGCTCTTCGTAGCAGATATTAATACCGAACCTACTACCGTCGCCTAATAGGCGCTGAAAGCCAGGCAAATCAGTTGGCGTAGAAATAACCAAAATATCCCGAATACCTGACAACATCAGCACTGACAAGGGATAGTAAATCATCGGCTTATCGTAGATCGGCAGCAACTGCTTGGAAACGCCCATAGTGATCGGATGAAGCCGAGTGCCGGAGCCGCCCGCGAGAATAATGCCTTTGTATTTCTTGCTCATTCGATATCCCTAAAATTCAATTAACGTGCCTAGCATTCTTGTTGTACAAACGCATTCGCTGCGCTCACATGGATACCCGATCGGGGTCGGGTATGACGTACTTTTTACATCACTCTCAGCGAAGCCTCTCGTCATTCCCACTAAGCCTACCGTGATCCCCACAAGCCTACCGTCATCCCCAACACCCCCCTCATCCCCAACTTGATTGGGGATCCACATACCTCAGGCTTTAAGCAACACCGCGCGTCGTAAAAACCAAAAGCATTCGCTGCGCTCATTTGGATACCCGATCGGGGTCGGGTATGACATACTTTTTACATCACTCCCGGTGAAGGCTACCGTCATCCCCAACACACTCCGTCTTCCCTAACGCCCCCTCATCCCCAACTCGATTGGGGATCCACATACATCAGGCTTTAAGCAACACCGCGCGTCGTAAAAACCAAAAGCATTCGCTGCGCTCATTTGGATACCCGATCGGGGTCGGGTATGACGTACTTTTTTACATCACTCTCAGCGAAGCCTCTCCTCATCCCCCACTAAGCCTACTGTCATCCCCGCAAGCCTACCGTCATCCCAGTGAAGCCTACCGTCATCCCCGCGAAACCTACCGTCATCCCAGTAAAGCCTCCCGTCATCCCCAACGCCCCTGTCATCCCCAACTCGATTGAGGATCCACATACCTCAGGCTTTAAGCAACACCGCGCGTCGTAAAAACCAAAAGCATTCGCTGCGCTCATTTGGATACCCGATCGGGGTCGGGTATGACGTACTTTTTACATCACTCCCAGCGAAGCCTCTCGTCATTCCCACTAAGCCTACCGTCATCCCCGCAAGCCTACCGTCATCCCCAACTTGATTGGGGATCCACATACCTCAGGCTTTAAGCAACACCGCGCGTCGTAAAAACCAAAAGCATTCGCTGCGCTCATTTGGATACCCGATCGGGGTCGGGTATGACGTACTTTAGATCACCCAATCATTATTCGTCCGCACCACCAATCCGATCCAATTTGTAATCCCCAGATAGTACCCGCTGCCACCATTGTGGATTGTCGAGATACCATTGCACGGTTTTACGAATGCCCGACTCAAAGGTTTCCTGCGGTGTCCAGCCCAGCTCGTGCTGTATCTTGCTAGCGTCGATGGCATAGCGAGCGTCGTGGCCGGGACGGTCTTTCACAAAGGTGATTAAGTCTTTGAAGCCTTTACCACTGGCGCGGGAATTTTCGTTCTCTGATGCCAACTCTTCCAGCAAGTCGCAGATGGTGTGTACCACCTCAATATTGCGCTTCTCATTGTGGCCACCGATATTGTAGGTCTCGCCCAACTTGCCTTCGGTAACGACTTTATAGAGCGCGCGAGCATGGTCCTCCACATACAACCAATCACGAATCTGACTGCCATCGCCATACACCGGCAGGGGCTTGCCGTGCAGGGCATTCAAAATAATGTGGGGGACAAGCTTTTCGGGGAAATGGTAGGGGCCATAATTGTTTGAACAATTGGTAACAACAATCGGCAAGCCGAAGGTGCGACCCCAAGCCCTAACCAAATGATCTGACCCTGCCTTACTGGCCGAATAGGGTGAGCTAGGTTCGTAGGACGTGGTTTCGGTAAACAGATCAGTGGTGCCGTGCAGATCGCCGTAAACTTCATCGGTGGAGATATGATGAAAACGAAAATTTGCTTTCTTGTCTCCGCTCAAACTATGCCAATAGCTGCGAGCAACTTCGAGCATATTGTATGTGCCGACAATATTGGTCTGAATGAAATCACCGGGACCATCAATTGAACGATCAACGTGACTCTCTGCCGCGAGGTGCATGATTAAGTCAGGCTGATGTTCAGTAAAGACGGCACTTAAAGCAGCAAAATCGCAGATATCGACTTGGGCAAACGCGTAACGACCACTGCCTTCCGCGCCGGGTATGGACTCTAAATTACCTGCGTAGGTCAGGGCATCAACATTGATCACCGACGCGTCAGTATCTTCGAGAATATGTCGGACGACCGCACTACCTATAAAGCCGGCACCGCCGGTGACTAATACCTTCACAAAAATTCTCCCAAAAAATTCTTTTTAACCTCAAATATTTTACACATAGAGCTTACAACATCGATCTTAGACCGCCACTTAGTCACCCTATAAAGCTTATCAATATCCAGAGCGCTGGACGTAAAGGGGAAATCCGAAAAGTCCCGACACTCACTAAATAAACTTATTAACTCGTATATTTCAACTGCATTCAACGCACGCCCACTTCCAACGTCATAGCAACTATATCCACTGAAGCTGTCGGCAAAGGACAAAACAGACACTACTGCATCAGCAACATCTGAAACATCGATGTAATCTTTCCGTACCTCAAAATCTCCTATAAAAACTGGGCTTAAATTATGAAGCACCAGCTCACTAAATGAATTTACGACACCGAAGCCTTCTTTATTGTGAAAACCGACTGGATTGGAAATTCTTAACGAAACAAAAGAACAATGAAGGCTCTGACTCAAGGCCTGCATGTAAACTTCTACACTTGTTTTAGTAGCACCATATGCCGAATCAACTGGAAAGCGAACAACTCTACTAACACCTGACTCATATATAGCTCCAGCGCTCGAAGCAAAAACAACCATCTTCAGTTCCGCGCTTTCCAAGGCCTTAATCAGTTTCATAAATGGCAGCAGCGCATTTTCAATCTCGTCGATCTCCTTGCCAATCGACGAGCGAGGATGCGAGCTTCCAACTAGATTAATAAGGATATGCGGAGAATAAGCTAGAACTTGTTTATTACAATATGCGTCTTTCCAATCGCATTTAATTGAACGAAGACCATCGTGCACCACTCCTGTTCTCGACAAAGCCATGATTTCGTAGCTCTCAAAATCTACTAGGCGACTAATTAGCGCCGCACCAACAAATCCGCTAGCTCCAGCCACTAAAACTCTCATAGCACCTCACCGATTATATCGGCAAGCTTCTTCTCGGCTTGCTCTGCATTAACAGCAACATTACAGAATTTAAGTATGTCTAGCATGTCCAAAATGCCGCTCGCCAGAAAATCACTCGATGACGGATCGCACTTCACCACAGCCCCCTTGCCATTCAAGTATGAGTACTTCGAACAAACCAATGGAATACCATTATTCAAACAATAAAGCTCAATTAACGACGTAACCTCAAACCAGCTGGCTGTTACTACAAAATAAGACGTTGCCAACAAATCATAGAACGCTTCCTTCTCCAACCCATTTATGCTTCTGCAATTATCCGAAAGTGACAAAATCCGATTAAACTCGTTAACATACTCAGGTTCAGATTTCGTCCCCACCCCAACAAAAACAAATTCAAAATTGGGAAATTTTCGAGCAACATCCAAGATCAAAATTTGATTCTTTCTACACTCGATCCTACCAGGCACCAATATTCTATTGTCAACAGGGCATCGTTTGCGAGGAAGTGAATCGTCCACATGAGCCACAACGTGCGAGCGAAGCGGAACCGCCATATCTTTCTCTATCTGCGAATGCTCCAATTGAGATGATACTAAAAGCGCATCAGCGTGTTGCAGCAACTCAATTTGAGCCCGCTTAACTGGGACAAACCCGATAAACGTACGATATCGGAGCAACGAAAAAAACACCCGCAGAACCCATAGAAACTCTTCATAAATTACTGGCGAATACCTAGCAACGCGAGCCACAAGCCGCTTCCAACCGCTCACACCTTGCTTTAGATATGCCTCAATACCATCATGCGGATGATGCAGCGTATAGAAAATAAACTTCACAGACTCCTGCTTGCACCGCCGAAGCGTCAAGCAAGCCTGAACAGGCCTATCCAAATTACATCCGAGTACCGCATCAAAATCAGAAATAATGTGTCGAGGCGGTACCCCATAGTACTCGGAAACCAAGTATTTCTTTGACAACTCTCGACCAAAAGCCTGTAACAGGCTTATATCACCACCGTACTTCTCAACGCCGTCAGAGCGATGAACCACCAATATCTTTTTGGCGTTCTTTTTCATATGAATACATCACCCCCAACAACAACCAAAACATCACATTAGCCTTTAATGCGTAAACCACATCAATGAAAATTGCAGAGACAAAGAAAACCCCCACAAAACATAGTAGATAATAATTCGATCGACGATAAAACGTAAGAACCTTATAGACAAAAAGCAAATACAATCCTAATCCCATAAAACCGGTCGTCAAAAAAATTCGCAAAAATGATCCATCTAAAGCGTCACCAAAAAAACTTGGTCCCAGCCCGAATATCTGAAAGTAAAATGGGTAACTATTGAAAACCGACAATGCAAGAGCCCACCGAGAGAATCTAGATATTGCCGATGCTTCATCACCAAGCTCAGACAGTCCGCTTTTTATATATTTCGCGTCAAAGTCCGAATATTGTGTCTGTGACAACGCCATTTCAGGCGCAACTGACAGAATTGAAAAATCAAAATTAACCAACGAAAAAAGCCTATCGAAAAATGCAGTTCCGACACCATAAAAAAAGCTCGCAAGTACAAAAATGACCCCTACTACAAAAACAACGAAAGGCGCAATTCGGTTACGTCGAATCTCCGACAAAAAAAGCAGTGCCAACAAAGCCAAAAAGACAGCGACTACGGTTATTCTCGAACCAGTTGACCAAAGAATGAAAATCGAGATTGCAACATAAAAATACTTTTTTTCCCAAATAAAAAAGAAAAGCGGCGCTGATATAATAACAGCAAGCTCCCATGGTCCGCCCGTACTCCCAACCTGACGCTCGACCACGTTATACAAAGTGCCGAAACTTAAATAACCAAATTTTTGTAATAGAACAATAGCAAATTGATACAAAACAAAGAGTTTCAGCATGCGTGAGAATGTACGCAACCCGACATACCTTCCTATGCTAAATATAAACATATACTCAAGATGCCGAAGCGAATAAAGCAGTGACGTTAGAAAACTTACCCCGGTACCCGCAAGAGATGAAATAAATCCCGATATCGCTCCCAATAGAACAAATACGCTAATCAGCTTTATAAACACGGGAGCATCTACAACTCCTGTTAAATACACAAAAAATATAATATATACCAATATTATGGCGTCATCCATGCGCAAACCGGAATCATAAAATCCGTCCAAAGGGTACTTAAAAGAAAACAACAACAAGGCTGCTGCTAAAATTGATACCTTTGACAGCACACTAAACCCTGCACTTCAGTAGTCGCGCGGGATTACCAACTATCACCGCGCCTGCCGGAAAGGATTTTGTAACAACAGAGCCTGCACCAACAACAACCCCATTACCAAGCTCCACCCCATCTAAAATAATGGCGCCATTCCCAATCCAACAATCTTCGCCAATTACAATACCTTTTCGACTAACACCTTGACCGTATATTTCAACGCCACCTGAATAATTATGATTCTCCGCGATAAAGCTAACAGAAGCGCCTATTTGACATCGAGCACCAATAACCAAATCCCCCGCAGCACCAAGGTTTGCCCTAGGCCCGATATATGTGTTTTCACCGATATAAATACTGCCACCTGGATTGCTCAACGAGCTAGTGAGCTGCATCCAGCAAAACTCTCTAATTGTGACATTATCTTCAATCAGGACCCCTCCTAGCGACAGAAAATTCAGAACCGAATAATCACCTATATAGACACAAGCCCCAAGCTTTGCATTGTTCGCGTGAAAAATTCTGACCCCCGCCCCCATAAAAAAAGGAAACCGCCGAGACAAAAAAGGTGACGCGATTAAACCCCTTAAAAAGCTAAAAACACCTTTTGACAAAAGGTACTCCACAAAATCCAATCTTGAAACTTTGCTGTTTCTTATCTTTGCTATTATTTTATACACTTTTATAACCAAATGATTTCATTAACGGGTAAAGCAAGTAATAGGCAGTTTTTTTTTGCCAGGTAGTTAAACCACTCTTCCATTCGACATCGATTTTTATTTCCTTTAACCCACCCGTAAACCTCCTAGGGTTCCCTGAAATGGAATGCAGGCTAACCACAGAATCTAGCGGACCACTCTGACCAACGGTCATAGCGCTAAGGTCCTCATATTTAACGAGCTCAACATACTCACGATATTTGATATAAACAAAACCTGAAACTAAAACATTTAAGAACCACTTACCCAGCGACGAGAAATATCCAAATTTCGGCATCATCCTGTCCTCAGACGCAGTTGCTTCAGGCCGCGCAACCGATTTACCGCACGACCATGCCACACCCCTGGGATCTCGAACAACCCAATAGATACGCTCAAATGGGAATGAACGCACACCAGCTCCAGCTGCTAAAAAATAAACCCTAGCAGGCATTTTTGAAGAGTCGACAAACTTGCCATGCTCTTCTAAAATCGAATATAACTCGTAATTATATTTCTGATATAACTTCAGCTTATTGCGGTAAACACCCAGTTTTATTAAAATCAGATTCCACAAAAAATATTTTGTTGACTCGAACTGCCTAGTAATAGACGCCATCTCAGAATGATCCCAATAAGCCATCTTACTAATTACCGGAGCCCAAAAACTGCAGTCACAGGCGCTCACACCACACGAACATAGCTCATTTTTCAGACAGCCTCGATCTGGGAAATATTTAACCTCTCCAAAGGAATTCACACCATCCCTTTTGACAAGTATTGATTCGAACACAGTTGAGCCACTCCTACCGTATCCCATTACATATATACTGCCCACAATCACACCCCACCATTAAACTGCACTTTCGTGCATAAACCCTTTTAAAAACGTCATAAATATAATCTTCATATCCAACCATACTGACCAGTTATTGATATAATACAAATCACATTCAATTCGTTTAGAAAGATCCGTATCACCGCGCCACCCATTAACTTGCGCCCAACCGGTAATACCCGCCTTAACCATATGCTTTTGCATATAGCCGTCAACGTCATGCTTGAACTCATGCACAAATTGAGTTCGCTCTGGTCGCGGCCCGACGATCGACATATCTCCGAACAATACATTTAAAAACTGCGGCAATTCGTCAAGGCTTGTCTTTCGGATAAATTGGCCGAATTTATTCGTTGCTTTTGCTCCGGCATTCCCCCACTGAATACCGTCTTTCTCGGTATCCACCGGCATTGATCTAAATTTGTACATCATGAACGGCTTACCTGCCAAGCTCACTCGTTCTTGGCGATAAAAAACAGGCCCGTTAGAGAATAGTTTCACCCCAATCGCAAGCGCTATCATAACCGGGCTAATTGCTAAAAGAATTAACGCGGCGAGAACCCTGTCCTCAATTGCTTTCACCGCCCTATTCATACCTGTCATTGGTGAGATTTGAAGGTTAATAACGGGCATGTCTGCAATTTGCGCAATAGAATTATTGATCAATCGGAATCCATCTATCCCTGGAATTAGACGAACATCTTGGGTTGCAAAACGTAGTTCGGCCAATATTTGATTTATCTCTTTCTCTCTGGAGAGAGGCATTGCAATCCAAATTTGGTCGACCGCTTCATCCGAGTCGTCTAAAAATTTATAGATTTCATGGAAGCCGCCTAAGCGATGCTCACCTTTTATCTCACCCTCCCCAAAATACCCACGAACATTAAAGCCCGCCCACTCGGCATTCCTTAGATTCTTGATCGTACTCGTAGCCAATCCGTTATCACCAACAACAACCACATGCGTTTTATTTCTTCCCCTCTTGCGCATCCCAATTAGAATCTCTCTGACGAACCCTCTCACTAGAATTATTCCAAATAGACCCGACAAAAACCAAGCCGAAAAAAAGTCTAAGCGTGAGGGATCTCCGTTCTTGGTGAAATAGAGTACGAATGCCAAGACAATAAAGTTGAACGTCCAAGCCTGGGCGGCATTTAACAACTCCTTCCCGGCGCTTTCCCCGCGCCATGCCCGGTAAAGCCCAAAAGAGGGGTACAACCACAAAGCTATGAGCACACTCATAGCGACACTTAAACCCAAGAAATTATTCAAACTCAAGCTTTGGTATATAAGCCCGTGAGAAAAATACGCTGTCAATGGAATAACTGCGAGATCGCCTATTCGATGAAGCAGCGCTAAACGTAATTTAGACTCTGAAATAAAAGGTTTATTTTGCATCACACGCACCGACACTATTAGCTCTAGCTTGCCCAAACAACAAACGCGGATTTTCAGGATGAAGGGAGCTGCTATTATAAACAACCTCAAATAAGGGCTCCTTATAATAGAAAAATATGCTGCCAAATTTAACACAACCGCTCATAGCATCTCCCTCGCTTAGGAATCTGGTCTTTTACTATAGATAGAAAGCGGGCAATCCTTTGACGACCTTCTGCATGTTTCGAACTATTGGCTCAAAAACTTCATACCAGCCGAACGTTAACATTCAAGGCATTAAAGTTTAGTGGCAAAACAGAGTTTTGCACTAAATCTGACTCACTGTTCGCACCAAGCGCGCAATTCTGCGCCAATTAGGGGCGAATTCCAAGTACTGCCCCGCGCATTTGATCGTGAATAAGTCATTTTAAAGCACATTATGCTTGGCCTATGTTACAGGTAGGCATTTGTTGCAGTAGGTATCAAATTGGATCGTAGTAACTCATCTGGCTGTAGTTACAGCAATTAATAGGCCAAGGTTTTGATGGGCTAACGTTAATAGTTGGTTTTCTTGAGCATTGAGCAGTTAGAAGGACATAGGGCATTCGCTTCGCTCACATGGATCCCCGATCGGAGTCGGGGATGACGGTATTTAAAGAGGTCGGCGTGACCTACTTAGCACCCCCAGCCTGACTAGGGCTGGAATGACGGCTTTTAAAAAGCCCCGGGATGGCAATGCGGAGACTGATGGCTTTGAGCCTTTAAAGACCAAGGGCATTCGCTGCGCTCACGTGGATCCCCGATCGGGGTCGGGGATGACGGCATTTAAGGAGGTCGGCGCGACCTACTTAGCACCCCCAGCCTGACTGGGGCTGGAATAACGGTACTTGAAGAGACCCGGGATGACGGGCCTTAACGGGAATCCACGCATTAATCTCAAAAAACTTAAGGCAAGCGACGAAAAGGCGTAATAATGCTTGATTGCCACATTTTCGATGTTAGGGTGGCCCGTTTTGTGCTGTATTGCACTAAAAGAGCGCTGGTAGGAATTAGGCTATGTCGATATGATTAGCGCCCTTGAGTCGGATCTGTATACAAATTCAAAGAAATGCTTCAAGGATGGTAAACTATGCCGCGACATAAAACAGGGATGGGGTGTTATAGACATCGCCCGCTCGTTAAATTACTTAAAGGCTCGCTTGTTTCAACGATCGCCTTTGTTAACTGCTCAACAATGACTGTTGTAATGGATTTTTCTGCATGAATATAATCAAAGCCTCAGCGTTAGCGGTGTTAATCGCTACTACCTCTGCCTGCACTATTATTCCGGGCAGCAGTATGAACTCTTTTAATTCAAGATGGTTTGATGACACTCCAGAGAATTACACTCCGGCAACGACAGTAACAAGCTACATACCGATAAATGCCACCGTTCTAAGCCATTTGAATACCTTTGCACCGCAGAAACCATCGCTAAACTTAGCCTTGCAAGATGCCCTAACAAATTACGAATACCGTATTGGGCCCGGTGACGTGCTGACCATTACAGTATGGGAACACCCTGAGCTAACGATTCCGGCGGGTTCATTTAGAACGGCCGCAGAAGGCGGTAACGAGGTTAAAGCAGACGGCACCGTGTTTTATCCCTATGCAGGCAACTTTGCTGTCGCTGGCTTAACGACCAATGAAGTTAAGACTTTACTGGAAAACAGGCTTAGCTCAGTAATCAAGAAACCCCAACTAGATGTGCGCGTTGCCTCTTTTAACAGCCAAATGGTTTATGTCAGCGGTTCTGTTATGCAGCCGGGAATTATTCCAATAACAGCTGTACCACTCACGCTGTTAGACGCTATTGAACGCCTTGGCGGTTTGACCGACACCGCGGCTTGGGGCTCTATTACACTTACCCGCAACGGTATAGCTAGCAACATATCATTACGCTCCTTATATGAAGATGGTCGCTGGGAAGAGAACTTATTGCTGCAAAATGGCGATTTAATTCATGTGCCACGCAATGACGCCGAAAAGATTTTTGTTTTGGGTGAAGTTAATCGGCCGCAAAGCTTAAATATGTCTCGCAACGGTACTAGCTTGGCGGAGGCTCTAGCTGATGCAAACGGCATAAACGAGAACCGCGCCGATGGCCGCGGCATTTACGTTTTGCGGAATGCGGGAATCAGTAAAGACACTGAAGGGCTGCCGGTTTATCAGGCCACTATCTATCATTTGAATGCTTCGTCTGCCGTTGGCTTTATGTTGGCCGACAAATTTCCGCTTGAAGCTCGCGACGTAGTTTACGTGTCACCCGCGCCAATTACACGCTGGAATCGCTTTTTAAGCCAATTATTGCCCTCAATTCTCGCTACCGACCGAATTGGAGATATTGAAAGTAACTAAGCATTTGCCACTGCGGCTCCGCAGTTGCGCGTTTTAACACATTCAGCAGGAATGACCTGTCGCTAACGACAACATTTTCGGTATTAGATTTTATGACAACAGCAGCGCAAAGTAATACACCAGATCGAGTAAGTCCAAGGCAGCAACAAGATGACGAAATAGACTTACTCGCGCTATTCGGCACTTTGTGGAATCAAAAACTGATTATTGCCGCCAGCACCGCCATATTTATGGTTATTGGTGTGAGCTATGCTTTGCTGGCTACCCCGGTATACCGTGCTAATGCGATTGTCCAAGTAGAAGAAAAGTCGCCCAGCCTGCCCGGCATGAGCGATGTAACTGAAATGTTTGGCGGTGAATCTGCAGCGGTAACTGAAATTGAACTACTCAAAAGCCGCAAGGTGATTGGTACGGCAGTTGATGACCTACATTTAGATATTTTAGTTGAGCCCAACTATTTCCCGATTATTGGTCAGGCCATTGCTCGCCGTTTCACCCCCGAAGAAGAGGAGTTCAATGCGCCTTTCTTAGGATTGGGTAGTTATGCTTGGGGCGGCGAAGACATTAACGTCACTGAGTTCAATGTTCCCGCGTCATTCTTCAATGAAGTACATACCCTGATTGCCAGTGGTAATGGCAGTTACACTTTAGTCTCACCCGATGGCGATGAAATTTTAAGTGGCCAAGAAGGCGTTACGGCAACAGCCTCTGGTTATTCACTATACGTCGGCTCGCTGAAGGCTCGGGAGGGCACTGAGTTTGCGCTCAGCCGTCAGCGTCGCTTGAGCGCGATCATTGCGCTTCAGGAATCACTTGGTGCCTCTGAGCGGGGCAAGGACTCCGGCATAATCGCCTTGTCGCTTGAAGACACCACGCCCAGCCATGCAGAAGATATACTAAATGTGGTGGCCAAAACCTATCTTCGTCAAAATGTAGAACGTCAATCTGCTGAAGCGGCAAAAAGTCTAGATTTTTTGACCGAGCAATTGCCCACCATCAAAAAAGATTTGGAAGAGGCCGAACGTAAATTTAACGCCTATCAGGTTAAAGCGGGCTCTGTGAACATCAGCGCAGAAGCTGAAGCCTTGCTTGAACAAGTTGTTGAAATTGAATCTGGTATTGCTGAACTTCAGCTTAAAAAGGCCGAACTAGACCGCCTATACACCCGCGACCACCCAGCCTACCAAGCATGGCGCGAGCAAATGGCTGAGCAGCGATCAAGAAAAGAAGAGTTCAGCGAGCGCATAAAAGGCTTACCTGCCACTCAGCAAGAATTACTAGGTTTAAAGCGCGACCTAGAAGTGGGCACAGAAATTTACACCCAAATGCTCAACAATATTCAAGAGTTGGATATTGTTCGTGCCGGCACAGTGGGTAACGTGCGTATTATCGATGACGCGGCGGTGAATGTTGAAGAACCCGTCAAACCTAAGAAAGCCTTAATTGTCGTTATTGCTACGCTATTAGGTGGATTTTTAGGTGTGGCCTTGGTGCTTGTGCGCGCAGCGCTGAATAGAGGCATTGAAAACCCAGACGACCTAGAGGCAATTGGTTTACCCGTTTACGCATCTATTCCACTGTCTGACGAACAACGTAAATTAGACTTTGGTGGCCGCCGGTCCGCGAAAAATCTAAGAAAAGTAAAGAACCAACACCCCACTGCCTTACTGGCGCATCGCAATCCTACCGACATTACTATTGAGGCACTGCGCAGCCTGCGCACCAGCTTGCACTTCGCCATGCTGGAAGCCAGTAACAACATCATGATGATTTCTGGCCCAAGCCCCAACGTGGGTAAATCGTTTGTGTCGGGTAACTTAGCTGCGGTTATAGCACAGGCCGGCCAACGCGTGCTGCTAATCGATATGGACTTACGCAAAGGCTATATGCACAAAATGTTTGATATGGGCCCAGAGGATGGCGTATCTGATGTTTTGGCTAAGCGCGTAGACTTAGAAAAAGCGATTAGACCCACCAAAATAAATGAGCTATTTATATTGCCCCGCGGCGCTATTCCGCCCAATCCCTCTGAGCTATTGATGAGCAAGGGTTTAAGCGAGCTGTTCGAAACAGTCCGAGATCAGTACGATTTAATTATTGTTGATACTCCGCCAATTATGGCGGTAACCGATGCTGCGATTGTAGGCCGCCAGTGTGGCGTAACCATGATTGTTGCACGCTTTGGTTTGAACCCGATTAAAGAGCTGGAAGTGACCAAGCAGCGCTTTGAGCAAAATGGTATTACGGTCAAAGGCGTTGTGTTGAATGCCGTTGAACGTCGTGCTGCCGGTTATGGCTATGGTTACGGCTATGGTTATGGCTATTACCAATACGAATATAAGTCTGATAAGTCTTAAGCTCTTTCTTAACGGATACCTGGCCTGGCTGGGTATCCGTTGATATTTCTTGTTGCTTCTTCCTGCCAGCACTTCCTGCTTTTTCTTACCAATAAAACAAGACGCATTACTCTGCTACGTCATCGCCAATTTGATTCGGAACCTATAGTCATTGGGCTCTGTGCCGGAACGTACCTCGGTAAAGTCAAAGGCATTCGCTTCGCTCACGTGGATCCCCGATCGGGGTCGGGGATGACGAGGTTTTAATTTAGTATGGTGAGACTCGGGGATTAAGGGGGTTGTAAATTAGTGCTGCGTGAACCGCCATGACGGAGTCTTTAATTCCGTCGCAATATTAGGCATATCGCGTCCCAATCAGTATCACCTTGTTACCTCCGTCTATATTCGCTACCATTTCCGACCCACAGACCCAGCGGTGTTTTATGAAGCGTATTGTTTATCCTGGCACGTTTGACCCTATCACACGCGGACATATTGATTTGGTAGAGCGTGCTTGCCAGCTGTTTGATACCGTTGTTATTGGGGTTGCCAATAGTGAGAAAAAACAGCCTATGTTCGCACTGAAAGAGCGGATGGATTTGTGTGCTGAGGCCCTAGCCCATGTACCGAATATTGAGGTCTGCAGCTTCACTGGCTTGACGGTTGAATTAGCCAAGGCGCAGAACTGTAAAATTATATTGCGAGGCGTTCGCACCGTGGCCGATTACGAGTATGAATTGCAACTCGCTAATATGAACCGCTCACTCGCTCCCGGTATTGAAACGGTGTTCCTCACTCCCGGCGAATCCCTTTCTTATGTTTCTTCCTCGCTGCTGCGCGAAATTGCTAGCATGGGCGGTGATGTCTCACGCTTTGTGCCAGATAACGTCAGCAAGGCGCTGAACGCCCGCTTCCCGCCGCGCAAATGAGTATGCTATGGCTCTAATCATCACTGACGAGTGCATTAACTGTGATGTCTGTGAACCCGAGTGTCCGAATGAGGCCATTTACCAGGGCGACAGTATTTACGAAATCGATCCTAATCGATGCACAGAATGCGTTGGCCATTTTGACGCACCCCAGTGTCAGCAGGTTTGTCCCGTAGACTGTATTCCCCTCGATCCCGCATTTATGGAAACCGAAGAGCAGTTAATGGAGAAGTACGAGAAGTTAATCGCCGTCGCTTAGGTCAATAGTTTAAATCACGTCACCAAGGATGGTCACGCATGATTTCCCCCACTGTTTATATTCTCGCCAGTAAGCCACATGGCACGCTGTATATAGGTTCAACAAGCAACTTGACCCAGCGTGTTTGGCAGCATAAACGTGATTTGGTCGATAGTTTTTGCACAAAATATGGCGTGCATTCGCTAGTGTATTTTGAGCAGTGCGACGATATGTACGCGGCTATTTGTAGGGAACGCCAGCTAAAGCGCTGGAATCGAGCATGGAAGATTCAGCTTATTGAGTCCGAGAACCCAATTTGGGAAGACCTTTATTTTAGTATTTTGTGAATGATGCAGGTTGGCGCCTACACCAATTTAGTTACAGCACACTTCTTGGCCGTCATCCTCAACTCGATTGAGTATCCATAAGCCTCGGGCTTTGAGTTGGAACGCACTTCGTTAAAATCAAAAGCATTCGCTAGCGCTCACATGGATCCCCGATCGGGGTCGGGGATGACAGGTTTTACAGTTAGCAGCATATGCATCGGGAATGACAGGGCTCTTCAGCTCATTTATGCCGTCATCCCCAACTTGATTGGGGATCCATATCTCTCGGGCTTTGAGTTGGAACGCACTTCGTTAAAATCAACGGCATTCGCTTACGCTCACATGGATCCCCGTTCGGGGTCGGGGATGACAGAGGGTTTAGTTTAGGAGCGTGTGAGTCGGGGATGACGGGGCTCTTCAACTCGTTTATACCGTCATCCCCAGCTTGATTGGGGATCCACAGCCTTCGGGCCTTGAGCTGGAACGCACTTCGTTAAAATCAACGGTATTCGCTTCGCTCACGTGGATCCCCGATCGGGGTCGGGGATGACAGGTTTTACAGTTAGCAGCATATGCATCGGGAATGACGGGGCTCTTCAGCTCATTTATGCCGTCATCCTCAACTTGATTGGGGATCCACAGCCTTCGGGCCTTGAGCTGGAACGCACTTCGTTAAAATCAACGGCATTCGCTTACGCTCACGTGGATCCCCGATCGGGGTCGGGGATGACGGAGGGTTTAGTTTAGGAGCGTGTGAGTCGGGGATGACGGGGTTTTAATTTAGTACCGGGTGATTCGGGGATAACGAGGTCTTAGCATAGGCCGATGCGAACATAGGATGACGGTGGGTTAGCATCGGTTCACGAGCTTTTTCAGGAGCCTCTCCTTTGCGCTTTTTCTTGCAGCGTGGCAAGCTGCCTTTGATCTCATTTTCTGCGAATCTTGCCATGTCTACGTTTTTTAATAAACCACGCCTTTCAATTACTGCAGCCATTCTATTTGCGGCGATGAGTTCCGCAACCTACGCCAGCGATCCGGTCATTATTCCCGAGGCCGCTAGTGGATTTAGGGATACCACCACCGTCAGCGCCAAATCCGCAATGGCAGTTACCGCCAATCCTTACGCCACTTATACCGCGGAAAAGATATTGCGCGCCGGAGGCTCGGCTATCGACGCGGGCATCGCAGCGCAATTAGTGCTTGGTCTTGTAGAGCCACAGTCCTCGGGTATCGGCGGCGGTGCATTCATGCTGTATTGGGATGCGAGCCAAAAGCAGCTAAGTAGCTGGGATGGCAGGGAAACCGCGCCGCAATTAGTTGATGAAAATCACTTTTTAACGTCAGACAGTCAGCCGATGGGATTCTTTGATGCTGTTATCGGGGGCTATTCAGTTGGCGTTCCCGGTGTATTAGCTATGCTGGAAGCTTCACATAATAAGTTCGGCAAGCTACCGTGGGAGGCGTTGTTTGCTCCCGCAATTTCACTAGCGAGCAATGGATTTATTGTATCGCCCCGCTTACATACCCTGCTTGTGAAAATGCCGAAGGTGGCAGTTAACCCGGCCATTGAGTCTTATTTCTTTAGCGATGCGAAGACGCCGAAACCTATTGGCACGGTACTTAAAAATCCTGCCTACGCTAGAGCGTTATCGAAGATAGCTTCCAAAGGTAGTGCGGTCTTTTATAAAGGTGATATCGCGAACAATATCGTCAAAGCGGTTAAGTCAGACCCAAACCGCGCTGGTTTATTACGCAAGTCAGACTTAGCGAATTACAAAGCTAGCGAAAGAGCACCGGTATGCGCCACCTTTCGCTCGTACAAAGTCTGTGGCGCACCGCCACCCTCGTCTGGCGGCACCACGGTTATCGCCATTTTAAAAATGATTGAAGCAGTCGAAGATCGCAGCCCAGCATTCTCAGAGGCGGATTTTTTACATACCTTTATCGAGGCATCGCGGCTGGCATTCGAAGATCGGAATGCCTTTGTAGCCGATCCTGATTTCGTGGAAGTTCCGACCGCTGGGTTGGTGGACTCGGGGTATTTAAACCAAAGGGCGGCTCTAATTGATATTGAAAAACGCGCTTTGAGCGTTGCCGCCGGGAAACCGCCTGCGGCGCCAATCCGGATAAGGAGTGCGTCACCCGAGCTTCCCTCTACCAGCCATTTCAGCATTGTGGACGCCAATGGCAATGTACTGAGCATGACAAGTAGTATTGAAACCGCCTTTGGCTCACGTATTTTTGTCGATGGTTTTTTACTTAACAATCAGCTCACTGATTTTTCCTTCACCCCTGAAAATGCTGATGGCAGCAAAATAGCAAATCGCATTCAGGCTGGAAAACGCCCGCGCTCATCGATGTCACCTATGATCGTTTTTAAGGATGATAAGCCGCTGCTGGCGATCGGCTCGCCCGGTGGTGCACGTATTATTGATTATGTCGCGGCTAGTCTTTATCGCATTCTCGCTGAAGACGAAGATATTGCCCACGCAATAAGCGCAGGGCATGTGATTGCCATGGGCGATACTACCGAGTTAGAGACCGGCCGCTTTTCAGAGGAAGTAAAAAATGAGCTACAGCTGCGCGGCCACCAATTTACAGAGCGCGATCAAACCAGCGGCTTACATGGAATTGTGATTAAAGAGTCAGGCTTAGAAGGCGCTGCCGATCCTCGCAGAGAGGGGCAAGTGCTGGGGTTTTGATTTTATACATTGGTGAGAGGTTATAAGGCATTCGCTTTCGCTCACATGGATACCCGATCGGGGTCGGGTATGACCGTGCAGGGGCTAGAACGCGGGTGCAAAGTACAAAGTCCCAGACCTTCGTCATCCCCAGCTTGACTGGGGATCCATAGCCCGCGGGCTTCGAGTGAATGCGTACTCCGGAAAGATCAAAGGCATTCGCTTCGCTCACATGGATACCCGATCGAGTCGGGTATGACCGTGCAGGGGCTTAGAAAGTGGGTACCAAGTATAAAGTTTCACACCTTCGTCATCCCCAACTTGATTGGGGATCCATAGACCTCGGGCTATGAGTGAATGCGTACTCCGGAAAGATCAAAGGCATTCGCTTCGCTCACATGGATACCCGATCGAGTCGGGTATGACCGTGGAGGGGCTTAGAAAGTGGGTACCAAGTATAAAGTCCCAGACCTTCGTCATCCCCAACTTGATTGGGGATCCATAGACCTCGTGCTATGACCTGCAACAAACCACGCAGAATCTAGTGCACCAGCTCAGTATCCAGACGTCATAAATATTCAACCATCTAGCGCTGGCATGTTATACAAAACACCGTTGTGCGCTGCGCCAATTTAATTTCTTGCAGTAATTTTGCACAGTTTGCGCATGCTTCGCCGCCGCGACCGTAGACTTGCAGTTCTTGCTTAAAGTATCCCGGCTTGCCATCCCCGCCCACGAAGTCTTTTAAGGTCGTACCGCCCTGCGCTATCGCTTTTTCGAGCACCTGTTTTACCGCGCTCACTAAACGGGTATAGCGAGCGAGACTAATGCTACCGGCCTCACGAAGAGGTGATATGCCCGCCATAAAAAGCGCTTCGTTGGCGTAGATATTCCCGACACCCACAACTACATGTGCATTCATCAAAAAGCTCTTTATCGGCACTTTACGCTTTCTTGAGCGCTTAAATAGGTACTTGGCATCAAATTCTTCCTGCAGGGGCTCAGGTCCAAGTAGGGCAAATAACTTATGTGCCGACACGTCATCGCCCGCGATCCAAATCACCGCGCCAAACCGCCGTGGATCGGTGTAACGCAATACCTGGCCATCATTCAGTTGCCAATCTAGATGGTCGTGCTTGGCAACCGGCGTGTCGGCGCTGACAAAGTACAAGCGGCCCGACATACCTAGATGTATTACCAAATACCCAGTGGCTAAGCGTACCAAAACGTATTTCGCTCGCCGCTCTACACTGAGGATCTCATGGCCCAGCAAATGATCCGCTAAATTAGGATCGACCGGCCAGCGAAGACGATGATCTCGAACGACGACTTTTTCAAAACGTCTCGCCACAAGATGCGGCTCAATACCGCGCTTCACGGTTTCGACTTCGGGTAATTCAGGCACAACATTCTCTTTCAGGATTATTTGTGGATGCCGATTGTATATCAGCTTGGTGGCTGCCGTAATGCGTGGGCATAGAAGCATTGTTAACTTTTGGATGTATGACTGCTTTAGAACTTTACAGGGCCCCTATAGCCCGAGGTCTATGGATCCCCAGTCAAGCTGGGGATGACGACAGTCGATACAATGAAACGTCGGGGCAGCCATTCAATAGTCCGGCTATACGTGACGTGCTCCAAAACCATTTTGATGCTCACGTCATACACGGTCCCAAAAACCACCGTCATACCCGACCCCGATCGTGTATCCATATGAGCGCAGCGAATGCCTTAGATCCTGAGTGAGATGCACTGGCCCGTAGCCAGAGGTTTATGGATCCCCAATCAAGCTGGGGATGACGACGGTGGATACAATGAAGCGCTGGGGCAGCCATTCAATAGTCCGACTATACCTGACGTGCTCCAAAACCATTTTGATGCTCACGTCATACCCGGTCCCAAAAACTACCGTCATACCCGACTCCGATCGGGTATCCATGTGAGCGCAGCGAATGCCTTAGATCCTGAGTGAGATGCACTGGCCCGTAGACAGAGGTCTATGGATCCCCAATCAAGTTGGGGATGACGACAGTGGATACAATGAAACGTCGGGGCAGCCATTCAATAGTCCGACTATACGTGACGTGCTCCAAAACCATTTTGATGCTCACGTCATACCCGGTCCCAAAAACCACCGTCATACCCGACTCCGATCGGGTATCCATATGAGCGCAGCGAATGCCTTAGATCCTGAGTGAGATGCACTTGACCGTAGACAGAGGTCTATGGATCCCCAATCAAGCTGGGATGACGACGGTGGATACAATGAAGCGCTGGGGCAGCCATTCAATAGTCCGACTATACCTGACGTGCTCCAAAACCATTTTGATGCTCACGTCATACCCGGTCCCAAAAACTACCGTCATACACGACCCCCATCGCGTATCCATATGAACGCAGCGAATGCCTGTGATCCTGCGTGAGATGTGCTGGCCCATAGCCCGAGGTTTATGGATCCCCAATCAAGTTGGGGATGACGATGAAGGAGTATGCGAAGCTCAACGCTGATTGCAGTTCGGATCAAAGCGGCATTCGTACAAGAATTCTACGATCACAAATAACTCCGGTCATCCCCGGCCCCGATCGGGGATCCATATGAGCAAAGCGAATCCACCACCAAACAATGACAAACGCCGCTTGGCTAGCGACAATAGCGCTATGTCCTAATTCGAGTTTGCTATGTCTAAGCTAGCCCCACTTGCTTATCTTGGTGTTGATACCGGCGGTACGTTTACTGATTTTGTGTTATTTCAAGATCAGCAAATTCGCTGCTTTAAATGCCCATCCACGCCAGATAATCCTGAACTCGCCATCTTAAATGGTATTCGCGAATTGGGTTTGATGGATTTAGTTGAAGCCGGTCGCTTGGTGGTTGTTCACGGCTCAACCGTTGCAACAAACGCGGCCTTAGAGGGCAAGGGTGCAAAGACCGTTTTTATTACCAACCGCGGTTTTGCCGATACATTGACCATTGCTCGGCAAACCCGAGAAGCACTTTACGATCTCAGGCCCCGAGCAAAGACGGTTCCTGTTCCAAAATCGTTGTGCCTAGAGACCGGTGGCCGATTAGGCGCTGATGGCAGCGTTGTCGAAGCACTAACTGCCGATGACTTAAGCACACTTAGTGCCTCCTTAAAGGCGCTTAAGCCCGAAGCAGTAGCGATAAATCTATTATTCTCATTTATTAATCCTGATTTTGAAAAAGCTATTGCGGCGCATATTCCCGATGATGTTTTTGTATCACGCTCCTCGGAGGTGTTGCCTGAATACAAGGAGTACGAGCGCGGGATGGCAACGTGGCTTAACGCGTGGCTAGGCCCCAAAGTGGCGACTTATTTAGGTAATTTACAGGATGCCTTAAAAACCACGCCGATCTCAGTAATGCAATCTTCTGGCGGCACCACCGACGCCGCCAATGCCGCCCAGCGCGCCGTGAATTTATTGCTCTCTGGTCCTGCAGGCGGTTTAGCCGCCGCCAAGCACCTTGGTCAAATATTGCATCGGCCTAAATTAATGACCTTTGATATGGGGGGCACCTCAAGCGATGTGGCCTTGATTAATGGCGACATCAAGCTGACTAACGAAGGGCGTATTGGGCCCTATCCGGTGGCGGTTCCAATGGTTGATATGCATACCATCGGCGCAGGTGGCGGCTCTATTGCCTATCTCGACGAGGGCGGCATGCTGCGGGTAGGACCAGAATCTGCAGGCGCTGACCCCGGCCCTGCCTGCTACAACAAGGGGGGTATAAAACCTACCGTCACTGATGCCAATGTGGTGCTAGGACGACTACCCGCCAGCGCGCGCCTGGGCGGCGCCATGGGGATAAACTGCGATGCGGCAAGAGCAGCCGTGGGCGAGCTTGCCAAGACACTTGGGGTGAGCATTGAAAGCACCGCCGAAGGGATTATCGATATTGCCAATGAACATATGGTGCGCGCGCTGCGAGTAATCTCAGTGCAACGCGGCCATGATCCTGCAGATTTTAGTCTATGTTGTTTTGGTGGCGCGGGCGGCCTTCATATTTGTGCGCTGGCCAATACATTGAACTGCCCAGAGATTATTGTACCCAACTACGCGGGCGTTTTTTCAGCGCTGGGTATGCTGTTAGCGCCAAGGGAGCGGCAACTTTCCCGCACGATCAACACTGGTCTAGCAGAAACCGATGCTGCGAATTTACGCCGCGCCTTAGACGAACTGGCAGACACTGGCCGTCAGCAGTTATTGGCAGAGGGTATTAACCCCGATCAAATTACTGCCCACCCCACAGTCGACCTTTGCTACCTAGGGCAGTCCTATACTCTGAATATTGCATGGCAGGAAGATTTCGACAGCCTCGAACGCGGGTTTCATCGCGCTCACCGCGAACTCTATGGACATGAGCTGGCAATCCCAGTCCAACTGATTAATATTCGCCAGGCTTTACGAGCAGAAACCCTGTCCATCACCCTCCCTAGCATTGCCGAAGGTCCGCCTGCCTCAGCAGTAGAAACCCAAACCGTCATGATCGCAGCGACGAAAAATAACCCGCAAGCGCTAGCCAATGTACCGCGCTACGAGCGACCGCAGCTTAACTGCGATCAAGTTATCCATGGCCCTGCCCTGATTAGCGATGCGGTTGCCACCCTGTGGTTAGAAAAAAAATGGCAGGCTCGGGTAGATCGGCAGGGGCATCTAATACTCAGTCGTTGTGAATAACACCGGCATAAGCGCAAACTCTAGCACATTAATAGCAGCACCATAGACTGAGGTAATACCGTACATGACAACAGGTCGTCATTGCCGGTAAAGTAGTGCTAGCGTTATATCGGGTCACACAGCATGGCGGATACGTCCACCCACAATTATCCCCACAACCCCTTGTTCGATCGTGGCATTACCCACGATGGACTGGCGTTGGTTCGCGAGCGTTTTTTAAACCTAAATCGTGAGCGCCTGATTCGCACCCGCACAGCACTACTCCCCCGACAGCAAATATTTTTAGATTTACTGCCACTGCTAATTCACATCAACCACCCCATATTACCCGGCTATAACAGCCTAAGTGCACCCTGCGGGATCGACGGCTATCAACCCGATACTTTGACCTTGGATCGAGTGCGCAACAATATCGCCCGCAGTGTTGAATACCGCCCCGAAGACCAAGCCGCGCCGCTGATCCACAGCGTGTTCCTGATGGGCTCCTGCGGCACGATAGCGCAAGCAGAAAATTCTGACTTAGATGTATGGCTTTGCCACCACGCCAGCATCGATGAAGCCGGTTTAGAGAAGCTCTACCACAAGGCTGGCGCGATTTCTGAGTGGGCAAAAAGCTTGGGATTAGAAATCCACTTCTTCCTAATGAATAACGACCAGTTTCGGCGTGGGCAGCGCGACCGTATTAGTGCTGAGTCAGCGGGCACCAGTCAGCATTTTTTACTCTTAGATGAATTTTACCGCAGCGCTTTGCTGGTGGCGGGACGGTACCCAATCTGGTGGTTGGTGCCACCGGAGGAAGAGGTTAATTATCAGGAATATATCGCCCTGCTCCATTCCCAGGGTTTCGTTGGCCCTCATGAATCTATCGATTTCGGTGGCGTCTCACAAATCCCTGCAGGTGAGTTTATCGGCGCCGGGGTTTGGCAGCTCTATAAGGCGATTAGCTCACCCTATAAAGCTGTTCTGAAATTACTGCTCACCGAGGCCTATGCGCGCGACTTCCCTGGAGTATTACCGCTGTGTGTGAGTCTTAAACGCTCTATTTATCAAGGCATAACCGACGCCGACATCCTCGACCCATATATTATGGTGTATCAACGACTGGCCAGTTATTTGAGCGAGCGCAATGAACTTGATCGCCTAGAATTAATACGTCGCGCCTTTTATTTCAAAGTTGGTATACGGCTGTCGCAGGTCAGTACTAGCAATACGACGTGGCGCCAGCAACTACTACAAAATTTGATAACGGAATGGCAGTGGCGGCCAGAGCAACTTCTCAACCTCGATACCCGCAGCCGCTGGAAATTACGCCGAGTGCGAGAAGAGCATCGTTTTTTGGTGGCTGAACTAACGAATAGCTATCGGTTTCTGCAAGACTTTGCTGCACGCAGTAAACGGCCGGCACTGATCAAGTCGCAAGAAATGACGCTGCTGGGCCGCAAGCTATACGCCGCCTTTGAGCGCAAGCGCTATAAAGTTGAATGGCTAAACCCCGGAATCGCACCCGATCTGTCGGAAGAGCAATTGTTTTTCCACTCGTCCGGCTTCGGCAGCCAGCGCCGCTGGGCGGTGAGTACTAGCGCCCGCCATGACATTGAAGCTGACGCCATATTGCAAGAGCACGATCACCTCAGCGAGTTGCTCTGTTGGTGTTACTGCAACGGTCTCATCAACGACTACAGCCGCCTGCGCCTCAATGGTAGACAAGACGGGATAACTGAAACGGATTTGCGTCGATTGGCAGAACATTTAGGTCAGTATCTGCCGCGCCACGCTTACGCCGCTGACCCTGACAAACACGAAGCGTTTAATCGGCCAAAAGTGCCGGAGACAATGCTGTTTTACCTTAATCTGGGACAACACTCCCTAAATGCACTTGGTGCCGCTGGCCTCAGCAACCACAGTAATAACTACCCTATTGATCAGATAGAGGTCGTCATTATCAATAGCTGGGGGGAAGTTGCGTCTATCGCCTTTAAAGGCGCAGAAGCCTTACTGGAAGCATTTAGAACCTATCAACAAATGATGGTTGCAGCCTCGAGCGGCAGTCATCCACCTATGATACATGCCCTATGTTTTAACGACCCCGACGATAAATTACTCAACGGTATCCGGCATCTGCCCAAATTGCTCTACCGTGCTTTTTACACCAAACCAAGTAATAAGCGCTTGCTCATAAAGTTGAGCAATGGCTTTTATATTCTGCAATCGCAAAACGACGAGCTACAAAGTATTCACGCGGCCGGCTACGACACACTGATTCAATGCCTTGGCCGCGGGCAGCCGGAATATAGCCCTATTATTATGGACCGCTACTGCGCTCCTAACTCCGCCCTCGCCAATATCGTCCACACCGCAAATACCGCTGACTGCTATGTGTTTTTCCATCGGAGAGGCCCTAAGGCCGACCTGTTTTTACGTGATGAACGCGGCTCTCTGCACTTCAACACCGTCGCGTATACAAGCACCGATGCGCTGATCCAACCACTCTTAGCGTTTTTGTACCAATGTAAAAAGCAGCAGCAGAGCAAACATCAATATCATGTATTTGAACTACATCAGGAAAACGACAAGTGGCGCAGCGAAGCCAAAACTGAATATAAACCAGACTTAGACGGTACAGTTTACGACCACCAGAAAGACCCACAAATCCACCTTGAGGCCATAGCGCAAATCCAAGAATCTGGACGCTTAGTGTTTGATATGCGCTGCGGCGATCAGCTATTTAGTTACGCCCAAGCGGGCCAGGAATTATTTGATAAACTAGCCAAACAGCTGCAACTCCTCAGCGACGCACCACAACATTACCACCTAGATCGAGTCGACCTTAGCATCATGCCGCCGCAGCAAACCTGCGTGTATATGCGTTATAAACAGCATATTGAGGAAATATTAAATACCTCCGTGTTAGCGCGCTAGAGGTCTTGCTGTGCGGCGGGCTTTATTATCTAGCGCAAAAGCCATCATCTCCGGCTTGATCGGGGATCCATAAGCCTCGGGCTTTGAGTTACCGCATATTCTGAAGACCCAAGGCATTCGCTGCGCTCACGTGGATCCCCGATCGGGGTCGGGGATGACGAGGTTTTAGCGTAGGCCGATGCGAGCATAGTATGACGGGGGGTTTGGCCTAGGCTGATGCGAGTATAGTATGACCGGGTTTTTATAAGGCTCAGCCAAATCTAGTATGACTTCCATTTTAAAAGGCTCGGCGCGAGACTAATATGACGTCGGTGTGAAAAGACTCGACGCAAATCAAGCGTGACGTTCATGTTAAAAGGCTCGGTACCGCTGTATGGCGCCCGCGTTAAAAGGCTTATTACAGACCACTTCACGCCTCACAGATAAGTCATCGTCGCCCACCATTCAAATGGGTACAAAGCCGTCATCCCCGGCTTGATCGGGGATCCATAAGCCTCGGGCTTTGAGTTACGGCATATTCTTGAAAGACCCAAGGCATTCGCTGCGCTCACATGGATCCCCGATCGGGGTCGGGGATGACGGGGTTTTTATAAGGCTAAGCCAAATCTAGTATGACTTCCATGTTAAAAGGTTTAGCGCAAATTCAGTATGGCGTCCATGTTAAGAGGCTCGGTGCAAATGCTGTATGGCGCCCGCGTTAAAAGGCTTATTACAGACCATTAAGCGCCTCAGAAATAAATCATCGTCACCCACCATTCAAATGGTACAAAGCCGTCATCCCCGGCTCGATCGGGGATCCATAAGCCTCGGGCTTTGATTTAGGGAATATTCCGGAAAGATCCAAGGCATTCGCTGCGCTCACGTGGATCCCCGATCGGGGTCGGGGATGACGAGGTTTTAGCCTAGGCCGATGCGAGCATAGTATGACGGAGGGTTTGGCCTAGGCTGATGCGAGCATAGTATGACCGGGTTTTTATAAGGCTCAGCCAAATCTAGTATGACTTCCATCTTAAAAGGTTTGGCGCAAATTCAGCATGGCGTCCATGTTAAGAGGCTCGGTTCAAACCCAGTATGGAGTCGGTGTTAAGCGGCCCTATACAAATGCTATATGGCGCCCGCGTTAAAAGGCTTACTACAGACCACACACTGCCCCAGAAATAAATCATCGTCGCGCGCCATTCAAATGGTATAAAGCCGTCATCCCCGGCTCGACCGGGGATCCATAAGCCTCGGGCTTTGAGTTAAGGAATATTCCGGAAAGATCCAAGGCATTCGCTGCGCTCACGTGGATCCCCGATCGGGGTCGGGGATGACGGGGTTTTAGCGTAGGCCGATGCGAGCAAAGTATGACGGGGGGTTTGGCCTAGGCCGATGCGGGCATAGCATGACGGGAAGTATCAGCTGACTGGGGACGTCGAGCTTGAGCGGTAGGTGTAATCGATGATTCATCGTTTGAATGATTTAAGAATTTAATCATTCAATAACAAACCCAATCAATTAATTATTAATGCTTCGCCAATTTGTTCGCGGCCAATTTCATCCAGCATTTCCACCAATGTTTGCTCCGTTCGCGCGCAGTACCACTCTTCATTTTTCCACGTGTAGTGAAAACCGCCCGAGCGTGCGGCTAGCCACAGTTCTTTACTGGGGGTTTGGCGGCTAAATATTAAGGCGCTGCCGTCTGGACATTTCAGAGTGAGTACGCCGCCGCTAATTTCGCAGTCTACATCCGCCTCTAGCTCATCAATGGCATCTTCGATGGTGGTAAACAATTCATCAATATTATCGTTGAATTCGACTTCATTCATTTGTGGCATCCACTATTAGGCTTTCAGTTTGGATTGGTGGCGGCAGTATACTAAGCCTCGAATCAATCTGCAGTAGAACATGGGCATTGGGCTTGATGCCTCAGCTAGGTATAATGCGCGACTACGCTAATTTCGGGGCATTGTTATGGTTAACATTCGCATTTTCGCATTGTGCAGCGCTGTTCTGTTAGGCGCATGCGGCCAAACTGGTCCGCTTATACTCGCCGAAGACGACGGCACAAAAGCGAATGAAGACAGTAGCAGTGCCAATATAGCGACAAGCCCCAAGCCGCGTCAGCAAACCAACACCAATACGGCGACCACGTCGCCTGCCGAGTAAGCCTATATGTCTCCTTTTCATTACCTGCATGGCGAACTCCATGCCGAATCCGTGCCGCTGAGTAAGATTGCTGAGGAGTTTGGCAGTCCCTGCTACGTCTATTCGCGCGCCTACCTTGAGCAGCGCTTTACAGAATATACCGAGGCACTGGAAGGCCAGGATCATTTGGTGTGTTACGCAGTAAAAGCCAATTCTAATATTGCGGTGCTCAATGTATTGGCTCGACTTGGGGCGGGCTTTGATATTGTTTCCAGTGGCGAATTAGAGCGGGTGCTTGCGGCCGGTGGCAAACCCGATCGCATTGTGTTTTCTGGGGTCGGTAAAACTGCGGCAGAAATGCAGCGCGCATTAGAAGTCGGTATCCATTGCTTTAACGTCGAGTCCGAAGCCGAGCTAGAGCGCCTAAACAGTGTTGCCGAGGCGATGAACGTTAAGGCGCCAATTTCGATACGCGTCAACCCCGATGTAGACGCCAAAACCCACCCTTATATTTCGACGGGCCTGCGTGACAACAAATTTGGTATCGACATTGAACGTGCTCCCGAGGTCTACCGTCGCGCTGCATCCCTGCCCAACATTAAAATTAAGGGCGTAGATTGTCACATCGGTTCACAGCTCATAGACACCAGCCCATTCCTAGACGCCCTTGAGCGGGTCTTAAAGCTGGTCGAGGTCTTGGCGAGCATGAACATCACTATCTCTCACCTCGACCTAGGTGGCGGCTTAGGTGTGCGCTATCGCGACGAAACTGCGCCAGATACCGGTGATTATATTCGCGCCATTAGGGCGAAGCTGGGCGAACGCAAAGTAACCCTAATGTTTGAGCCCGGCCGCTCTATTGCCGCCAATGCAGGTGTATTACTAACCCGCGTAGAATATTTAAAGCTCAACGAACACAAGAATTTTGCCATTATTGATGCCGCCATGAACGACATGATTCGGCCGGCGCTGTACTCCGCATGGATGGACTTAATGGCCGTGCAACCTCGGGAAGACGGCGTCTCACGCAGCTATGATTTTGTAGGCCCAGTCTGCGAAACCGGCGATTTCTTAGCTAAAGACCGTGAACTTTGCATTGAAGAAGGGGATTTACTAGCCTTAGCATCTAGCGGAGCCTATGGCTTTACCATGAGTTCCAATTACAATAGCCGAGGACGTGCGGCGGAAGTCATGGTGGACGGCGATAAATGCCACCTCATCCGCGCACGCGAAACTGTCACCGACTTGATGCGTGGTGAAACTTTGCTGCCCTGAGAGAAATGCTGACGCAATCGCGTCTACCTTCCCCTCTCTCAGACAATAGCATCGCGCCCGTATCGTTACTTAGCGCCACCGGTGAGGCGCAACATAGGGTTCTACGATGCTATTACGCTTTACCAAAATGCATGGCCTGGGGAATGATTTTGTCGTTATCGACCTCATTACCCAGCGCTTCAAGCTCAAACCGCACCATATTCGCAAAATAGCTGATCGCCATTTTGGCATTGGCTGTGACCAAGTTCTTACCGTCGAAATTCCCACTCAGCCTGATGTCGACTTTTGCTATCGGATTTACAATGCCGAAGGCAGTGAAGTTGAACAGTGCGGTAACGGCGCGCGCTGCTTTGCGCGCTTTATTCGCGACAAACGGATGACCGGCAAGCACAAGATCAAAGTTGAAACACTGGCCGGCATCATTGAGCTAGAACTTACTGAAAATCGGCAAGTTCGCGTCGATATGGGCGAACCCATACTCGACCCGAAGCGGATTCCCTTCACAGCAGACCAGCAAGCAAGCGACTACGCTTTGGATGTAAACGGCGATACTTGGCACGTTGGCGCGGTTTCGATGGGGAACCCCCATGTCATTTTCCCGGTTACCGATGTCGATACCGCGCCGGTAGAAACCATTGGCCCAGTCACTGAGTCCCACCCGCGCTTTCCGCAACGCGTCAACGTTGGGTTTATGCAGATAGTCGACCGAGACACGATTCGGCTGCGAGTATTCGAACGCGGTGTTGGCGAAACGCTGGCCTGCGGCACTGGCGCCTGCGCAGCGGTGGTAAGCGGCATCGTTCAGGGCAAGCTCAACACAACGGTGACCGTACACCTGCCGGGCGGCAACTTAAGTATTCACTGGCAAGGCCCAGGACAGCCCGTTATTATGACCGGTCCAGCAGCGACGGTTTTTGAAGGCCAGATACAAATATAGGATACCCTGTGGACACTGTAAGCTCGAAAAAAGACGGACTTCCCAGCGAAAGCGAAGTAGCGCGTTATCTTCGCAATCATCCCGGTTTCTTTCTGAATAACGAAGATCTACTGACAGAACTTAAGATCACCCACAAAACCGGAAAAGCGGTCAGCTTGTTAGAGCGGCAGGTAGAAGTATTGCGCGAGCGCAATATGGACATGCGCTCACGCATCAGCAGTATGCTAGACAATGCCCAGCGCAATGATCTGCTGTTCGAGAAGAGCAAAACCCTGATTTTAGCGCTTCTAGAGGCGCGCCGTGCGGAAGAGTTCAGCAATAGCCTTTGTCGTCATTTGGTAAGCGACTTTAAAGATATCGATTACGCAAGCCTGATTATATTTGCCGACCCCAACAGGGTTGGCGGCAATGCCCTAAGAGTTGTGAGCCCCGAGCAAGCACAAGAACAAATTGGTAGTTTGTTACGCGGTAAAAAAGCGGTCTGCGGTGTGCTGCGAGGCGAGGAATTGAGCTTTCTGTTTGGCAAACATGCCGATCATATTGGCTCCGCTGCCTTGATGCCTATTCAAGCTGGCAATATTGACGGGGTTGTCGCTATCGCCAGCAAGGACCCACAACACTTTAAATCCAGCATGGGCACAATATTCCTAGAATATATTGCCGACGTTGTTAACCGTACGCTACCAAAGCTAATGAAAGGGCCATTTATTTAAGCCCCCCACCTACGAATAGCTTATGTTCTGGCAGTGACTATCCATAAAATGACGCATTAGCTTCAAGTATTCTTGCTGCCCCAGATGCACAAGATGATTGCCGGGGAACCAATGCAAATGTGATTCAGGCCAATGCGAGTGCAATAATCGCACGAAGCGTGGCGGTGTAAATCTATCGCCCGCACCACCAATTATCATCACCCTGTCTGGATCGAGTTTCGGCTGATAGCTAAGCGGGCTGTGTATCGCCATTCCACGTCGTAAATCTAAGGGGCTCAAGCCAATACGCTTACCAACTATCTCCATTGCACGACCAATAGGCACCCAGTCACGCACGGTGTCCACCGGCGCAACCAGCGGTGAATTGGGGATACAGAACGCCAGCCGTGGTTCCACCACCGCCATCACCGAACTTAAGTATCCGCCCAAACTCAAACCGCTAATTCCCACATGGGGAGCGCCGCGCTCAAACAAGTAATCTACAAAGACTCTTAAATCTGACACCGCCTGCAGCAGGCCCTCATTCAATTGCGAGAAGCCCCCGGAAAATAAGCCATAGCCGCTAAATGGATGGCAGCGCTCGGCACGATCACCATGAAAAGGCTGAATCATTAGCAACACATCGTAGCCGTTGTCATAAAACGTTTTGAGCGAGAAAAACAGACTATTAAAGGCATACGAGCTTTCAACGACCCCATGTACAAAAATTAAGGTTGGACGAGGCCCGTCAGGATGACGCCAATACTGCGCTCTGGCAGTGCGGTTGCGGGTGTAGCTTAAATAGCTCTCGGTAAGTGCGGGATTTAAGGGAGTAAACGGGCTTTCAAAGCGTAACTCTACCGCCGGGATATCTTTGGGCTTGTAGGCGAACTTGCCAATTTTATGCTCAGTAATATCTACTTTTGGCGGGGCTATAAAAACCTGATCGACATCGCGCTGCTCGGCTAAATGAGCATAAAAATCCATCCATTCACGCTCGCGGCTCAAACCCTCGCGCTTTATTACCTGGGGCAGCAAAGCACCAGAAATCATCAGGGACAAGCCCGTCCGCATCACCCGGTCCATCATCGCCGTGCCGTAAACTTTTAGCGGGTATTCGCTGTCAAGTTCGGTGCCATCAGACTGGCAATAAAAGTCGTCAGGCAAGGACCGCCACCACGGCGGCGATTTTTTCACTGGCTGCAACGAAGTTTTTGCCATAAGTTTAGTCTCGACCATAATCTATTATTTGCTGAAATTTCACCGTGAACAGGCTTCTACTAGGCCACTGTTGCACCATAGGGTCTATATCAACACTATAAAATGAATATCATCCCGCCATCTTATAATGTCTCGAAACTAAGTAAAATACTTATACTGTGTAATTACAGGCGATGCAGCTAATGAATCGCATCTAGGCTACTGCAACACACGTAAGCAATGCTATTGGCAATCGCTTGCGCACAACACAAATTAGTTAAGGTAAAACTCTCAGATATGAAAAAGATTAAACTACTATGCTTCGACCTAGACGATACGCTATGGCTAAGTAGGCCCGTCATCGAACAAGCTGAGCAGGTTTTTTATAATTATCTGTCAGATATAACACCTGAACTGACTAAGCGCTTCAGCCCAGAGTCCCTCCGTGCCCACCGCGCAGAATATTTAAGCCGCCACCCCGAGCTTGAACACCAAATTTCTCAGTGGCGCACTGCAAGCCTTACCGAAGCATTAGCACTCAGCGGCTACCAAAGCCAAAGCGCAAATTTAGCGCGCCAAGCTTTTGAGGTATTTCTTGAAGCAAGACAAAAAATTACGCTTTTCCCACACTGCGAAGACGTCATAGGAAGACTCAGCGAAAACTATATACTCATCAGCTTAACTAACGGTAATGCCGACCTCAGCAGACAAGCGGTAGGTAAATACTTCAGCGCCAACTACCAAGCCGAGCACGTAAAGGCCGCCAAGCCGAGCCCTGAGCTTTTTCTAAAAGCCTTAGAGATCGCCGACTGCCAAGCAGATGAGGCGATACACATTGGTGACCATGTGATTGATGATGTCAGCGGCGCCAAGGCACTCGGCTTACTCGCCATTCAGGCTTGTCTGAAGCCAGATTCACCGCTGCCTCACGCCCTCGCCGACGATCACTTTCATGATTGGCGAGATTTACCGGACAAGATCCAGCGGCTAACATCACGCTAACCACCAGACCTTGCTGATGCAGTGGCAGCCTAGTAGCTGTCTGATTCGGTATCGGTGTCGATATCGTTTGGGGTGCTACGCATATGCGGATCTAAATGTTTAATCTCACCACCCTGGGCAAGATAAGCCTCTATATCTTTGGCTAATTGGTCACGCATACGATCGCGTATTGTGAGTGATGAAGCATGCAGCTGCGCGCTTGAGGTTTGAATATTGCTACTACGAATATGCGAGCCCATAAGACCGCCTCCCGAGAATAAAAAATCCGCGTTTACGAAGCGATTTATACGTGTATATAAGGCGTTTTGACAAGCAAATGATTAGGCTTTTTTGTTATTACAAACAAATATCGTCATCACTTTTCGAGCTATATGTAAAAATACCGAGCACAAAAAAGGCGGCCTGTGGCCGCCTACTTCATGTGCAAACGCGGTGCTAAATTGCGTCTTCGCCGGTTTCGCCGGTGCGGATACGAATAACCTGCTCGAGGGTGGTAACAAAAATCTTGCCATCACCAATTTTGCCGGTATTCGCCGCCTTGGTCACAGTATCGATCACTTTTTCAAGTAAATCGTCTGCAACCGCAATCTCTAGTTTTACCTTAGGTAAAAAATCGACCACGTACTCGGCGCCGCGATATAGCTCGGTATGCCCCTTCTGCCGACCAAAGCCTTTTACCTCGGTCACGGTTACACCTTGCACGCCAATCTCTGACAGCGCCGCACGGACATCATCTAACTTAAACGGTTTGATCACCGCACTGACTAATTTCATCGCCAATTCTTCCTCTTATGATAAGGCAAGCTCTCATTACTGTAGCGAGCGAGGGTAGTTTAAAGACCTCCAGGGCGGAGGAAACAGCTTAACACGCGAGAAATGTGTAGAGCCTGTCCGCAAGTAATGAGAGTGCCTTGGGCATTCTGAGCACCGCTGACATTTAAAATACCGAGCGCAGTAATTAATCAGAGCTTACTACGAATAACTACCTGCCGTTAAGTTAGCTCAGGCAACACGGATTTGGCAAGGTTATCCCCACATTAGAGCGAAATAAGCGCCAAAACCGCTACTTCAAACAAAAAAAGGGCGCTCAAAGAGCGCCCTGAAAATCACCTAACGGGGGAGACTTACTTGTTGGTGAATTCTGGATAAGCTTCCATGCCGCATTCAGAGAGGTCGACACCTTCGTACTCTTCCTCTTCTGATACACGGATACCCATGACTGCTTTCAAGATACCCCAGATCACTAGGCTGGCCACGAAGGTCCAAGCAAAGATCACGAACGCACCGTAGATCTGCATACCGAAAGTAGCATCGCTGTTGTTGAATGGCACCGCCATCACACCCCAAAGACCAACAACACCGTGGACAGAGATAGCGCCCACTGGATCGTCAATCTTGATTTTGTCTAGGGCTAGGATTGAGAACACAACCAACACACCGCCAACAGCACCAATCAATGTAGCAACAACTGGATCAGGAGAAAGCGGGTCAGCAGTAATTGCAACCAGACCAGCCAGCGCGCCGTTCAGCACCATGGTTAAATCTGTCTTGCCGAACAACAAGCGAGCAACGATCATCGCAGCAATCAAACCACCACTTGCCGCAGCATTAGTATTAACAAATACCTGAGCAGTTGCGTTCGCCTCGTCGATGTTAGACACCATCAACTCAGAGCCGCCGTTGAAGCCGAACCAGCCCATCCACAGGATGAAGGTACCCAATGTTGCCATTGGCATGTTCGCACCAGGGATCGCATTCACTTGACCGCTCTCGCCATACTTGCCTTTACGAGCGCCAAGCAGCAATACACCAGCCAGTGCTGCAGAAGCACCTGTCATGTGGACAATACCGGAACCTGCGAAGTCAGAGAAACCTGCTTCAGACAAGAAACCGCCGCCCCAGCTCCAAGAACCTTGAAGTGGGTAGATAACACCAGTCATGACAACTGCAAAGGCCAAGAAAGCCCACAGCTTCATACGCTCTGCAACCGCACCCGAAACGATAGACATAGCGGTTGCCACGAATACCACTTGGAAGAAGAAGTCAGATGAACCAGAGTAGTAAGTGTCACCGTTTGAAGCCAGCACTTCTTCTACCGACGCGTCAGCAATTGAATTACCGAACCATGCGTCTGGCAGAATGCCACCTTCTGAACCGCCGTACATAATTGTGTAGCCACACAATAAGTACATAGTACAAGCCACCGCAAATAGCGCGATGTTCTTGGTTAAGATTTCTGTGGTGTTTTTTGCACGAACCAAACCGGCTTCGAGCATGGCAAAACCTGCTGCCATCCACATTACGAACGCGCCCATAACCAGGAAGTAAAATGTGTCCAGGGCGTACTTGACCTGTATGATGTCTTCCATCACATGCCCTCCAAAGGGAAAGAGATAAGTCTTTTAATTTAATTAGTTAACAGAAAACGCAGCGGTATTACTAAATGGCTTCTTCGCCAGTTTCACCGGTACGAATTCGAATAACCTGCTCAAGCGCAGTGACAAAAATCTTGCCGTCGCCTATTTTGCCAGTGTTAGCTGACTTGCTTATTGCTTCGATGGTCGGTTCAACCGAGTCATCTGCGACAGCGACTTCAATCTTCACCTTAGGCAGAAAATCGACAACATACTCAGCGCCACGGTAAAGTTCAGTGTGACCTTTCTGACGACCAAAACCTTTTACTTCGGTGACAGTTATGCCCTGTACGCCGATGTCAGACAGCGCTTCGCGCACATCATCGAGTTTGAATGGCTTAATAACAGCCGTAATCAATTTCATCGGATATCTCCTGTCAATGTGCGTTAGCCACACATTAGGATTGAGTTAAGAAAATGGCCGGCGACAACCTTGCCGCCGGCCAGGGTATTACATTGCGATTGGCAAGCTATAAGAAACAACGAATCTCAAATCGTCATCATTATCTTCGTCAATCATCTGGCTAAAAGTAAAGCTCACATTGTCGTTATAAGCGTAAGACACGTCGAAGTGAGCGTAGTTTGCATCTTCGTCTTTATTGTCAGTACCACCGGCTAGGAAAGAGAAGCTCCCTACATCAAGACCGGCAGTGTAGTAGAAGTAACCATTGGCACCAGCAATATTGTCATAGATTGTTACGCTAACCGGACCCATGCCCAAACCAAGAATAATCTCGCTCAGATCACCAAACGTGTCGCCATTGTCAGCAAAGCCCGCTGATACACCTGGATACACATAGTTCCATACGCTTAGGTCAACGCTTAATGGTCCTACTTCAGTAGCGAAGCCAGCATAGTAGTCAACTTCTTGACCGTATGTATCATCACCGCTAGATCCCCAAACACCCGCGTAAAAACCACCGGTGCTATAAGTAATGTCACCAGAAACTGCAGGCGATCCATCACTTAGGTCGAAACCACGCCAAAGGTACAAACTAGCAACGCTAACGCTGGCACTTACTTCTGCAGAAGCGGGAGCAGCAACCATGGTCATTGATGCAGCTGCAACGCTTGCAGCCAAAAGGGTTTTCATTTTTTTCATGTCTTTAGTCTCCACTAAGGTATTAAGGAAGTGTTCAAGCACAATCCTGCTCAAGCTTTAGCACTTTCAATGCCAACTATATTTTTTATTATTTAAAACAATGACTTAGAGAGAGCTTTAAGCTATGCCGCAATACTAGTGCTTACGGATGCGTTGCGGGGCTTAACTTCACGCGATCGTTACGCTCAAATATAGAGCACTTTTTAATAATGCTGCCATTTAGTGCATCAAAAATAAGCACTATATGTACTTTACAGCCCGGCAAGCGTGACCTTCTGAACTTAATAAATTATTAATAATTTAAATAAAAACAATAGGTTAAACTGTATTTTGCCTCATTTTGATCCTTCTATTAGAGTAGTAAAAAAACCGACGCACCAATTCAGTGCTGGTGCACTGTATTTCAGTGGGTATGCAATTTAATGATGCCTAGAATGCAAAAAGGGATGCCATTTGGCATCCCTTTAAAAATATTGCACTTGCAGCTTACTGCCCGTTCGATTTAGCTTCTAACTTATCAACACGAGCGCGCAGGCGCTCAATTTGGCGCTGCAGCTCCATAATAGTTGTGGCCGAAGACTTCACTTCAACAGGCTGCGCCGACGATAAAATCAACTGATCCACCAAGATACGGCCAGGATTGCCAGCCGATCCTGTCGACCCGGGGCTACCCGCCAATCCACCTTCTCCGCCCTCAACCCATTTGCGAGACCCTGTAAGGGTTTTCCTATTAATGTAGTATCCATCTGCACCAGCACCGCCAGAACCCGCGTCACCGCCGCGACCGCCGTCGGCACCCTCACTTCTAATGTTAATTCGCTTGACTAGGTCATCGCCAGAAACACCCTTGGCAAGCACTTGGTAAAGAATAGTAATATCTCCGCCGCGACCGCCTTCGCCGCCGTCTCCGCCATTACCGCCTTCGCCAGCATTCGCCCCATCACAATCGGCGCCATCGCTGCCGGCGCCGCCATCGCCACCATTGCCGCCGTTAGCCAGGATCTTGAGATCGCCGAGCGCCTCTATACCTAGCTGCAAGCGAATTTCTACGCCGTCACTGCCGTCGCCGCCATTACCGCCTATCTCACCGTTAGCGCAATCTGACGCTGGCTTCGCTGCGCCGCCAGCAACACCTGCACTACCATTGCCTTCAATCACAACATCTTTACCGATATAGGCATGCCGAGCCTGAACACGCCAACCCACAACCGCCGAGGAAAAGGTGATTTTGGCGCCGTCGCCAATTCGCAGGGTGTCTAGTACCATTTCCTGCTGATCGATACCTACGACATAGGTTTTACCGGCGGGAATGCTAAGGTCCGCAGCTAGACCGGCAAGTGGTGTGAACGCCAGCGCTAGAGTGGCAAGGTATTTCATGAGCGATTTATCCTTTAACGGGAAAGACATAAGCTTAATAGTATAAACCCTGGCCTTACACCGTCATATGCCGGCGCACGTCTTCTTCCACCATATCGTCACCGCGGCCGGAAAGAATGACTTCGCCGCGATCCATCACCGCGTAATTGTCCGCCAATGCCCGAGCGAAATCGAAATATTGCTCAACCAAGACAATTGCCATCTCACCCTGCTGGCGCAATATGGTAATCACGTTCTGAATATCTTTAATAATAGAGGGCTGAATACCCTCTGTGGGTTCATCCAGCACCAATAAGCGCGGCCGCGTGATTAAGGCCCTGGCAATCGCCAGCTGCTGCTGTTGACCACCAGATAAATCTCCGCCGCGTCTACGCAGCATGCTTTTAAGTACTGGAAACAAATCAAAAATCTCCGGGCTAATAGTCCGCTGACTGCGCTTTAACGGCGCGTAACCCGTGTACAAATTCTCCTGAACAGTGAGCTGCGAAAAGATTTCTCGGCCCTGGGGCACATAGGCAATTCCCGCCCGCGCCCGATCGGCTGGGCCCATGCCGCTAATATCTTTGCCTTCCCACGTAATGTTGCCACCACGAATCGGATGACGGCCAGTTATCGCCCGCGCCAAGCTAGATTTTCCTACCCCGTTACGCCCTAATATGCAGGTTACCTGGCCTTTCTCTGCCACCACATCTACTTTCTTAAGCGCCTGACTCGCGCCGTAATAAAGATCAATTTCATTCACAAGCAACATATCAGCGCCCCAAATAGACTTCGATAACACGGGGGTTGGCTGAGACTACTTCAAGCCGCCCCTCAGCTAATACACTCCCCTCATGCAAGACCGTCACTTTACTGTCCAGCGCTTTAATAAAATCCATATCATGCTCAACGACCACCACGGTATGGTCTTTATTAATTTCTTTTAGCAGTGCCGCGGTTTCCATCGTTTCATGATCGGTCATTCCCGCCGCCGGCTCATCTACCAGCAAAAGCTCAGGACCCTGCACAATCAACATACCGATTTCTAACCACTGCTTTTGGCCATGGGACAAACTGCCAGCCAGATCACTGGTTTTTGCCTTTAGCCCCACAAGCTTAATGACCTCATTAATTTTATCGCCCTGCTCACTGCTCAGCTTATGAAATAAAGCGCGAAGCACACTGCGCGTGCCTGCCAACGCCAGCTCCACGTTTTCCCACACTGTCAGGGTTTCAACTACGGTAGGCTTCTGAAACTTGCGACCAATACCAAGATTGGCGATATCGGCCTCATCGTATTGAATAAGATCAATGGTGTCCCTAAACCGAACCTCACCCTTATCTGGCCGGGTCTTGCCGGTAATAATATCCATCATGGTGCTTTTTCCGGCACCATTGGGACCAATAATCGCCCGCAACTCCCCCGGCGCAATATCCAGCGATAAATTATTAATCGCCTTAAAACCGTCAAAACTTTTGGTGACGCCGTTCAGGTACAACATGCTCTGGATTTCACTGCTATGAAATCCAGGACTTTTAATCACTGCACTCATGAGCCTGCTCCCGGTTCTGGTGTCGACGTCGCATCGCGCTCCGCTCGCCGCTCACGTATTTGGGTCACCACACCAACAATACCCTTGGGTAAATACAAGGTGCTGATCACAAATAGGGCGCCGAGCATAAACAACCACACCTCTGGAAATGCACCGGTAAAATAGGTCTTGGCGTAGTTAACCGCAATCGCGCCAATCACCGCACCGTATAGGGTGCCCCGCCCACCAATAGCAACCCAGATCACAATTTCAATCGAGTTAATGGGGCCAAACTCACCGGGATTAATAATACCGACCTGCGGCACGTATAAGGCCCCGGCGATACCAGCAAGTATTGCCGACACCACAAACACAAATAATTTAAAGTGCTCAACACGGTAACCCATAAAACGGGTGCGACTCTCGGCGTCACGTATCGCTACCAAGACCCGACCGTATTTACTGGTCACAATCGCCCGGCACAAAACATAGGCCCCCGCGACACTTAATGCTGATAGCGCAAACAATACGCAGCGAGTGATATCAGACTGCAAACTAAAGCCCAAAATATCTTTGAAATCGGTCAAGCCATTATTACCGCCGAAACCCATATCATTGCGAAAGAACGCCAGCAACAAGGCATAAGTCATCGCCTGGGTAATAATGGATAAATACACTCCGCTCACTCGCGAACGGAATGCCAGCCAGCCAAACACAAAGGCGAGCACCGCGGGCACCAGCGCAACCATAAACATCGCAAAGAAAAAGTTATCAAATCCGTACCAATACCAAGGCAATTCAGTCCAATTTAAAAACACCATAAAATCAGGCAGATCAGCATTACCATATACGCCGCGCTCGCCAATCTGACGCATCAGGTACATACCCATGGCATAGCCACCCAAGGCAAAAAAGGCACCGTGGCCCAGACTGAGAATCCCGCAATAACCCCAAATTAAATCTAATGCCAAGGCCAATAGCGCGTAACAGAGGTACTTACCCAGCAAGACCACAACATATGTGGGAATATGGAAAAAGCTGCCTGCTGGCATAAGTAAATTGCACAGCGGCACTAGCACAGTGACGGCCAAGAGAGCGGCGACCAAATAGCGGCCGGCCTTATCGGCTAGTAATAATCTGCCAATCGCGCTGCGCTCAAATATTTTGTTATTTATCATTGCCGATTAATCCTCTACCGAGCGACCTTTCAGGGCAAACAAGCCCCGGGGCCGCCACTGAATAAACAGAATGATGAAAACCAATACAAATATTTTCGCCAGTACCGCGCCCGCAAAAGGCTCTAAAAATTTATTCGCAACACCCAGGCTCATTGCGGCGAAGAAGGTACCAAATAAATTCCCCACACCGCCGAACACCACCACCATAAAGGAATCAATAATGTAGGACTGACCAAGATTGGGGCCGACATTAGTTAACTGACTCAGCGCAACACCGGCAATGCCGGCAATACCTGATCCTAGCCCGAAGGTCAGCGCATCTACCCAACCAGCGCGAATTCCCATGGAGTTTGCCATAGCCCGGTTTTGGGTGACGGCGCGCATTTGCAAACCGACAAAGGTTTTCTTAAGTAGAAACACCAGTAGCAACAGCACAATCAAGCTGAAAATAATAATGTAAAGACGATTATAGGTGAGCGATAAGGCGCCATTGATTTCCCATGAACCGCTTAACCAGCTCGGCGCAGTTACCGATTTATTCAGCGGTGAGAAGATACTGCGCACCGCTTGCTGCAAAATAAGACTAACGCCAAACGTTGCCAACAAGGTTTCTAAAGGACGGCCATAGAGATGGCGAATAATACCGCGCTCAATCACAATTCCAACTAAGCCCGACACCATAAACGCGGCGGGAATCGCGACAATAATGGAGTAGTCGATATAATTTGGCATCAACAATTGAATAACGTAGGTGGTATACGCGCCCAGCATCATCATTTCGCCATGGGCCATATTAATTACCCCCATTACCCCGAAGGTAATGGCCAAACCTACCGCTGTAAGCAGTAATACCGAACCTAAACTTAGACCGAAAAATACATTTTCCACTAACTTATAAATCTTTGCCTCAGCGCGCATTTCGCTTAATACCGCAGCTGCAGACTCTCGAACTAGCTCATCTTCTTCACGATAATTGCCATCGTCATCTTTCAACTGCATCCCAGCCAAGATCGACATTGCATCACTATCTAAACTGCCACGGAAGGCTTCAATAGCATCCAGGCGTAATACCTGCTGATCTGAATTTAAGTTGATCATCGCCGACGCGATATTTAAAGACGTTAAAACTTTCTTGCTAGATTCAATCGATTTTGCGCGCTCTATCGCAGGCAAGAATTCTGGCGCAGGACTGCGAATCAGATCCTTGGCCGCTGCTAAGCGCACGCCGACATCTTCACTGCGCAGGGACAATTCCGCTAACACACCACGCAACAAAGTACGCAATTCATTATTGATACTTATTTTCCTGACTTTTCGACTACCTATTACCCCTAGGCTCTCGCCTTCTATAACCGACCTTATTTCATAGCCATCTGGATGGGGATAGGCGTAGACCAATTGATCATCTGCCTTGGTGTAATAGAGCTCACCGTCTTGCAAAGCATTTAAAACCTCTGCACGTTGAGCTAAATTTGAATGCGCAATCATGTTGATAAGATTTGTCTTATCTGCCGTTGATTTCGCCGTTATTAATTGATTGAGTAAAAGCGCGCTGTCAGCTTTATTTTCTATTGGCGTAACTTGCTCGGCCTGTACTCCCTGAAAACCAAGGAGAAAAAGCGACAATACAAATACACGGAATACATGGCAAAGTTTCATCGAAACATCCATTTGCGATCAAGGCCCCGCCACCTTGCAGTGGCGGGGTAGCACTGATAAAAGCGTCTCGGCCGAGACGCTTCCTTAGTGGACTAGTAGTTTTGACCTGAACACTTTTTAGTTTCAGTGTTGTAGTTACCACACATGATTTTTGGATCTTGCCAATCCGCAATCAATTTGGCACTTTCTGGAAGGAAGTCAGTCCAGGCATCACCAGGCACGGCAGCTTCAGTTTGCCAAACAATATCAAACTGACCATTTTCCTGAATTTCACCAATAAGAACCGGCTTAGTCAGGTGGTGATTTGGCAGCATCGTTGCAACGCCACCGGTTAAGTTAGGCACGCTAACACCAATCAACGCAGATGAAACTTTATCCACATCAGTTGTACCAGCCTTCTCAACGGCTTTTACCCACATGTTAAAGCCAATGTAAGTAGCTTCCATTGGATCGTTAGTCACGCGCTTGTCATCACCAATATAGGCAATCCACTTGTCGATGAACTCATCATTCGCTTTTGCGTCTGCGCTCATGAAGTAGTTCCATGCGGCAAGATGCCCAACCAGCGGACCAGTGTCGAAACCGCTAAGCTCCTCTTCGCCAACCGAGAAAGCCACTACAGGAATATCTTCTGCAGACATACCCTGATTAGCCAGCTCTTTGTAAAAGGGCACGTTGGCATCACCATTGATGGTAGAAACAACAGCGGTCTTTTTACCTTGTGAGCCGAATTTCTTGATATCAGAGACAATAGTCTGCCAGTCAGAATGACCGAAAGGCGTGTAGTTGATCATGATATCTTTTTCAGCAACACCTTTGCTTTTAAGATAGGCTTCAAGAATTTTATTGGTAGTACGGGGATAAACATAATCCGTACCTGCCAATACCCAGCGCTTAACAGAACCACCTGACTCACTCATCAAATAATCAACAGCAGGGATAGCCTGCTGATTAGGCGCAGCGCCGGTGTAGAAAACATTCTTAGAAGATTCTTCACCTTCGTATTGAACGGGGTAGAACATAAGACCATTTAATTCTTCGATAACGGGCAGTACTGATTTACGAGAAACCGAAGTCCAGCAACCGAAGATGACATCAACTTTGTCTTTGTCTAATAGCTCCTTCGCTTTTTCTGCAAATAGCGGCCAGTTAGATGCGGGGTCAACAACCACGGCTTCTAACTTTTTGCCTAAAATTCCACCTTTTTTGTTTTGATCTTCAATCAGCATCAACACCGTATCTTTCAAGGTTGTTTCACTGATTGCCATCGTACCGGACAGCGAATGCAGTACACCGACTTTAATAGTGTCTGCGGCCTGTGCAATCGAGGCGCTTAACGACAGCGTCGCGGCTGCCAGCACAATACTACTGTGCTTGGCAAAAGCCTTTATAGATTTAGGACTCTTCATGCTTAGCTCCATACTCTTTTTTTTGTATATATCGTTAATCTGCACACTGGCGATTAACGAACCCTGGCAAAACTCCACTGGGTGTCTGCAGAATTGGTGCCAATAGGTATAAAAGAAGGAGATGCACTGCAGAAGCGGCATGCTTTTGCTTAAAAAGCCATACGGTAAATGACGATAGAGGCGAAAAATCAGGTGGAAATACACAATCTGAGAAGACACATCTTTTTATAAAAGTGCAGTGCAGCGCGCAACATTAGTGCGCCCGCACCAAAATAAACTCTTATGCAATTTAATGAGATAACAATAGAAAAACACCGAAGCTGGTAGCGAATACACCCAAGGCCGATTGGATAGAAAGCTGGAATGCGTGATGATAACGACCCGCCGCCGACAAACCGCTGCGCAGTGCGGCACCCACGCCAGCCATCGCCAATATTAAACCAATATTAAACACCACGACATGCAACATCCCCAGAGTGGGGCTGGTCATACCCGCCGCCGGAATAACGGCCAATAAGGGCGCCGATCCTGCACTACCATGGACCAAACCGATCAAGCTTGCATTGTGGCTCCGCGGTGCGGCGGCTTCTGTGTTCTGATGCTGCTGCCACAGATGGATAAATGTCATCGCGCCAATCGCAATCAGCATCCACGCCACCGCAGACTCTGCGACCGCGCTAAATTGAGTAGGTATTGCCGCGCCGGCCACCAATACAAGCGTCGCGACAGCGATCACTGCAATGCCATGGCCAAAACCCCAGTGCAGGGCAAATCGAAAACTATGACGCCCGCCATTCTGCCCACCAATGCCACTCACAGCGGCGATATGATCAGCATCAAAGGCGTGGATAACCCCTGCCGAAAACCCCAGCAGCAACATACTTAATAAGGGCGCCATGTCAGCCATTAATATTGCTCCTTCACGATCCTACTTTAGCGTCCCAACATGCCCTGTTCGACGACAAAGCTAACGATCTCGGCAACGCCACTTCCGTCTTTTAAATTACTAAAAATAAACGGCCTGTCGCCACGCATTTTTTTCGCGTCTCTATCCATCACCCCTAGGTCAGCACCTACCAGCGGCGCCAAATCGGTTTTATTGATCACCAGTAAATCGGAGCGAGTAATACCGGGGCCGCCTTTACGGGGGATTTTGTCACCGGCAGAAACGTCGATCACATAGATAGTAAGATCAGACAGCTCCGGGCTGAACGTGGCAGCTAAATTATCGCCGCCGCTCTCTATCATGATCAATTCAAGATCTGGGAAGCGGCCACTTAGCTCAGCCACCGCAGAAAGATTCATAGAGGCATCTTCCCGAATAGCGGTGTGGGGGCAGCCACCGGTTTCTACACCGAGGATACGATCCTGAGACAGGACCTCATGACGCAATAAAAATTCGGCATCTTCGCGGGTATAAATATCATTGGTGATGACCGCAATATCGAAACGGCCACGCAATTCAGCGCACAGGGTTTTCACCAAGGCCGTTTTACCGGAGCCAACCGGTCCACCAATACCAAGCCGTAAGGCGGGCTTTTTCATAATTCTAACTCCAACTCTTTAAAAAATATTTGCGATCATTTATTTGCACTACATTAAGAGCGAAATAATCTTGAATACTGGGTTTCATGCTGCATAGACGCCATCGCCAAACCCGGCAAGCCCGCACCAATATCGTCGTCTGCACACAGATAGGCATCTGCCACGGTCTTTTCGATGCGGGGCATTAACGCCATTAATAAACGCTGGCCATCGGTTTGACCCAGCGGCACTAGCTTGACTGCGGCGGCCGCTTGATTTTCCAGCCAACTCCACGCGAAACCACTAAGCGCGTCATCATCATCTATTTCAAAATGACGAGCGGCCATCGCGAATCCGGTAGCAAAACTGATGGGTTCAGCTAAAGGCCACTGAACCGCAGAGGGGACCTCCAAGGAAACTAAAAGGCGCAGCAGTGCTTCACCCATTTGCACATCCTCTAGCAGTAGCTCGCGCGACTCTCGCGACGCCTGCAAGGTGTGATTCCAATATTGCACCATCTGTATATCATTGTGCCGCCATGCGGCTAACAAACGCAGCAGGACCGGCAAATCTAGCCCACCCACACTGTGACTCAGTACTTCGCCAATCCAGTCAGCGGCGCCATCCAAATCACTAACCCATGCGCGCTCTACCGCATACTCTAAACCCTGAGAATAGGCATAGGCGCCCACCGGCAGGGCCGGGCTAACTATCTGCATGAGGTGCAATAATGGTTTAGCCATGTTGATGCTCATGATGAGAGTGGCTATGGCCGTCGTCATGGCTGTGGCTTTGCGCATGGCCACCGCTATTGTGATAGGCACCGTTTTCTGGATGAAAGGTTTTATCGGTGACTAACACCGTAAGCCCGAGACCCCGCAACATATCATCGAGCACATGATCGTGCTGATAACGCAGTTCGCCCGCCTCAATTTGCAAGGGGACATGGCGATTCCCTAAATGATAGGCCGCTTTCGTCAGCAGTAAGACATCGTCACTACACACTTCTGACACGGTTTCTTCGGCCGCCACCACCATGATTTTCTCGCCACTATTGGCGACTAATATTTCGCCGTCGGCGAGCACTTTTCCACGCTCAACAAACCAGGCCACATCTAAGCCGCACACCGATTTTGCGCGATAGCGACTGCGCTGCCGCTCCTGATAATTTAATACCAAGCGGATGTCGCTAGTGCCATCACCCAGCTCATAGCATTCCAACATTTTTTAAATTCCTATTCTTAGCTGCAAGGCAGTCTTTAAAACAGACAGTACAACTGCGCCAGCGGCAGTTCGCTGGCCGGCTCGCAAATCAATAATTGCCCATCGGCCCGCACCTCATAGGTGTCGGGATCAACTTCCATTAGCGGCTGATAATTGTTTAATACCATGTCAGCCTTGGTGACGTTACGGCAATTTTTTACGGCCACCAAAGGCCGTTCTAGCCCCAATGTTGTTGCTAAACCGCCATCGATAGCAGCCTGACTCACAAAGCTCACCGAGGTTTGCACACAGGCTTTGCCAAAGGCCCCAAACATCATGCGGTAATGCACCGGTTGCGGCGTGGGGATTGAGGCATTTGGGTCACCCATTGGGGCAGCGGCGATAGCGCCACCTTTGATAATCATCGACGGTTTAATCCCGAAGAAGGCGGGTTTCCATAAAACTAAATCTGCCAGTTTACCGACGGCAATAGAGCCTACTTCATGGGAGATGCCGTGGGCGATAGCGGGATTAATAGTGTATTTAGAAATATAGCGGCGGGCGCGGAAGTTATCATTGCCGCTGCTATCCTCCACCAGCGGGCCGCGCTGCACCTTCATCTTGTGAGCGGTCTGCCACGTTCTGCAGACCACCTCCCCCACTCGGCCCATGGCCTGCGAGTCAGATGAGATCATCGAAAATGCACCTAGATCATGAAGAATATCTTCGGCCGCAATCGTTTCCTTGCGAATACGGGAATCCGCAAAAGCTACATCTTCAGGAATATTAGGATCAAGGTGATGACAGACCATCAACATATCCAAATGCTCATCCACCGTATTCACAGTATAGGGACGGGTTGGATTGGTTGACGACGGCAGGACATTAGCCGAGCCACAGGCCTTTATAATATCTGGCGCATGACCACCACCGGCACCTTCGGTGTGATAGGTATGAATCGTCCGGCCTTTGAAGGCGGCTAAGGTATCTTCAACAAAACCCGATTCATTGAGGGTGTCGGTGTGAATTGCCACCTGCACATCGTATTTTTCCGCTACGCTTAAGCAGCAGTCTATGGACGCTGGCGTGGTGCCCCAATCTTCATGGAGCTTTAAACCCATTGCGCCGGCCTGTAATTGTTCTTCCAAACCAGCCGGCAAGCTCGCATTACCTTTGCCTAGAAAACCCAAGTTCATGGGAAAGCTTTCTGCTGCCTGCAGCATTATACCCAGATGCCACGCCCCCGGCGTACAGGTTGTGGCATTGGTGCCAGTCGCGGGGCCAGTGCCTCCGCCGAGCATGGTTGTCACGCCACTCATCAGCGCTTCTTCAATTTGCTGAGGGCATATAAAGTGGATATGCGCGTCTATGGCACCGGCGGTTAATATCTGCCCCTCACCGGCAATCACTTCCGTGCACGGCCCAATAATAATATCGATATCTGGTTGAATATCTGGATTACCGGCCTTACCGATAGCGGTAATTCGACCCGCCTTAATGGCCACATCGGCTTTCACAACACCCCAGTGGTCTAAAATCAGAGCGTTGGTAATGACGGTATCCGGTGTCAGGGCATCACCTAATTGGCTCTGACCCATGCCGTCGCGAATAACTTTGCCACCACCAAACTTCACTTCCTCACCGTAAGTAGTGAAGTCTTTTTCCACCTCTATCCACAATTCCGTATCTGCGAGACGAACCCGATCGCCCACAGTCGGGCCATACATATCCGCATAGGCGCGGCGGTCAATCGTTGTCATGACTTTGCTCCTTTATTTGCCGCACCATCCAAGGGCCCCATAATCTCACCGCGAAAACCGTAGACTTCGCGTTTACCGGCCAAGGCTACTAACTCGACCTCTCGGCTCTGACCCGGCTCAAAACGCACCGCCGTTCCCGCGGCAATATTTAAACGAAATCCGCGACTGGCTTGGCGATCAAATACCAAGGCGGGATTGGCCTCAAAAAAATGATAATGCGAACCCACCTGAATAGGCCGATCACCGCTATTCGCAACGTCTATGGTGCAGGTCTCGCGGCCCACATTTAAAATAATATCGCCCTGCGCAACATGCATTTCACCTGGAATCATAGAGCCTCCCTTCTTGCAGCGAGTAGCCGCAAATTCTTTTAAACAATGGGGTTGTGCACGGTAACTAGCTTGGTGCCATCTGGAAACGTGGCCTCAACCTGCACTTCATGAATCATCTCGGCGACGCCGTCCATCACATCATCGCGACCCAAGATCTCGCGCCCTGCGCTCATCATTTCTGCCACGCTGCGCCCTTCTCTTGCGCCTTCCATCACCTCGGCGGAGATCAGTGCAATCGCCTCTGGATAATTTAATTTCAAGCCCTTGGCCTTGCGACGCTCCGCGAGCAGCGCGGCGGTAAAAATCAATAATTTATCTTTATCTCTCGGACTCAGTTCCATCGCAGTAACTTCCCGTTTTCACATTGTGTGCTCTTATCTAAGCACACCTAAGTATTCCAAATTCGCGGCGGACACGCGGCCCGACCATTCAATAAAGGCCGCAATTGCGACCACAACCAAATAAAACCTTTGCGACACTGTTCCGGTGAATTCCCCAAGTAACGCGCCAGAAAAATATCGCGCTTTTGCGATAGGCCCCACTCTGCCGGCAACCAGCCGCGGCTGACAACAAGCTCGGCCAAGCCCTCTCGCAAGGTGTCCATCATGTGTTGGTCGCATTGCAGCGTAGCAAATAAGGTGCCGCTGACCGACATTCCCCCCATCCCCCAGGGTGCATCCAGCATTCTGCTGCCGCCAAGCCACTCGGTGCGCTCTTTCAGCAACACAACACCATCTCGACTAATATCAATTTTCTGGGTACAGCGACCACGGCTAAAACATTCACCACTGGCGCGACGCCCAAGCACCACAATATCCCAAGCGCATAGAGAGGCATTGCCATGCAGAGCAAAGTGGTTACTCAACTCGGCCTCTGCGCCTTCAAAAATAATGGTCTCCTGCGGGAGCCACTCAAGACAGGCATCGTTGCCGATGTATGCCGACACACCCTGCGACTGGACAGTTTTAGCTGCGTCACTGCGATAGACCTTACCGGCGGATGGCGTGGTTAGCAGAGCATGGGCACCAGGATCAAGATTCAAAGCCACCCGCAAAGCGTCACCCGGCACCATTCCTCCGGGCGGATGAAGTAGGTAAACGTGACAGCATTCTTCTTCTGGGTAGAACGGACGCTGCACACGCAACGGCCCCTTATGTAGAGATCGCACCAAATCAGTGCGGATCTTGCCTGCTCGAAAACCTAGCTCAATCGACGCTTGCCAAGATTTAGTTGGTATCAGCTCGGCGCTTGTCACTGGCGATAGGTCTGGTGTGCTTGCACGGGCCGTCAAGGAAGGATCCTTTTATAGGGGCATTTATCGTTAGAGTTAGCGATGACGCACGGCATGTTTATGTTTACTCCAGCGCGACGTCACTCCTGAACAACAGCAATATCTGTACCATCACTGTGCATAGCGGCACCGAGCTGCGCCAAATCAGTTCCTATATTTAATATTAGCGCACCAAGGTAAAGCGCGTGACAGTATTGAATCGGTTTTAATCTCAGTGACAGGCGGCGCGTGACTTCATGCCAATGGCATTTTTAAGATACACTTAGCCTTATTACAGAGGCGAATACCCCATGGCCAAACCCGATTTTATTTCTCAGCTGGCGCAGCAAGCCGGCCGCTTAATTAACAACGGTCCTGAAATTCAGCAGGACATCGAAGAAAAAGTGCAGGTCTTACTGCAAGGCGGTTTCAGTCGCTTAAATATGGTTTCTCGCGACGAATTTGACGCCCAAGTCGCGGTACTCAATCGGACCCGCAGCAAGCTAGAAGCCCTAGAAAAACAACTTGCCGAACTGAGCGCTCAGTTAGAAAGCCAAGCTGCAGACAAGACGTAAGTTTCAAGCCCAAGCTATCTGCGGTTTTTACCTGGGCCGGGATTTTATTCTCGGTATGGAAATACCCCATTAAGCAGCCTTCAAGGATGAAGACATGCCGCTAGCCACCATTTACAGTCGCGCCAAACTGGGCATTAATGCTCCGCTAGTCACCGTTGAAGTCCACTTATCTGGCGGGCTTCCCGCCTTCAATATTGTTGGTCTACCTGAAGCCTCTGTGCGCGAAAGTCGCGACCGGGTGCGCTCAGCGCTGATTAATTCGCGCTTCGACTTTCCCGTCAGTCGCATAACCGTCAATCTCGCGCCGGCGGATTTACCCAAGGAGGGCGGCCGCTTTGATCTGCCAATTGCAGTTGGCATTTTACTCGCGTCCGGGCAGGTGCCAGCCGCGCCCTTAAAGGATTTGGAGCTTATTGGCGAGCTGGGCTTAAGCGGCGAACTACGCGCCGTCGACGCCGCCCTGCCAGCCGCTATTCAGGCAAATTTGGCAGGTCATATTCTCATTTTACCCGCTGCAAATTCCGGACTGGCCTCCATTGTCGACGACACTGGCCTGCGCGAAGCGGACTCCTTACTCGCGGTGGCCGCACACTTACACGGCCAAAACGCCCTACCCTTCGCGGGCGCCAGCGTTGAGGCCATAGATAGCAATAACTACCCCGATCTCTGCGACGTTAAAGGGCAAGTCGGTGCCAAGCGTGCGCTAGAGATTGCGGCGGCTGGCGGCCATAGCTTATTACTATGCGGCCCACCGGGAACCGGGAAAACCCTGCTCGCCAATCGTCTACCCGGAATTTTGCCGCCCTTAACCGAATCAGAGCGCCTAGATATCGCCACCGTGCAATCTGTCGCCGGCCAGCCATTGCGGCTGCATCGACCTTTCCGATCGCCCCATCACACCGCCTCTGCTGCAGCCTTAGTGGGCGGCGGAAGCTATCCTCGGCCGGGCGAAATATCCCTGGCCCACAACGGCGTTTTGTTCTTAGATGAGCTGCCGGAATATCCGCGCAAAGTGCTGGAAGTATTACGTGAACCGATGGAATCGGGGGAAGTCATTATCTCCCGAGCCATGCAACAACTAACATTTCCGGCAAAATTTCAGTTGGTAGGGGCAATGAATCCATGCCCCTGCGGTTATGACGGGGACGAAAGTAAAGATTGCCGCTGCACGCCCGACCAGATTCAGCGTTACCGCAGTAAATTATCCGGCCCGCTTTTAGACCGTATTGATCTGCGTATCACCGTGCCTAGGCTTCCGCCCGGTGTTCTGCAAGATGCGAGTAAGGCAGAAACTAGCGCAGTGGTTCGGGAGCGTGTTTGTGCAGCTCGAAACCGCCAGCATGAGCGCAGCCCCAATATCAATGCGAGACTTAGCGCCGAGGAAGTAGCCAGATTCTGCGAGTTAGATGAAGCCAGTAAGAAATTCATGCTCCGCGCCGAGCAAAAGCTAGGTCTGAGCGCCCGCGCCCACCACCGCCTGATCAAAATCGCCCGCACGATTGCCGATCTTGCGGGCGACAAGAGCATTAGCCTTGCACACTTACAAGAAGCCATTATGTATCGCGGTGACCAATAGACCCTGGCTCACTCAAACGCATAGGCAACATTACTGATCCCCCTTACAAGGAGCGAATTGTAGACTCCCTTCTATGAACCGACCTATGAACCGATAATAAGGCACTAATAGCAATGCCAAGCGTCCTGGTTGTAGAAGATAACGCGGCGCTAGCCAGCATGGCGAAAGCGATCATCGAAGATATTATTGGCTTCACGGCTTGTGTCGCCCGCAATGGGGCGGAGGCCAAATCCCTGCTAAAGAATGACCCTCAGCGCTTTACCGTCGCACTGGTGGACCTAAATCTGCCAGATGCACCTAACGGCGAAATAGTACCTGTCGTGCAATCATACGATATTCCGGTGATAGTGCTCACCGGTTATTTCGGCGACGAATTGCGTAAAAAAATGATTGAACTGGGCGTGGTAGATTACGTCCTAAAGAAAAATATTAGCGCCTACGAATACGCCTGCCACCTAGCCCAGCGAGTGCATCGCAATCACTCGACCAAAGTCCTTATTGTCGACGATTCAAAGTCAGCATTATTAATGCTGAAACGTCATTTGGAGATCCAGCGCCTGCAAGTTATCACCGCCGAAAACGGCAAAGATGCCTTGCTCAAAATGGCCGAGCATCCAGATATCAAACTGGTTATCACAGACTACAATATGCCAGAAATGGATGGCTTCGAACTTATTCAACAACTTAGGATACGCCACCCCAAAGACCAGCTCGCTATTATTGGCCTATCCAGTTCTGGGGAGGCGCGACTGTCCGCGCAGCTGCTCAAGAGTGGCGCCAACGATTTTATTGGCAAGCCTTTTAGCTATGAAGAGTTACTGTGCCGGGTTAATCAGAATCTCGACTATCTCGATCATATTCAAGATATTCGCGACGCCGCCAACCGCGATTACTTAACCAAGCTTCACAATCGTCGCTATTTCTTTAACGAAGGGAAACTCTTGCATCAAAGAGCACTGTTTCAAGAAACACCGCTATCGCTAGCCATGATTGACATTGACCACTTTAAGAAAATCAACGACCGCTATGGCCACGAGGCAGGCGATACCGCATTGAAGCATATGGCGGATCTACTGCGTGGTGAATTTCCAGATGATCTCGTTGCACGTTTTGGCGGTGAAGAGTTTTGTATTTTAAGTACCACCGATAGCGCTAATACTTATAAACGCTTTGACGAATTTAGACGCAAAGTTGCAGACAGCCTCGTACATGAAGACAACTACCAATTCGGATTTTCTGTCAGTATTGGTATTTCCAGTGTGCAGAATGAACAGCTCGACGCCAGCATCCACGCTGCTGACCTCAACCTTTATAGAGCCAAAGAGCAGGGAAGAAATCAGGTCATTTCCAGCTGCCAGTCGCAGTAAATTATCTGCCCCGCTTTTAGACCGCATTAATTTGTGTATCTCCTCGCCAAAGCTTCCGTGCGGAATTCTGCAAAACTCGAGCAATGAAGAAAGTAGCGCACAGTGCGGCCCCAACCCAATGTAGCAGTAGTTTACCCAGGAGAGTTTAAATATCCTGCCCGCCTAGTTTATTCCCCTGCTAAAAGGTATGGCGAGGGATCTGCGGGATTAGGACGGGTCTTAAAGCGCTGATGAACCCAGAGGTATTGTTCTGGCACTTCTTTAACTTCCCTTTCCAGCAAATCATTAAACACCCCGGCTACAGCAACTGGGTCACTCGCCACCTCGTCGAGAGGGGGCCGAATACGCAAGAGGTATCTGCCATCTTCTTCACGACGGAAAAAGAACGGTACCAGAGCCGCGCCGGTACTTCGCGCCAATCGGCCCGGAACCGTGACCGTGGCCGCGTCGATTCCAAAGAAGGGCAAAAAAGCGCTATGGTCCATACCGTACTCACCAAAGTCTTGATCTGGCGGATACCAGACAATTTTTCCCTGGCGCAGGTATTTGAGCGCCTTGCGCATATCGTCACTGGGAATCATATCGGCAAACCGCGCTAAGCGCGCCTCTAACACGGTTGCCTCTTGCACTGGATCGCTGTGACGCCGGTAGACACCGTGAATCTTGTAATGAAAACTAAGCATACGCACACCCAGTTCTTGAGTGGTAAAGTGCGCACCTAATAGCAACACCCCCTTGCCGCGGGCCAATGCTTCATCTAAATATTCCATGCCCTCAATACGATATTGATCCCTCAGGAGCGCATCGGCGCTAAACCAACTGGCTACCGAATCAAAGATGCCCATTCCTAAAGCCTGAACATGGCGGCGTAGCAGCGCTTCTTGCTCGGCCTCGTCCAGCTCAGGAAAGCACAGGGCTATATTGGTGCGCGCCACATGCATACGCTGGCCAAGCAAAGGCCACAGGATCACCGCTAAGCCTCGGCCCAGAGCGAGTTGTCTGTGTAGAGGTAACTTCCCGCAGAGCTTAAATAGCCCGTAACTACCACGCAGGATTAGATGGCGCGGTCGCCACGGCGACTTTGTCACTCGCTTATTATCGGTATCGGTATCGGTTTTGGCCATGGGCTATCCACCTGTCGCAAGTGGAATCTGGAACCGCTGACAGTAATCCGCAAAGGAGCGGTCGACACCCTCGCCAGTAAGACCAAAGTCGCTGAGCTGATATTTATGACTGCCGTGCTTATGCTGGGGGTTGGCCGCTAAATAGTCAGCAATTTTGCCAGCCATCACATCTGAATACCCATAGCCAAAATGGGCGTAGATATTGCGCACCACCGCCTCAGGGTCACTAAGTAAATCGGCATACTGAACATCAAACACCCGCTCGGGTGAATGACGAAGCCGGGCCTGCATACCGCGTTGCAGCGAATCAGAGAGCTGACTACTCAAATGCCGACCCACCTCAATGCAATCCACTTGGTCACAGGCCGCGTCCTGCATAACGGCGACCAAGCTACAGATAGACGGTAAAACCTGTTTTGGGTCGCGATGGGTCTGCACTACGCAAGCATCGGGAAAAGTCGTCAATAATGCATCGAGCCAATTCAAGTGCAACGGGCTCTTCAGTACCCAATGGCCACCGCCTCGCTGCCATTGTAAAATTTGCAGCTGCTCTTTGTATTCTTCATAAGCTGCACACACCTGCTCCGTACTTAGGCCCTCAATCCATCGCCGATAATTAATATCATCCTCCTCAAAATTCGGCGTGATATAGGCATTGGCGAGCAAGCCTGCGCACTCGTCAGGCCCGCGTGGATCGATGTCATGAATCTTCCGGATGGCGGGTATCATCCGCCGCATACGACCGATAACAGTATCTGCTCTAGCCATTCGCGGGTCTGCTTGACCGGGGGCGTGACTTTCATCCGGGGTTGGCTGCATCGCCTCCCAAAACAGCAATGGCCGCGCATTCGGATCCAGAGCTAATAATTGACTTAATAAGGTTGTGCCCGTACGCGGAAAAGCAGTAACAAATAAAGGCCGCTCAATACGTTGCTCACGAATTTCAGGATGGCGCTTCAGCAGATCCTGGATACGCAGACGATTCACCAGCGGCGCTAGCAAGACCTGCCAAGCGACCACTCGACCCAGTGGACTCAGGCGCTGATTATGCTTCGAATGCTCTAAGCGCAAACGAAACGGCTCAAGAAAGCGCTCATTACCAAAATCGTCAAGCCCGGTTTTTTTACGCGCCGCCGCCAATAGCTTCTCTTCCGAGAAATCTGGGTAATTCAAACCCCAGGCTTGAGCCTTACCCAAGCACCACACTAAAGCCCGACCAAAAATTCCAATATTGAGCGCTTGTTGCCAAGGCTTTTCTTGAGAAAACTCACTACGACTCATCAGCTAAACTCTTTCTTACATATTTAAAGGCCGCTATATAACGCAAGCCATTGGAAACAATATGAAAATACTACCCTGAATATATCAAGCTGCCAACAAGTACACACCCCACAATAATCGCCACGCCCGCGATCAAGGCTAGCAATAGTGGTTTATCGGGCTGGGAGCCAAGGTCTTTAGCAAGCATCACTAACAACAGTTCTTGTAGAGCGCCACCACTGCTACAATGCCCAGCCTTTTCAACCTCGGCCCAGGACACAGCAACCGCGTGAGCAAACTCAACGACAAACAACGCGAAGCGGTGCTTTATATCGACGGTCCGATCTTGGTCTTGGCCGGCGCGGGCAGCGGTAAGACCAGCGTCATCACTCGCAAAATGGCGTATTTAATCGAGGAATGCGGTATTCCAGCGCGTCATATCGCCGCGGTGACCTTTACCAATAAAGCGGCCCGCGAAATGAAAGAGCGGGTGTCGCACCTCGTTAAAGGCAAGCAAGCACGAGGCTTAACGGTATCCACCTTCCATAATCTGGGAATGACCATACTGCGCAGCGAATACAAGGCACTGCAGTATAAATCTGGCTTTTCAATTTTTGACGGCCAAGACGCGCAAACCCTGATCCGCGATTTGCTGATGCAAGATCACGGCGCGGAGAGCGACAATGCCGATCGTATCCAACACCGCATTTCGCAGTGGAAAAACGAATTCATTACTCCGCAGCAGGCCATTGCCACTGCCGAAGGTCCAGCCGACATTCTGTGTTCACAGGCATATTTGCGCTATCAAAATGCCTTAAAAGCTTACAATGCCTTAGATTTTGATGATCTGATTATGCTGCCGGCGCTATTATTTGAACAACAGCCTGCGATTTTAGAAAAATGGCAGCAGAAAATTCGCTATATGCTGGTAGACGAATATCAAGACACCAATGGCTCGCAATACCATTTGGTCAAGCAGCTAGTTGGCGATCGCGGCGGACTGACCGTGGTAGGCGATGACGATCAGTCGATTTACGCTTGGCGCGGGGCCAAGCCAGAAAACCTGTCGCTACTGGGCAAGGATTATCCGCATCTAAAGGTGGTCAAATTGGAGCAAAATTACCGCTCCACTGCGCGCATTCTCAAGGCCGCCAATACTGTTATCGCCAATAATCCTCACGAACACATCAAAGCGTTGTGGTCAGAGCTGGGCCACGGCGAGCATATTCGCATCATTCGCTGTCGCAATGACGATGCCGAGTGCGAGCGCGTCGTCACCGAAATCCTTGACCATAAACTGCGCACCCAGGGACGTTTTGGTAATTACGCGGTGCTATACCGAGGCAACCATCAGTCTCGCCTGCTTGAATTGAAATTGCAGGTACATCAAATTCCCTACAAGCTCAGTGGCGGCACCTCGTTTTTTGCCCGCAATGAAATCAAAGACATCATGGCCTATTTGCGGCTGATCATTAATCCCGGCGACGACAATGCCTTTTTGCGTATTGTGAATATCCCGCGCCGCAAGATCGGCACGTCTACGCTGGAAAGTTTGGGCCGCTACGCCACCGAGCGTGAAGTCAGCATGTACGACGCCTGCGATGAAATGGGTCTAAGCCAACACCTGCCGGAAGCGGCGGTGTCACGTCTGCGAGAATTTACCAGCTGGCTAGGCAATCTGCGCCGCCAGTGCTACGAAGGCGACCCCGTTGCCAGCGTTCGCCAGTTAGTCAATGACATCGACTACCTAGACTGGCTGATACAAAACGCCTCCTCGATTGCCATCGCTGAACGTCGCATGGCCAACGTTCATATCCTGATTAGCTCCCTAGAAAAATCAATAAAAGACGACGACAGTGAAAATGCCATCGAGGGTGCGATAAGCCGTTTGGTACTGCGGGATTTAATGGAGCGTCAGGAAGACGAAAAAGAAAGCGATGACCAAGTACAGCTCATGACCCTACACGCGGCCAAGGGTTTGGAGTTTCCGCATGTATTCATGATTGGTTTGGAAGAGGGCATTTTACCCCATCAAAACAGCATAGATGACGGCATGATCGAAGAAGAACGCCGACTTTGCTATGTAGGCATCACCCGCGCCCAGCGCACTCTGACGATGAGCTACTGCGCCAAGCGCAAAAGCTTTGGTGAATTTAGCAGCTGTGATCCCAGCCGGTTTTTGGCGGAGCTACCGCAAGAGGATCTGGAGTGGGAGGGTCGCGGCGATAACGATCCAGCTCAAAACCAGAAGCGCGGTGGCGAAACCCTGGCGAGTCTGCGAGATATTCTCGGCTAACTCGCCGGCTAATATCTAAAAATCGCCCGCGGGATAAAAGTCCGGCCAAAGCAGTACTTTGGTGTTGGCATTAATGAATCCGCCGTCAATCGCGTACCGCAATGCACGATCCAGATTGGTCACACCATTACTGACATTAATCACACTAAGCCCACCGACCCCTGCCGACAACACGCTGAGTACCGCCAAGGCCTCACCATTAGGACCATAGATGGGACCGCCGCTGTCACCCGGAACACCGGGATTATCCGTTTGGATTTGGTAGGCCCAGCCATCCCCTGACACCCCAGTAATAGTGCCGCTTTTTGCCTCTAAATTGCGTTGGCCAAAGTGGAAGGGCGAGCGCCCATAGGCGAACACATCATCGCCCACTGCCGCTAAACCAGTGCGCAATGACACCGGTCCACCAAAGGCAAAACCTGCAGGATGAATATTTGCCAAATCGTCCGGGTGAATTTTTACCAGCGCAAAATCGTTGTAAACACAGGCATTAGAGCCAGGGGTTTCACCGCTCTCCTGCATTGCACGCCAACTGGAGTAGACTATTTCGCCGGCTTGGGTCGCGTTTTCAATAACGACTTGATTAAACCCTATTGGCAAATTATTCGTTTCGCAGGCATCAACCCCACTGTTGGTATCTTCACTGAAACAATGCGCCGCGACACCGATATATACAGTTTGGGCATTGGGTGAAAACAAAAAATTGCCTGTGCAACCACTGCCATCTGCGCTGATTTCAACGCCAGGCCGTATTTGATTAGCCACCGGCACACCAAAAGAGGACGGACTGCCTGGAACGGCAGCGTTGCCACCACCGCCGGGCGAGGAAGTCATTTCGCCATTAGTATCGCTGTCGTTCGCCGCGTTTGACGAACTCGAATTGGATGAGCCGCCACACGCGGACAACAACGCCACAAAAATAAAAGCTAGCCAACGATCCATAAGAGCAGCATCCATATAATTATTATTGCTTACAGAGTAGCGCAGAAACGCGGTCTTTATCAGTCTACAATGCAAATCCTAAGACGGAATTACTACGTCAATATACTTGCGGCAGATTTATATAGGCAAAAAAAAGCCGCGCAATGCGCGGCTTATCGAAATCACTGTCTATTACTTGCTGTTTTCCAGTATGTAATCCACCGCTGCCATCACTTCGTCATCAGAACAGCTCATGCACAAACCTTTGGCCGGCATCATACCAATATTACTAAAGCCTTCTATTGCGTGCTTATACACAGTATCTAGGCCCTGTTCAGCACGCTTGCCCCAGTCAGCTACGTCGCCAAACTTCGGAGCGTTACCCGCACCAGAAGCATGACAGCCCTGACAGCTGCTTTTATAAACTTCTTCACCAGACTTGGCCGCTCCACCCACTGAGGCAACCGCTGCACCGCAAGCATTGTCACCTTGCAAACATACTTTACCCGCAGGCTGAATACGACTTTCGACATCAGCAAGTTGCTTGTCCGTTAACGCCCAAGCAGACGCACATACCATCACCAAACCAAGGGTGGCGGCCAATTTCTTTAATACTGCACTATTCACCGTTAACGTCCTCATTGCTTACAAGGCCTAGCGACCCCGCATAATAATCTGGTGGGCATTATAACGGCATGACCGCGATTACTCCAATAGGATGGTCACCAAAGATAGTATTCCACCCCATAAAGACCCTAGTTCCACTTTTAGAACAACAGAGACTGTTGCCGCCAAACTATGGCCCCCATTAATACTGAATAATAGGGGCTTTATGCAGCCAAACATCACCTTCCAGCATACTCAACATGGCATGGGCACAATCCGCAAAGCTTATCGCCGCAAAACCATTGAAGGCATGGAAACCCATGCGATATTGGCCAGTTAGCTCACCCTTGCGCATTTGCAAGGGACGCACACCAAACCACGACACATCGGAATACTGCTTCAGCAAGGCATACTGATGCTCTTTGTCCTCATGCCGCAAACTCATAAAGACCGCAGCAAACTTCCTGACAAAACGGCCTCCTAAGGTAATGTGATCGTCTTCGACAAAGGTGCTGCCACCACCGCACCAAATAAAACGAACTGCTGGCTCATCACGCAGAGCATCTAGAATATGGCGACTAACATCCGTACACAGACCTGGCATAGACCGCTTATCGACGCCAATCGCAAACAATACCGCCTCGGTATCCGCACTGATCACTCGCCACACATCATCCGCGCACAGCGCATCACCCTCTACAACACCAATACGATCGCGCAAGTCTGCCGGCAACTTCGCCGCTGAACGCACCAACACTGTTATATCATGCCCCGCATCAAGGGCTTGGCGAAGGCATTCGCCACCCACCGCGCCGGTCGCACCAAACAAGGTGATTTTCATCTCGACTGATCCTGTTTTTATTATTTGTCCAGTCTATAAGAATAGATGACTGATCCCAGAATAAAAAAAGGCCAGCTACCAATACGCTTCCGCACCAATAACCAGCCCTTTCTATTACCTGTTATTACCCCATCATGTGCAGAGCGCAAACCTTATTGCCTGAAGGGTCACGCAAATACGCTAGGTACAGTTTACCCAAGCCACCTTCACGCACGCCCGGTGCATCTTCACAACTTACGCCACCATTCGCCACACCCGCAGCATGCCACGCATCAGCCTGCGCAGGATCCTTCGCTGCAAAACCTACGGTACAACCGTTGCCGTGGGTAGCCGGTTTACCATCGATCGGCGGCGTAACCGCGAAAATACCGGTTTCAGTGAAATAAAAGCAACGGCCTTTCTCATCGATAACACCGGGTTTGTGGCCCATAGCGCCTAATATGGCATCGTAAAATACCTTAGATTCCTGGACGTCGTTTGCACCAACCATCATATGACTAAACATTTTTTATTCTCCACTTATGTAATTCAAAGGAACACTTATCAAAACTTTTACTACGTAAAGACGAGCGTTATGTTGATTCGAAGATAAAAAAAGCCCTATTAAAGAGCTTTTGTAGCAAGGCTTCCAAGCTATTTCCCAGTGACTCTACAGCAAAACCTCGGCTTCGTCGCCGCTGGCTTCCAGCCAAGTTTTACGATCTGGCGCCCGCTTTTTGGATAGCAACATATCCATCAATCCATCGGTTTCATCACCGTCTTCTATAGAGAGACGCACCAGACGACGAGTATTGGGATCCATAACGGTTTCGCGGAGTTGAAGCGGATTCATTTCACCCAAACCTTTGAAGCGAGTAACGGAAACTTTGCCCCGCTTATTCTCCGCCTCCAGTCTATCCATTATGCCCTGCCTTTCAGCGTCATCTAGGGCGTAATATACTTCTTTACCAATATCGATACGGTATAGCGGTGGCATCGCAATATACACATGCCCCTGCTGCACTAAGGGTCGAAAATGACGCAAGAATAAAGCGCATAGCAAGGTCGCTATATGCAGCCCGTCGGAGTCCGCATCGGCGAGCACGCAAATTTTACCGTAGCGCAAACCACTTAAATCCTCGGACTCTGGGTCTATCCCCATGGCGACCGAAATATCGTGTACCTCTTGGGAAGCCAAGATCTGCTGAGAGTCGACTTCCCAGGTATTTAAGATTTTACCGCGCAGCGGTAGTATCGCTTGAAACTGCCGGTCACGGGCCTGCTTGGCAGAACCACCCGCCGAATCTCCCTCTACCAAGAACAGTTCCGAGCGCTCGGTATCAACACCGGAGCAATCCGCTAATTTACCGGGCAGTGCCGGCCCAGCAGAGATTTTTTTACGCACTACTTTCTTGGCTTTGCGAAGCCGAGTTTGGGCATTATTTATACACAGTTCTGCAAGCTTTTCTGCATCTTCAGTGTGCTGATTCAACCACAAGCTAAAGGCATCTTTGGCAACGCCGGCGACAAAGGCGGCGGCTTCCCGCGAGCTAAGACGCTCTTTGGTTTGCCCAGAAAATTGGGGGTCAGCCAATTTGGACGACAGCACGTAACTACATTTTTCCCAGATATCATCTGGTGCCAACTTCACTCCGCGGGGAATTAAGCTACGAAACTCACAGAACTCGCGCATGGCATCGAGTAAACCACTGCGCAAGCCGTTGACGTGAGTACCACCCTGCGCGGTGGGTATTAGGTTTACATAGGACTCCGCTAATGGTTCGCCACCTTCTGGCAACCACTGCACAGCCCAATCAACGGCCTCGCTGCGGCCGCTGAAATGACCGATAAATGGCTCCGCTGGTAGGGTCTCGTATTCGCGGGTATGGTTGGCCAAATAATCGCGCAAGCCATCTTCGTAATACCACTCCTCGCTCTCAGTACCAGTTTCATCAACAAAGCGAACATGCAGACCTGGACACAATACCGCCTTTGCGCGCAGCACATGCTTTAAGCGCCGCACCGAAAACTTTGCCGTATCGAAATATTTTGGATTGGGGGTAAACCGAATATAGGTGCCGGTATTGCGCTTGCCACAGCTATCAATCACCGCAAGCTCAGAGGTTTTGTCGCCGTTTGCAAAAAACATCTGGTGAACTTCACCATCGCGTTTAATGATGATTTCCAGCGCTTCTGACAGCGCGTTGACCACCGACACGCCGACACCGTGCAAGCCACCTGAAAACTGATAATTGTCGTTAGAGAATTTACCGCCCGCGTGCAGCGTCGACAAAATAACCTCAACACCCGGTAGGCCCTGCTCAGCATGAATATCTACTGGCATACCGCGACCATTATCAGAACAGGCAAGCGATCCGTCAGCAAACAGCGTGACGACAATTTCACTCGCGTGCCCAGCTAGCGCTTCATCAACACTATTGTCGATCACTTCCTGGGCGAGATGATTAGGTTTAGTGGTATCGGTATACATACCCGGGCGCTTGCGCACCGGCTCTAAACCCGTAAGTACTTCAATTGATTGCGCGTTATATTGTGACATCTAAAACCATTGTTAGCGGCTGCGCCGCATCGACTAATTAAACTAAAAATCCACACCAAGACAGGGGGGTGGATACAATATTATGTGTTGTTACCAGCTAATTCACTAAGGGCTGTAAATCCAGAAACGCCACTATAGCCTCTAAATGATGATCAAAATGCTGAAAGCTGTGATCGCCACCCGCCTCCACTGTCATCTCTACGCCGCTATAAAATTGCACCGCATCGCGGTAGTTCAAGGTTTCGTCTTGCTCTTGAACCATGACCCAATAGCGACCAGTCACCGGTTTTACCACCAATGATTGCAGTACATCAATATCGGCCTGGCCCAAGGTGAAATCCACACCGGTGTATGGATTGTGGTGAGCGCCGGTGAAATGCTCACCAAAGGTATGGGGCTGAACCGCCGGATTCACTAGTACCGCGGGCAAGCGGTAGCGCTCAGCTAAGGCGGTTGCAAAAAAACCACCCATTGAGCTCCCCACCAAGCCCAGTGGCCCGGTCTTCTTTTGCAAAAAATCTTGCACTAATTGATCTAATTGACGAAATGCCTCGGCCGGCGTGTTCGCCAACGAGGGCACCATATAATGGAGGTCAGGATGATGTTCAGCGACGTAAGCCCCCAACTGCTGTGCTTTAAGCGATTGAGGGGAAGAAATAAACCCGTGTATATAAATAAGTCCTGCTGTCATTCGTAACCACTTGCCAGATTGTCGACCGCGAATGTTACACCTTTTACCCGTGACACTCTTGTCTGAAATTGCCCGTTTTGAGCCAAGTAAAATATGCGGTATCCAGGATTACAGTCATCTAGTGCAAAGGTGTCACTGCAGGGAGCAAACTGAATACAGGTCGACGGCGTGGTCAGCAAACCCACACCCTCAAACAGCGCTTCTGACTGCTGATGGACATGCCCGGAAACAAAGGCCTTAATTTGGGGCATGTCAGCGATGGTGGCAAACGCCTTATCCGCATTTTTTACCCGCTGTTCATCCAGCCATGCGCAACCTAGCGGGCGCAAATGATGATGTAAGAACACCAGGCTAGGCCGCCCACTTTCGGCAATACCGGCCAGCGCCGCCAACTGGTCGTCCGCCAAAAAGCCGCCTACTTCGTCCTTCACCGCAGAATTTAAAAACCCCAAACGCCAGGCGCCCAAGTCGACAGCCGACGGCATCATCTGATCACCAACCACGCTGCGCATTAAATTGGCGTCGTCGTGATTCCCTGGCAGCCAAACCATCTGCGGCGCAATGCCGTCTAAGCGCGCATGCAGACGTCGATAAGATTCTGCGTCGCCGTGGGCGGCAATATCCCCCGAGACCACCAATAAATCAATTTGCGGGCATTCCTCAACCATGGTTGCCAACACGGCTTCTAGACTATTGTCAGTGTCCATGCCCAGCAAATCGTCGCCCAGCTCTCTGCCGAGATGACAATCGGTAATTTGCACCACCGTGAGCGGCGCTGAATTTGTTTGAACAGGAAAAGTCACTGGATACCCCATGATTACATGTTTATTTTATACGGGATGCCCTCGCCATCCGCCAGAGAAATTACGCGAACGGCGTCATATTTCGAGAATATTCAGGGGATTATCTAAAGATCGACCATGACTAAGACACAAGCTAAGCCATTCGCCGAGGTAGCGATTTTGCTGGGCCTTTTCATCGCGGTGATACATGGCGACATTGGGGTAGGTATAACGTGGTTTCACCGGCCGTAAACCCCGGGCACCCATAACTTCGGCAAGACTGGCGTCGTGGTATATTCGCACCTGCAAAGACGGGACGGGAAGCTCAGCAAACAAGGGTTTTTCCAGGCACAACTCGATCATCGTTGTATACGGCGCGCGCTCTTTAATGCGCAACTCAACTGCATTTGCCGCTACCGCGAAGCGCAAGCAATCACCGGCCGCCGCGTCGGCCGGCAGCAGTTTTTGCAAACGGCGAAAATTCATTTCACAGTCAGCAAGGTGACCGTTGAGGTCAATGCGGTACTGATGTTTATCCACATCCCTCCCAATGGAATGTACAGCCAATCCATAACTTTAGTTAATTTTCATTCTCAATGCGCGTTAGTTTGATACACTTTGGCGCTTTACACCTTCGCTCTTTGGGGACAGGTTACCTTTATGATTGCCAAACGTCATCTTCTCAGTATCTCAATTGCTGTAATATTTAGCAGCCAACTTGTCCGCGCCGACACTTTACTCGATGTATACGAACTCGCGGTTAAAAATGATCCGCAGCTTCAAGCCGCTAAAGCGAGTTACCGCGCCAATATCGAAGCCAAGAATTTAAGCCGCGCCGCACTGCTGCCCCAAGTTACAGCGCAAGCGTCTTACCAAGACACTGAAAGCGAATCACAGCGAAAAGGCATCACCACCTCAAACTTTGGCGCCGCTACGATCATCGACCAACAATCATCGACTGACAGCGAAACCGAGTCCTACTCTGTGTCACTAAGCCAAGCCATTTTCGATTTGCCTGCATGGTTTACTTTTCAGGCTGGCAAAAAAATCTCGGAGCAAGCCGAAGCCCAGTTAGCCTATGACCAACAGCAACTGATCGTGCGCACCGCAGAGGCCTATTTCAATGTCTTGCGCGGCCGCGAAAACCTAGACGCCTCCAAAGCGGAAGAGCGCGCTGCAAAACGCCAGCTTGAACAGACCCAACAGCGCTTTGATGTGGGGCTAATTGCCATAACCGACGTTCATGAGGCCCGCGCCGTCTTCGACAGCACGGTGGCTCAGCGCCTAGGTTTTGAAGGAACGCTGGCAATCGCAAGGGAAGATCTAAGCAACTTAACCGGCCAAGTACACAATAATTTGTGGTCCTTAAAATCCGATTTCCCGATTGTGATGCCCGAACCGGCGGACCGAGCTAAATGGGTTGATTTTGCTCTAGCCAACAACAAGTTACTGCAGGTTTCAAACGCCGGTGCAAGCTCCGCCTATCAGTCAGCACAGTCCAAAAAAATGGAGCACCTACCTAAAGTAGTCGGTAGCTTTACCGCGAACAAAGATAATCTAGACGGCACGACCCGCTTCAACCCCAGCAGCACCTTTGCTTTACCGCCTGATGCCAACAATGAATCCGAGGCGCTTCGCATCACCTTAACAATGCCTCTATTTGCCGGTGGTGGTATCAGCGCAGGCCGTCGCCAGGCTTATGAGCAATACAATGCGGCCACCTACAATGCCCAGGCCACCCAGCGCCAAGTCATTACCGGCACTCGCGCGCAGCACATTGCCGTCTACACAGATGTTCAAATCGTCAATGCACGCCGTCAAAACATTATCTCGACCAGAAGCGCACTGGATGCCACCGAGGCTGGCTATGAAGTAGGAACACGAAATATTGTGGACGTCCTGGAAGCCCAACGTCGTCTATATGGGGCGATGCGCGACTACACTAACGCGCGCTATGACTACGTTATTGATGTATTGAAGTTGAAATTGAATGCCGGCACGCTCAGCCCCAGCGACATTATCGGTCTGAATAAGTCGCTACAACTGCCTAAACCGGTGTCATTGAGCAATAAAAGCTAAACGCCCCAGCGCAGGCCTTAAATGGCCTCGCGCTCTAATAGCGCTTGTTTGATTACCGCAAGCAAGCGCTGCAAAGCCCCCCTATTATTATCCACTACCTGCTTTGCCGCTGCCCCTTGCTGTTGAGCGCAGTCTTGACTGGCAAACAGCCGCTGCAACTCAACTGCCAGCGCCTCGCGGTCGGCAACCTTCCTCAAGCCGCCCGCAGCCTCTAACAAGGCACTAATCTCTGCAAAGTTAAAATCGCTAGGACCGCTTAGCACTGGCAAGCCCCAAGCAGCGGGTTCTAAGGTATTGTGGCCGCCATGCTCGATGAGACTACCGCCAACAAAGGCAATATCCGCACAACCGAGCAAGAGTAATAGCTCGCCCATGGTATCGCCCAAAATCACCTGGGTATTAGCAGCGCAAATGCCATCTTGATAGTCACTGCGACGTTGGAAATTGAAGTCATTAACGGCTATTAGCTCGGCAACCTTGGCGAAGCGTTCAGGATGCCTTGGCACTAATAGCAATAGTGCACTGGGCTCCTGCAGCAATAAACTGCGGTGCGCCGCCAGTAATATTTCATCCTCACCTGCATGGGTACTCGCTGCTATCCACACCGGCCGAGATCCAAGCCATCGCTCACGCAATGCGCGAGCTTGGGCACGAAGTGATAGAGAAATCGCCAAATCAAACTTAATGCTGCCAGACACCGTCATTTTTTCAGCCGCCACCCCCAGACTCACAAATCGCGCACCATCATCCGCTGACTGCGCCACCACCTGAGAAAACTGCGAAAACACCGACTGCGTTAATGCTGATAATCGCGAATAACCGCGAGCGGAGCGGGCCGATAGGCGCGCATTCGCCAATATCACCGGAATACCTTTGGCCGCCGTCTGGCAGACCATATTAGGCCAAATCTCAGTTTCCATAATAACGGCCACGCTAGGCTGCACGCGCTTGAGAAATCGCTCGACCGCATCAGGTAAATCATAGGGCGCATAAACATGGAAGACCCGGTCGCCAAACATCGCCCTCACACGCTCAGAGCCGGTTGGCGTCATGGTGGTTACCACCACAGATAAATTCGGATATGTCGCCAAAAAATGCTCGATGACTGGCGCGGCAGCGATACTCTCTCCGACGGAAACCGCGTGCACCCAAAGACCATTTTTTTGCGCAGGGGCCTTAAAAAAACCGAAGCGCTCAGCAATACGGCTTCGATAAGCCGGCGCCTGCCGGCCGCGCCAAAGCAGGCGCAGCAGCACCAAGGGTAAGATCAGATAAAAAAACACGCTGTATAAAAATCGGGGCATATCGAAGATGCATTCCCATACTCAAGCAAATGCGGCAAGCATAACGGCCAGCGCATCAACAGACCAGCCGCAAACTACAAACCCGCAGGCAAAAGCTGCTCTAGGCCATATTTAGCACTTCACGCACACAGCGATTAATACCTTTAGCGGCTTCGCCAATACTAGTCGCCAACATGTATGCAGGGGTTGTCACCAACTTCATTTTGTCGTCAATACATACCTCATCGACTGCGCAGGCCTGATGAAAGCCACCCATACTGTTAATGGCCGCGGCGACATCAGCGTCATTACCCACTGTGCATTTGACGCCATCACCAAAAATTCGCGCCGCCATGGTGGGTGCAATGCATATCAAACCGGTAGGCTTACCGGCTTTGTGCATGGCCCGAACAAACTGCAATACATCTTCTTGCACGCTCATAGCCGCGCCATTAACTGCAAAATCTGACAAGTTCTTAGCCGCGCCAAAACCACCGGGAACAATCACTGCATCAAAATCCGCTGCCTGCGCGTCCGCCAAATCTTTTACCTCGCCCCTTGCCAACCGCGCCGCTTCAACCAGCACATTGCGACTCTCACCCTCGGCCACCTCACCCACTAGGTGGTTTATAACGTGAAGTTGCTCCACATTCGGCGCAAAGCACTGGTAGCTGGCGCCATGATTCTCTAGAGACAACATAGTAAGTACCGACTCATAGATCTCAGAGCCATCGTAAACTCCACAACCAGATAATATCAGTGCGACTTTTTTCATTATTGCTGCTCCCCTTGCTGACATTTTAGCCCGCTTTAAGCGAGCCGATTTTCGATAATACCCTCACGCAGTGAGCGCTGTGAGAGTTGCATGGTATCAATATTTAAAACCTCGAACAGCGCCAAAACAATAGCGACTCCCGAGGCAAAAATAGACCGCCGATCTTCTGCTAAGCCGGGATAATGCACTTCTTCTACTGAGTTAAAAAACGATAAATCGGCCGCCAGCCCCCGTAACTCCATCGAGCGAATACCCGCGCTTTGCGGATACCCGGGCTGCGCCATCAGCACCTGCCCCACCGCCAATGCCGTCCCGGAACAGGCAATCACCTGCGGTGGCGACGCGGTAAATGACACTGGGAAATCAGCAAGCGCATGCCGGAAGCTTTTTGCAGCAGCGTCGCGGGCCGCAGCAAAATACCGCTGCTGCAATTCACCACCGGGAAAATGGCGTAAATAACGCAGGCAACCAACGTCAACACTGACTCCTCCATGCATCTGTGTCGCAGAACCCCAGGCAAGTTCAGTGCTACCACCACCGATATCCACAACCAAGTATTGGCCATCATTGGGTGACAGCAAGCCCGCCGTCACACCGCGGAAAACCAGCTCGGCCTCTCGCTCACCACTAATAATAGTGGGCCGCACTCCCAACTCACCTTCAACTAATGATAAAAAAGGCTCCGCATTACTGACGTCGCGCAAAGACGCCGTAGCCACCGCGTGTATTTCAGAAATAGCGTAGCGCGCGATGATTTCTCTATAATCCCGCAAGCACTGCAGGGCGCGGTGCTGAGCCTCAGATTGCAAGCGGCCGGTGTCACTACCTGCCGCCAGCTGCACCCGGCGTTCTTCGGTATGAATAGCTCGCCAACCATCAAACTCCCGCTGTGCAATCAACAAATGAAAACTATTCGAGCCCATGTCGATAGCCGCTAAATACGAGCCGACGGCCAAATTCACATTGCTACCCCTTTTCACATACCGTTAATTCCTGTGCTATCATCGCACATCCTAAATCTTATAATTTTCTATTCGGAGAACTAACATGAGCGACAACATCGTTCACGTCACCGACAGCAGCTTTGACGAAGACGTGCTTAAGTCTGATTTGCCTGTACTGGTCGATTTTTGGGCTGAGTGGTGTGGCCCATGTAAAATGATAGCCCCCATTCTTGATGAGATTTCCGGCGAGTTTGCTGGGAAATTGAAAATCTGCAAAATCGATGTTGATGCAAACAGTGATACGCCAGCTAAGTTCAGCGTTCGCGGCATCCCAACACTGATGATTTTCAAAGGTGGCAATGCAGAGGCGACTAAAGTTGGCGCTCTGTCTAAAACACAGCTGCTAGATTTCGTAAACTCAGCACTGTAGTGCTATCGCAGCCCGTACAAATTTAACTGTGCGGGCTTACTCTAAAAGCTGGACGACCTGTCTTTTCAGTGCTAGAGTGCGCAAGATTCTTCAAACAATACCCAATAAATAACCTTATATTCGCTTCAGCTTAACTCGTCGAGTTCGTCCCGGCTTATCATTTTTTGCCGTTCCCACGTCTCGCTCATATCCTGTCTAATTGATACCACTAAACCCATATACCTATGAATCTGACCGATCTAAAAACAAAATCAGCCCAAGAATTACTCGATATTGCCAAAGAAAGCGGCCTAGAAAATGTTGCCCGCTCTCGCAAACAAGACATTATCTTCTCCATCCTCAAGCGCCACGCCAAAAGTGGTGAAGATATTCATGGCGATGGCGTCTTGGAAATCTTGCAGGACGGCTTCGGCTTCTTGCGATCTGCGGACTGCTCCTACTTAGCAGGGCCAGACGATATTTACGTATCTCCTAGCCAGATCAGACGCTTTAATCTGCGCACTGGCGACAGCATTGCCGGCAAGATCCGCCCGCCCAAAGAAGGCGAACGCTACTTTGCATTATTGAAAGTCGACGAAGTTAACTTCACCCGTCCAGAACAATCCAAGAACAAAATTCTATTCGAAAACCTTACTCCGTTATTCCCGAATGAGCGCCTGACATTAGAATTAGGTACTGGCTCAACCGAGGATTTAACCGGTCGCATCATCGACTTGGCTGCCCCCATCGGTAAGGGACAACGCGGTTTGATCGTTGCGCCGCCAAAAGCGGGTAAGACATTGATGTTGCAGAACATTGCAGCGAGTATCATCCGCAACAACCCAGAGTGTTATGTCATCGTTTTGCTGATCGACGAACGCCCAGAAGAAGTTACCGAGATGCAACGCTCGGTCGGTGTTCGCGGCGCCGAAGTTGTCGCGTCTACCTTTGACGAGCCACCAGCCCGTCACGTCCAAGTAGCCGAAATGGTTATAGAAAAAGCTAAGCGCTTGGTAGAACACAAACGCGACGTGGTAATTCTGCTAGATTCGATCACTCGTCTCGCTCGAGCCTACAACACCATCGTTCCCAGCTCTGGCAAGGTGCTAACCGGCGGTGTTGACGCCCACGCTCTAGAGCGTCCAAAACGTTTCTTCGGTGCTGCACGTAACGTCGAAGAAGGCGGTAGCTTATCCATAATCGCGACGGCTTTGATCGATACCGGCTCGAAAATGGACGAAGTTATTTACGAAGAATTTAAAGGCACAGGTAATAACGAGCTACATCTCGACCGCAAAATCGCCGAGAAACGTGTCTACCCTGCTATTAATATTCGTCGTTCAGGCACCCGTCGCGAAGAACTGCTGACCGGTGAAGAAGAATTAGCAAGAATGTGGATACTGCGTAAATTACTGCACGGCATGGAAGACACCGCTGCCATTGAGTTCTTAATCGACAAACTCAAAGACACCAAGACGAATGCAGAATTCTTCGATTCGATGAAGCGGAAGTAAATAAATTCCGGTGCGGCTAGACCAATCTATAGATCTAGCCGTACAAGATTACTAACTCTCCAGATTCAGCAACCACGTCGAGCTTATGTATAAAGATCTCAGAGAATTTATTCGGCATTTAGAGAAGCAGGGTGAGCTGAAACGCATCAGCTATCCTGTTGATCCAAATCTGGAAATGACCGAGATCTGCGACCGCGTGCTGCGTGCCGGCGGTCCGGCCCTGTTATTTGAAAACCCTATTGGCTACAGCATTCCGGTTCTCGCGAATTTATTTGGCACCGACAAGCGTGTCGCCATGGGCATGGGCAAGGACGATGTTAAGGCCTTGCATGAAGTAGGGGAATTACTCGCCTTCTTGCGCCAACCCGATCCCCCTAAAGGACTGCGCGACGCCTGGAGCAAGCTACCAATATTCAAGCAAGTTTTGAATATGGGTCAGAAAATGGTGAGTAATGCCCCCTGTCAGGAATGTGTCATTGAAGGCGATGCTGTTGACCTAAACACCCTGCCCATCCAAACCTGCTGGCCCGACGACGTCGCACCACTAATCACTTGGCCGCTAGTCATCACTCGCGGCCCGAATAAAGAACGGCAAAACCTCGGCATTTATCGCATGCAATTGATCGGCAAAAATAAGCTGATTATGCGCTGGCTGTCTCACCGTGGTGGCGCCTTAGACTTCCAAGAATTTAAAGCGACTCATCCCGGAGAACGGTTTCCGGTATCAGTCGCGCTAGGCGCAGACCCGGCAACCACCTTGGGCGCCGTGACACCAGTCCCAGACTCACTTAGTGAATATGCTTTCGCCGGTTTATTGCGCGGCAGCAAAACCGAACTCACCACATGTTTAAGTAATGATTTACAGGTGCCGGCAACCGCGGAATTTATTCTTGAGGGTTATATCGACCCAGAAGAAATGGCCGATGAAGGACCCTACGGTGACCATACCGGCTACTACAACGAAGTAGATAGCTTTCCGGTATTCACCGTTACGCATATCAGTCACCGCAAAAAACCAATTTATCACAGCACCTATACTGGCCGTCCGCCTGACGAACCAGCAGTACTTGGCGTCGCCTTAAACGAAGTCTTGGTACCCATGCTACAACGCCAATTTCCAGAAATCGTCGATTTCTATCTGCCGCCAGAAGGCTGCTCTTACCGCATGGCGATAGTTACCATTAAGAAACAATACCCCGGTCACGCCAAGCGCGTCATGTTTGGTGTGTGGTCGTTTTTGCGTCAGTTTATGTATACCAAATTCGTTGTCGTCTGTGACGACGATGTAAACGCCCGTGACTGGAATGATGTTATTTGGGCGATTACCACCCGCATGGACCCAGCGCGAGATACCGTACTGGTAGAAAACACGCCTATCGATTATCTCGATTTTGCCTCACCGGTTTCTGGCCTAGGCTCCAAAATGGGAATGGACGCCACCAATAAAATGGGCGGCGAAACCACCCGTGAATGGGGCCGACCGATTGTAAAAGATCCTGCCGTTATTCAGAAAATAGACGATATTTGGGATCAGCTGGGCTTAAGCTAAGCCCAGCACACTCTTCAAGTAGAGCCACTTCTACATCAACTTTCCACGGGAATGGCTTGTTAAGTCGTTCCTAAGGGACTACTGTTCGAACTCAACAATGAACATGGCTGTTCTAATCCACGAGCAAAGGAAATGCATCGTCCCGCAGCGGGCATTCAATAGACTTTCCTCATATTTGGTATAGCGCAGCTTTTTAATAGCATGGCCTACTGACCGGTTTAATTTTGCGGGGTTATTGAGTCTTTGAAAATATTGATGTTAATCAGCATATTATAAGCTTCTTTACTCGCATCCAAAAATCAAGAGCTCCTGACAATCAATTTGAGACGGATGAGCCTTGTGGACAGTTACAAATAATATTAACACCGAGGGATAAATGAGATTTTCAGAAATAAACTTTGAATATACTGATGCTCAAGAAGAGCGTATTCACGCTCCAGAATTAGTTGACTCTGCATATGTCGACATAAATGGCATTACTGAAGAAATATTCAAGCGAAACAAATATCTTGTTTACGGCTCGAAAGGAGCAGGAAAATCAGCTCTAGCCTCGAAGCTTAAAGCAATGTCCGAGTCAAGGTGGGACTTTTTCTGTGAGGTAGATGATCTAGAAGAATTTGAGTTTAATCTGCTAAAGAAAACATCAGGCACTTCAGGTGAAAAGGTTGGAGGTAGCGTAACAGTATGGAAGTTACTTCTATACATAAGAATAGTATCCCTTTACCAAGGCAATGCTAATCTAACTGATTCAGGAAGCTCTGCTGTTGCATTATTTGATGATCTAAAAAAGTATGGTTTACTCGGTTCAAATAGCTTGGTGCAGGTGGTTCAAGAAACATCTAGAAAGGGCCTCTATTCAAAATTTGCGTCTACAATATTGTCCATACAAGGGAAGTATGATAAATCTGCAGATTCTAAGGTGAAAGATCCTGCAGAATTGGTCGAAACCATTGAGTTAGCTTTATCCGAGCTTCCAAATATAGATGCTTCGCATTTTTTGGTTTTAGATGGCTTAGACTATCTTTTGCGAAATGGGCGAAGTCATGCGGGATACTTAGCTGACTTGGTTGCAGCCATAAGACAAGTTAATAATTTCTTTTCCGAGAAAAAAAATAACAGCAAAGTTATAATTTTGTTTCGCGATGAAGTCCTCGACTTGGTTCCCGATCCTAATCTCACTAAACGTGCCAATGACAATGGAATTCCTTTAGATTGGTATGATAAGGAAGGAAAACCATTTGACAGCTACCTTTTAAGGGTGATTGAAAATAGAGCACATCTTTTTGGTTTCAATAAAGATATTCGTTATTTATGGAAGGAATGGTTTCCGACAAAAATTGCAGGGAAAGATAGCATTCTTTTTGTTTTAGATAGCACGAGATACTTGCCGAGAGATCTAATAAGCTTCTTTCGGGCAATGCAGTCTTTAAAGAAAGAGCCGCCATTTACTGAACAAGATGTTTTCTCCGCAATTAACTCCTATTCCGAGTGGTTCGCATCAGAATTAGGTGACTCTTTAGTTGGTTTAGTTGACGAAGATGTGAGAAGTAATATTGGAGGCATATTATCAGACATAGGCCCAAGATTTGAAACTGAAGACTTTAAAAACAGTCTAAAGGAGTACGGATTGGACGAGGAGCATGCTGAAAAAATACTTAGTATACTTTTCAATACTTCTTGGACAGGAAACGTCTGGCGTAAATTTGACAGCCCGCGTTACGCATGGAAACACAGACGGAAAAAGGCCGTTTTTTCCCCAAAAAAAACATCTGTTGTCCACAACGGTCTGTTAAAGGCATTAAGTCTTAGGTAATCAGTTGTTTGCTTCATAATGAACTCCATTTAGATTTTTGGGGCCAAGTAAAACTCCAAACAAGTCGGTAAATCATTCTGCATTGCATTATTAAGACCTTCTGCTTGCTTTTATTTCGCCCTCATTGGGCGACTTACTTCTTTTTGCGAAAAAAGAAGTAAGCAAGAAATTCGCCCGCTATCACTCACCCTTCGGGTACCCTCACCTCGCAAAAATCCAATGGGATCGCTGCGGAACTCGCCTTCGGGTCAGACAGTCCTCGCTAAAAACATCCCATTGAATTTCTGCGATGCTTGGTGAGTTCAAAAGCGGGGCTAAGAACCGTGCCACGTTCTGGTATCAAATAATAAACAATTTTGTTTTAGCACAGAACTAGCGGCTTACGCCAATTTCCCTTCAGCGCCGCTGAGCACTTCAGCAAGTAACGGATTCAAGCGTGAAACTGTTTGAGCCGAAGGCGAGTTTTTCACGCGCCGTTACTTGCGAAGCGCGGAAGGCATCGATGGCGTTTTTTGCCATCGACGGTGATGCAGGGTGCCCTTTTTCTTTGCTTACTTTATTTTTGGGCAAAGCAAAAAGAAAGTGAGTCGCCCAGCGAGGGCGAAAACCGGGCTAGCGGTAAAACCACACAACAGGCTATCGATCTGGCATCTAACAAAGGCATTCACTGCGCTCACATGGATACCCGATCGGGGTCGGGTATGGCGGCATCATAAAGAAACTAGCCATTACGAAAACGACGGTTGTCACCACAACACTCCCAGCATACATCAATCGCCTTCAGCACCGCTGAGCACTTCAGCAAGTAAGGGATTAAGCGGGAAACTGTTTGAGCCGAAGGCGAGTTTTTCCCGGGGCACGCTGCACGCGCCGTTATTTGCGAAGCGCGGATGACAAAACGGCAGGATAGCCGTTTTGAACGCCCGTAGGGTCGGCCTTTAGGCCGAGGGGCAGGAAGCCCCGAGTTACATCGATGGCGTTTTTTGCCATCAACGGTGATGCACGGGTGCCCTTTTTCTTTGCTTACTTTATTTTTGGGCCAAGCAAAAAGACAAAGCTTCCTATTTGATCGCCGCTTTTTGGCGACCCGTAGGGTGAGGCACGTAGTGCCGAATAAAGTGAGTCACCCAGCGGGGCGAAATCGAGGCTAGCAGTCGGCGCACAAAATATTCCGAAGATCAGATATCGAAACAACGGCATTCGCTGCACTCAAATGGATACCCGATCGGGGTCGGGTATGACGAGATACTAAAGAATACCCGCCATCGCAGCACTCGACCCAGCAATCAAGTGCGTATCGGCAGCAAGGCTCCGCTTGAGGTCGCAGTGCACCGGGGCGCCGCCGCATACAAGCGGAAGAGGAGAATCAGGAATAGCGCTATGATGTGTACGCAAATACCCGTACCCTCCGTCAACAATAAACTCTCTCGGCTAGTGGCATCCTGCAAGCCATAAGCATATCCACAACGGAACCCACCATGAAAAAATCACATTCAATGATGAAGCGAGTTTCCTGGCTCCTGCTGCCACTCTTTATGATCTTGCCCTATACCGCCCAGGCGGGCATCTCCATGTTTTTGGAGTTCTCCAGCGAGAGCGGAATTCGAGGTGAGACGCAGGACCGAGATTCCGAGGGTCAAATAGATGTCTTGGAATTTTCGGAAGGCATGAGTAGTAACCCAAATACCGGACAGTACGGCGGACAGAGCAACGGGCGACCAACTGCAAACGCCCTCGCTGTGACCAAGTACCTTGATAGTTCCAGTCCAGCACTACGGAAGGCGCTCGTGGAAGGTCGTATGATACAAGAGGTGACACTCAGAGTGAGAAAAGGAGGTAGCGAGCCTTTCGTTTATTTTGTCATCAAACTCAAAAAGGTGTATGTAACGAAGGTATCGATGGGTGGGGGTGGCGAAGATGCTCGCTTGAGTGAGAAAGTTGAGCTGACCTTTCAAAAAGTTGTATGGACGTATACCCCACAGAAGGCCAATGGGGCCCCGGATACCGATGTGATAGAAGGCTGGGACTTTGTAGAGAATCGGGCACACCGATGAAACTTAGTATTTCGGTCCTTGTCTTGATGCTGTTTCTGACGGCATGCGAGGCGAATAACGTAGAGATAGACGGCCTCGAAAGGGTGGGCGCTGCGCCGCCAGAAGTCGCAGCGCGCTGCGACCCTGGGAAACGGATGTATATGATCGCCCAAGCCCCCCATCCTTCCCCGGCCCGGACAAGCAGCACGGATGAGGCGCACCGCAAAGAATGGATTTCTGTGGCCCGCGTTGAGGAAGTCGGACAACAAGTGCACATGATCAAAGACATCGACTCCTACAGTCCTGCATTCCGTTCCGCCTTAGTTACGGGAAGACCATATGAAAAACTTACTATTGAAATTGAAGAAGGGTGTTCAAGACCAGTCGTTGTGTACCAAGCGGTTCTTACCCAGGCGGTTCTCGCAACGATCCAGGTGAACGCGTCCAGTGACGATGATAGGTTTCTGGAGTCTCTGACTTGGGATTATATGTACCTAGAAACGACTTACACCTCGATCGATGACAACGGTGGCCCTGGTGAAACAATCTCGTTGAGTAAAAATGGCCGCTTGTACTGGAGGTAAAAAAACAGTGTGCTGGATTTTCATCGGCGCGTATGAAGTCTCTGGGACACTGAGCGGCTGAAGCGGGCTCCTTGCGACAGGCGCAGCTATTGGTGCTGATGCTCCGATACGGCAGCGATGCTCGGTGCGTTCAAAAGCGGGACTTAAAACCGTCCCGCAATCTGCTATCTGATTACTGCTTATTTTTACCAAGAGACTCGCAGCTTACGCCAATTTCCCTTCAGCAATGCTGAGCACTGCAGCAAGGGAAACTGTTTGAGCCGAAGGGCAGTTATTTCCGGGGCACGTTGGCCGCGCCGGTGCTTGCGAAGCGCAGGACAAAACCAAGACTCGCAGCAAACCTACAAAACCCATCGAGGACCAATCAGGCCATTATTAACTGCGCTAGAAGGTAAAAACAAGTCGCTTAATAATGCTAAACTTGGCGCCCGCAGCAGGCCAGCAAAAGTAAAATCCGGCTATGAATAATTCCACATTATCGACCATGAACGCCGGACCGCGCCTACTAAAACCGGTGCCTTTATCGCTATACGTTCACATTCCCTGGTGTGTGCGCAAATGCCCCTACTGCGACTTTAATTCCCACGAACAAAAAGGGGATCTGCCAGAACAGGCCTATATCGATGCGATGCTGGAGGATCTTGACCAGGATTTAGGGTTTATTCAAGGTCGAGAACTGCAAAGTATTTTTATCGGCGGCGGCACACCCAGCTTGTTTAGCCCTGAAGCTTACCAAACACTTTTTGCCAAATTGCGTGAGCGCATAGATTTTGCCAGTGATATCGAAATTACCTTGGAAGCCAACCCCGGCACCGTTGAGCAAACCCGCTTTGATGGTTATCGACATGCAGGTATCAACCGACTATCAATCGGCGTACAGAGTTTTGATCCCCGTCAGCTCAAAAAACTCGGCAGAATACACAATAGTGACGACGCGCTGCGTGCCATTCACTGTGCCCAAAAAGCTGGTTTCGATAATTTTAATGTCGATCTTATGCACGGCCTTAATGATCAAACCCAGACGGACGCCTTGAGTGATTTACAAATAGCTATCGACGCCGGTGCGCCGCACATCAGCTGGTATCAACTTACTATTGAGCCCAATACAGAATTTTTTAAACGTCCGCCAAGCTTGCCGCTAGAAACCGAGATGCACCGCATTCAAAGTGCCGGTGTTAACTCGCTGTCCTATTCCGGCTTTCAGCGCTACGAAGTGTCGGCGTTTGCAAAGGCGGGGCATGAGTCACGCCACAATCTCAACTACTGGCAGTTTGGCGATTATCTGGCGATAGGTGCTGGCGCGCACGGAAAAATCACCCAGGCCAAGGGCAATATTATTCGCTATCAGAAAACCCGCACGCCTGAAGACTACCTGCAGCGCAGCCCGTCGCGAAGTAGCAAGACCACTAAGATAGAAAACGCTGATCTGCCACTAGAATTCATGATGAATGCATTGCGCTTACAGCAGGGCTTTTCAAGCGAATTGTTTGAGCAGCGCAGCGGCTTACCATGGTCACATATTGCCCGCACCGTAGATGATTTGATGTTATCCGGCTTACTCCAAAAGACCGACGGTAAATATAGGCCAAGCCCGCGAGGCTATGACATGCTCGATAGCGTGTTAGCGGAGTTCTTACCCGAGTGACTTTGCTGGGCAAGGTCTAAAGATCTTATACATAACGCACGGCACCGCCATCAATACGAATATTCTGTCCGTTGATAAAACCAGCTAGATCACTACAAATAAAGGCCACCAGATCAGCAACTTCCTGACGCTCCGCGATACGGCCAGATGGGTTTGGATATTCGGTTTCGACAATTTTTTTGACAATCTCACTCCAGTCATCGCCCCAGCCTTTTTTCTCCGCCCGACGACGAAAGCCGGCTTCCAGCTCCGCAGTACGAATATAACCTGGGGAGATGGTATTCACGGTGATGCCGGTATTACTAAGCTCTTTGGTCAAACTCACGCTCATGGTCGCCAAAGCGCCTTTAGAGGCATAGTAATGCGGCATAATATTATTGGGCTGATGGCTGCCGATAGTACCTAACTGCACTATTCGGCCCCAGCCTCGGGCTGTCATTGCGGGGGTCAAACCTTGGATTAAGCGCGCCGCTGACAAGACATTTTTCTGATACATATCCAGCCAATCATCTGTCGCACTCACCGCCCACTTTCCCGCAGTCGCCGTGCCATAGTTATTAACCAGAATATCGATATCGCCTACGGCATTTTTAGTTTGCGCCAACACCTGATCACAGCCAGCCGCCGTGGCAATATCCCCCCACACCGCGTGAGCAAACTTGGTTGCGGCCGCCGGCTCAAGCGCAGCACCTTCTTCATTGCTGTGAAAGACCACAATAGCGCCTTCTCTTGCTAAGGTCTGGGCGATCACCTCCCCCGTGCCACGATTACTTCCTGTCACTAGGGCGGTTTTATTAACTAATTTCAGATCCATACCAACTCGCTATTTGTTTCTATTGTAGGCATTACCTTAGCCGTAAACATGGTCGCGCACAGCCTGTCTGTGGCAAAATCTCGAACTTAAGGATTTTACACGACAATAATGACGAGGCCCCACCATGAATTTCTGCCCCCAATGCGCAAACCCCATTGCCGAAATTTTAATAGAAAGTGAAATCCGCAAGGGCTGCTCCGATACAAGCTGTGGATTCGTGCTCTGGAACAACCCGGTGCCCGTGGTGGCCATGATTGTTGAAGTGGAAGGTGGCGTAGTGATGGCGCATAACGTGAGCTGGCCAAAAACCTTTTACTCTATTATCACAGGCTTTTTAGAAGCCGGTGAAGACCCGGAAGAGTGCGCGCGCCGCGAAACCATGGAAGAGCTAAATCTCCACGCTCTGGAAACGTCACTCGTTGGCGTATATCCCTTCGCACAGCAAAATCAGGTGATTATTGCCTATCACGTAAAAGCGGCTGGAGAAGTAAAACTTAATCACGAGTTAGACGATTACAAAATTGTGCCTGTGCAAGACATTAAACCTTGGCCGATGGGCACAGGTCTGGCATTAAGCGATTGGATAAAAACGCAAATTAACTAATGATTTTGATAACTTGATTGTAAAACCGAGAGTATAAGCGCCATCTTTATCGGCGCTTATACTCGTTCATTATTTTTACTCGCGCAGCTTAATAGCTGGCGACATATCAACACTTCCATCTTCTTCTAGAATGCCCATTTTTTCACCGGCGGAGTCAATCACCACTACCACAACTTCTTGGAATAATGGCCTACGGATAAAATGAAGCCGCCAGCCATAGCCTTCTAACCGCTTCAATGACAAGCGTTGTAATTCATTAAGCATTTTTTCCGCATTATGCGGCACTGGGTCTTCACCCCTGCGTTTGTCGTGATCCATCGCATCCACCTAACTTTGCTATAGTTCTAATAATCACACCTTCGCCACCCTCAAGACAGGCAAGCGCAATCGCGAAACCGCTGCAGCGTCACTTATAGCAGGGGCCACTACATCCTAGTCTAATTTTTGATATTTTTTTCCTCATTACTGTCATCAAGGTCGCTATCATCTTTGGTGTGGCGATCTTTTGCTGCATCTTCCTTGGCATTGTCTCTTGCCTGCTCAAGCTCTTCGGTCAACGCTGATAACTCTGCTTTTACTGCGTCCCTATCCAGCTCTTCGGCCCCTTCTTCAGGTTCAGCTTTCAATTTTTCCTTTAATTTTTTGATTTTCCCTTCTAAATTTTCAACTGCGCTAGCAACCTCGGCCTTGCTAAAGAGAATCTCTTCCGCATGACCACTTTTATCTTCCTCTGGATGCATCACCTTTTTGCGCTTGGGAATAAATTTTAACTCAGGTGGCAAGGGTCGCTGATTCATAAAGGAAGGCGACACAATCTCAACACCAGCGTCATGAAGGGCGTCGATCATTTTGCCGCGTAGGCGAGAACGCGCGCTGACTAGTAGAGCCGCTTCCTTAAGCCAGCCACTGGCTCGGTAATTAACAGAAAAATCGCCCAAATTACGAATTTGGACAAAGCCATCGCCAAGTTCCGCAGCTTCAATAGCTTTTAGCAAGGCCGTTTCAATATCACGGCGATCGACGTCATAACCCAGCGACACTTCCGCTGAAACCACCGTGCCGGACGATCGCACTACATTGTAGGGTTCTTGCACTAACAATAGGTTCGGCACGGTAACCAGCTCACTGGTTTCGTTCTGAAATTCCACATGCAGTAAACCACGCTGAGAAACGCGGCCGAGTTCGTTGCGAAACTCAATATAATCACCGGCGCGAAAGCTATTCACCGTCCGCAGCATGAATCCCGCCATCAAATTACCCATCACCGATGTTGAAGACAGGGCTATTGCCGCGCTCATTAGCAAGCCAACCAGGCTCAGCAATTGACCGCGCAGCTCGCTATCCATGGGAAACGTGGTAATGCCCAACAACACCCCGCTCAAGCGAAAGACCAGCTTGGTACCCTGCTCCCGATAACGAATGTCTGCGCCGTGATCCTTCTGTACCGCAAAGATTTTACGGGTAAAGAGCCATACAGCGAATAACAACACCATGAGTACCGCAAACGGGCCCCACTCACCAAGCCAATCCGGTGCGACGCTGCTTACTGCGCCTAAGGCTTCATCCATTATTTAACTCCAAGAGTGGTATGTCTTTTTATTAGCTGGCCAAGGTCATTATCAGAATTGACCGATCTGCAAGCAAGATAGATTATCTGCTAACTATAATCAGATTAACGCATAAGCAGCATAAACACCCCGGGTTTTACACTATGCGACGGCAGCCCGCGCTGTGTTAAACTGCCGCGCTTTACACTATATGCACGACAGGGCCTGACGACCGCCTACGAGGACTATTTATGCCTGTTTATCGTTCAAAAACCACCACCGCCGGCCGCAATATGGCGGGCGCCCGCGCTTTGTGGCGCGCAACCGGCATGACCGACGGCGATTTTGATAAGCCTATTATTGCGGTGGTTAACTCCTTTACGCAATTCGTTCCCGGCCACGTCCACCTCAAAGATATGGGCCAATTAGTGGCCCGTGAAATCGAAGCCGCAGGTGGCGTTGCCAAAGAATTCAATACCATAGCAGTGGATGACGGTATCGCCATGGGCCATGACGGCATGCTTTACAGCCTGCCCAGCCGCGATATCATCGCCGACTCAGTGGAATACATGGTCAATGCCCACTGCGCCGATGCCATGGTGTGTATCTCGAATTGCGACAAAATCACCCCAGGTATGTTGATGGCTGCGCTACGCCTAAATATCCCCGTGGTATTCGTGTCTGGCGGCCCCATGGAGGCAGGCAAGACCAAGCTGTCTGAACATAAACTCGACTTGGTCGATGCTATGGTCATTGCGGTAGACGACACGGCATCCGACGAAAAAGTCGCTGAATACGAACGTTCTGCCTGCCCAACCTGCGGCTCTTGCTCTGGTATGTTCACCGCCAACTCGATGAACTGTCTAACCGAAGCCCTCGGTCTGTCGCTGCCCGGCAACGGCTCTATGCTGGCCACCCATGCCGATCGCAAAAAATTGTTCTTGGAAGCTGGTCGCCGCATTGTAGAGATTACCAAACGCTACTATGAAGAAGACGACGAGACGATGCTGCCACGCAACATTGCCTCCTACGGCGCCTTTAAAAACGCGATGACGCTGGATATCGCCATGGGCGGGTCCACCAATACCATCTTGCATTTATTAGCCGCCGCGCAAGAAGCTGAGCTGGATTTCACCCTTAAAGACATCGACGAGCTATCTCGTGAAGTACCACAGCTGTGCAAGGTCGCGCCGAATACCCCGCTCTACCACATGGAAGACGTGCATAGAGCCGGTGGTGTCTTCGCTATTCTTGGCGAGCTTGACCGCGCTGGCTTAATTGACGTCAGTCTACCCACAGTTCACGCCAGCACGATGGGCGCGGCACTGGCGCAGTGGGATATTATGACCACCGACAACGAGGCAGTGAAAAACTTCTTCAAGGCTGGCCCAGCAGGCATTCCAACCCAAACGGCCTTTAGTCAGGACACTCGCTGGACGTCCCTAGATGCCGACCGCGACAATGGCTGTATCCGCAACCTAGAGCATGCCTTTTCTACCGAGGGTGGTTTAGCGGTCTTGCATGGCAATATTGCCGAAGACGGCTGTGTGGTAAAAACCTCGGGCGTTGATGAAAGCATACTGGTCTTTGAAGGCCCGGCGCATATTTGCGAGAGCCAAGAAGGTGCGGTTGACGATATTCTCAACGACCGTGTTAAAGCAGGCGATGTGGTTATTATTCGTTACGAAGGCCCCAAAGGCGGCCCCGGTATGCAAGAGATGCTCTACCCTACGAGCTATATTAAATCGAAGGATTTAGGCAAAGTCTGCGCTCTGCTCACTGATGGTCGTTTCTCGGGCGGCACATCTGGCTTATCTATCGGTCACGCCTCACCAGAAGCCGCAGCCGGCGGTGCGATTGGCCTAGTAGTACAAGGGGATATTATTCGTATCGACATCCCCAATCGCAGTATTAATGTGCTGATAGACGAAAGCGAACTTAATAAGCGCAGAAAGGCGATGGACGCCAAGGGCGCCGAGGCTTGGAAGCCGCTAAATGAGCGTCCACGAAAAGTGTCAGCGGCGCTAAAAGCCTATGCCAAAATGGCCACTAGTGCCGACAAAGGCGCGGTGAGGGATATAAGCCAGCTGTAATCACTTTTTAGACATAAAAAAGGGGCCGCGAGGCCCCAAAAAATCAGTCGCATCTTCACGCAACAGAAGACAAGACCTGTCCCATCATCTTTTAACAAAGCTCATTGTCAAAAAGATAACAGCTTTCAATATAGCGCAAGCATTTGCGCTTTTTGATAGGCAATTACCCCTAGTATTTCCCGAGATATCTATCTTGTCACTACCGTGTGAACACGCGCTAATCAATCACTATTTCCGGCGAGGCCTCACCGCACTGCCAGCAATAATCGAAACTCGAAGCATTCTCTTCATCACAAGCCGAACACGTCCATACCGATTCCGACTGGCTGCGCATCTGTATCAATAATGCCTCTGCCCGCGCCACGCTCTGTGCATCAATCCACAGGTCCGGCCAAACATCGGTAAACGCCAAGCTACCAGATGCACCGCCAGCATAGACATTTCTCAGCTCAGCAGACACCCCAGCGGTCGCCAATAAATTTTGCACATGCACAACCATCATCAAATTTTGGTCAGTAAATATCTTCTTCACCTACCGCTCCAATGACTTTGGCCGAACAGGTCGCACATCCACATTATTCAACTGGGCATCAAAGGCATCCGTCAGTAAACAGTCGTAGCGACGCTCATCGTACTCAGCTAAGCGCGCAGCCTGCTCCTCACTGAATAAGCCTTGGCTAACCCCTAGCTGTAATTTTTCAGCCATGGTCTCTCCGGGTAAACGGCCACGATGCTCGTATTCAAGAAACTGGTTATAGTCCTTGTCAATTTCCGTTAGCAATTGAAAAGCGCAATGAATACGCCCTTGTGCATCCTGATCGTCGGCACTCATATATACCGCCTCAGCGAACATGCTACGCACCGAGTTAGGCTTCATTATCATCTCGCCCAAACCGCGAATATCATTATCTGACACCTCAAAATTTGGCACGCCCCAAGGGAAAAATACTGTCTGTAATACCCGACCCATCCACCGCTGCGGCATGTTTCGATAAAAACCTAACAAGGCCTTATTCAAGTCGGAAAAGCTGCGTTTTAAGGCAAACTCTGCGTGCAGTGTATTTGCTTCGCTAGGGGCTTGATGATCGTGGAACTTCAAAATAGCGCAGGCGATAACAAGTTGACTGTGGATATCCCCTAAGCGTGCAGAGAGCAGCTCTCGACGCTTGAGATCACCGCCAAGCAGCAGCAAGGCAAAGTCAGCCGTGGCGGCAAAAACTGCGCTGTAGCGATCAATCTTTGGATACCAACGCGTCGACAGCTCGCTGTTTCCGCATGCTAACTTAGTAAATTTTCCGGCCGTTAAACCCAGCAGAAAGCCGCGACTAAAAACCCCAGCGGTATGCGCTAGATGGTTGCTCAACAAGCCATCAAACCGTTCCACTGCACCGTCGCTTTCGTCGGACAAGGCTTCTAATTCATCCGCCAAATAGGGGTGGCAGCGCATTGCGCCCTGGCCAAATATAATCATCGATCGGGTGAGAATATTGGCCCCCTCCACGGTGATCGCAATGGGAACCGTCTGGTACAACAAGGCCATAAAGTTACGTGGGCCCATTTGAATAGCGCGGCCACCCAGAATATCCATGCTGTGATTAACAAGAACACGCATATTCTCTGTGGCGTGATATTTGGCCATTGCCGTCAACACTGACGGCGCACCATCCGCCAAGGCCCGGGTGACGAGAGCGCGGTAAGCTTCCAACATATAGGCGCCGCCAGCAATCTCCGCGCTAGCTTCTTGAACGCCTTCAAACTTACCCACCGGAATCCCGAATTGGCGACGAATCCGGGCAAAAGCGCCAACCAGTAAGTAGCTCATTTCACCACCGGCGGTGGATAGCGCGGGCAGAGAAATACCTCGCCCAGCACCCAAACATTCCACCAACATCATCCAACCCTGACCAATATATGCTTGCCCGCCGATTAACATCGACATGGGAATAAATACATCCACCCCCGTGATGGGGCCATTCATAAAGGCCGAACCGGGATAGTGGCGGCGGCCAATTTCCATCCCCGCCAAATCCGCAGGGACTAAGGCGCAGCTAATGCCACGTTCAATCTCATCGCCAATTAGGCCGTCTGGGTCACTCAGCCGAAACGCCAAGCCCACCACCGTTGCGATCGGTGCAAGGGTGATCCAACGCTTAGAAAAATTAAGCTTTACGCCCAAGACCTTCTCACCCTTGAACTCCTGCTCGCACACCACACCGGTGTCCGGAATCGCGCCAGCATCTGAGCCCGCTTCTGGGCCGGTTAAGCCAAAACAGGGTAATTCTTCGCCTTTCGCCAAGCGCGCCAGCCAAAAATCTTTTTGCTCAGCGGTGCCGTACTTCATTAGCAATTCACCCGGCCCCAGTGAGTTCGGTACCATCACACTCACTGCCGCCACCGCTGAGCGACTGGCAATTTTGCTGACCACGCGACTTTGGGCATAAGGCGTAAATTCGAGCCCCCCGTATTCCTTGGGAATAATCAGCCCCAAGAAGCCATTATCTTTGATGAACTGCCAAACCTCTGGACTGAGGTCTTTATCGTGGTGGTGGATTTGCCACTCGTCGAGCATAGCGCACAGCTCTGCAGTTTCATTGTCCAGAAAAGCTTGTTCGGATTCGCTTAGGGTTGAAAGGGCTATTTTCTCAAATTTAGACCAGTCGGGATGGCCAGAAAATAGATCCTTTTCCCACCACGTGGTGCCGGCGTCAAGTGCCTCGCGCTCAGTGCTGCTCATGGGCGGCATCATTTTCTTTAAGGCCACCATCGCTGGCGAACTAACAAACCGAATACGTAAACTGTCGACAATAATCACTGCCAATACCAGTAACAATGCCAGCAGTGCCAAGGGGTGAACAAAGAAGTCGCTGCACAAGCCTGCCAATAACCAGGCTCCGGCAAAAGCGATACAGCCGCTGCGACGGGACAAACGCAATGAAAAAATAACGGCGGTGACGATAATGATTGCAAGAAATGCGAATAGGCCAGTCATAATAAGCTCTCTGAGTCGTAGTAATTTGCAAGGCAAGCACTTAGATCAGTATATCTGCCCCCCATGCTACGCCGTCCCGGTAGCGATTGCATTAACACTACTAAGGCCTCATCAATACACGGTGCTTTAAGACCATTCGGTACAAGCGGGTCTAAATTTATGTATTTTGAGTGCCATTTGGCATTTGTTATTCCTATATATGGACTGCATGAGCGATGTCGGCCACACTCTCTTCTTTACCTTACTTAAAACAATATCAGGAATACTCACATGAACTCCTCAGTCGTTATTAGCGGAGTGGGCCTATGGACTCCAGCAAATAGCATTAGCAATGAAGAACTCGTTATAAGTTACAACGCGTGGGCAGACCAGTTTAACCAAGAAAACCAAGCCGCCATTGAAACCGGAGAACTAGACGCTAAGCCACTTTCCAGCCCTGAGTTTATTGAAAAAGCGTCCGGTATTAAAAGTCGCTATGTCTACGCAAAAGAGGGCGTTTTAGATATAAATCGCATGCGTCCGCTGCTTGATGCACGCGGTGACGATGAAGTCTCGCATCAAGCAGAAATGGCTATTTTCGCTGCAAAGAAAGCCCTCATCGCTGCGAATAAAACCGCCGCCGATATTGATATGGTAATTGTGTCCTGCGCCTATACCCAGCGCTCCTACCCTGCCATTGCCATTGAAGTGCAAGCAGCTCTAGGGATTCAAGGGTTTGGCTTTGACATGTTAGTGGCGTGCTCCGCCGCAACCTTTGGTCTAGAACGGGCAGTTGACGCCGTTAAAGGCGGCACCTCAAAAGGTGTGCTGGTCATTAATCCAGAGCTGACCTCGCCTCAAGTCAATTTTATGGATAGAGACTCACACTTTATCTTTGGTGATGTGGCGACCGCCGTCGTAGTAGAAAGCGGTGACACGTGTCAGTCTGCTCACTCCTTTGATGTTATCAGTACCAAATGCGTGACCTCATACTCCAATAATATTCGCTCGAACTTTGGCTATACCACACGCGCGACTGACGAAGACCCGTATGCGCCGGATAAATTATTCCATCAGAATGGCCGTAAAGTCTTTAAAGAAGTTTGCCCAATGGCAGCCGATCACATCGAGAGCCATTTGCTCAGCGAAGGCATTCAAGTATCGGAATTAAAACGCTGGTGGCTGCATCAAGCCAATCTCAATATGAACTTGTTGATCAGCAAGCGATTATTAGGACGCAGTGCCACACTTGAAGAAGCGCCGGTTGTGCTAGACGAGTATGCAAATACCGCGTCTGCAGGGTCTATTATTGCTTTTGCTAAGTTTCATGAAGATTTAGCCGCCGGCGATATTGGCGTGATTTGTTCTTTCGGGGCGGGCTACTCTATTGGCAGCCTAATTCTTCGCAAACGATAAACACCCTGCCTACGCCAGCCGTCTCTGGACGCGTTGACTTAGGCATGGCCTATTATGTTTGGGTCGAGATAAACAACTAAATCAGCAACTGCCACGAGGCCTATACTATTTTTTAATATAGGCCTTTGCGCACATAACCCCCAGCTTGTTTACGGCTGCCAAGTAAAGCTGACGCCATAGGTCACCGGCATTCCGGTGTAACGGCCAATCGTGTCGAGCTGATTAGTCACATTATTATAGTAGTACTCATCACTGAGGTTGCGGCTCCAAAACATCAACTGCCAAGGCCCTGCACTCGGCGCAAAAGCCAGTCGCGCATTGATCACGCCATAATCGTCAATAAAGAAGCGCTCATCCTGCTCCAGCGAGGCATTAGTTTCGCCGCTGTAGCTATAGTCGATACCCACTGACAAGTCATAGCGTTCGAATACCGGCAGCACATAGTCAAGCAGCAAGGTGTATTCCCAGCGCGGACTGTAATTAAACGGCTTGCCGGCAAAATCGAACTCATCGCCATTGCTATCGCCGCTGACAAACTCCTTAACCTCGGTATCTAAATACGCCGCCGCCAATGACAAATATAAGCCCTCGACCGGCGTGTATTTTATGTCCAGCTCCGCGCCACGCACCGTGGACTTAGGAGCATTGCGCAAAATCGGTAGCGCGCCAAACACCGGGTCGCGGAAATTAGTGACCAGCTGCTTGTCTTTATAGCGATAATCAAACACCGAGGCATTGAGCTGCATGGTTTTATTTAGCAGGGTAAATTTACCGCCAATCTCCACGGCATCAAGCTGCTCTTGTGTCACCGGTTCAAACTGCACCGAATCGGAAATATTAATTACTGGAAAGCTGCCTGACTTAAAACCGCGACTCAGTGCAATATACCCCAGCATGTCTTCAGCAAAGCGCCAATCGAGTGCCAGCCGGCCAGATACATTATCTTCGTGCAACTCGCCAAAATAGCGGCCAGGACGACGGGTTTCGCTGTCCAAAGTAAAGCAGCCACCCCTCGCAGCGGTGCCGGGTAGATAACCTGCCAGCGGCGATTGCAGCAAGCTTAAGGCGCTAAAGGCCGTGGCTAAACCCACGCCCTCGTCCCGCGCTCCGGCTGAGTCTTGGTCAGCCCCAGGCTCATCGCCAACGTCAACGTCTTGACCACAGCCATTAAACTTACGTGATTCGTCGGTGTAGCGCGCACCGCCACTCAGGGTCAGGCTGTCGGTAACATCCCATTCGCTATGAACAAACACGGCGGCGACTTCGGCCAACTGATTGCCGCCAAAACCCGAGCGATTATCCAAGCCAGCCAAACCGTCACCATTCGGCGCATCCACCGGGAAAATGATACTTACTGTCTCATGATGCAAACGCTGGAATTCGGCAACATCGTCTTCACTGTAATTGACACCGAACTGCCAGAACACGTCATCGCTGTAATTGCCCGATAAACGCCACTCCAAATTATAGTAGTCGGTGGTCGCAAACACATTGCGCTCGGTATTCACGGTATCCACGCCGGACTGGGGGATAAAGCTGCCATCGGACTCGAAACGACCTAGCGACGCCAAAAATACCGCGTCCAAATTTTCTGACAAGGTCCAGCCCACTCGCACACCGCTAGAATAAAAGCTGTCGTTTAAACGGAACTCCATACCGTTACTCGGCCAGTCGGCAGCGCGACTATCTTGAGTGTTCTTGTCATTAACGGGGTAATCGGCCACTTCAGGGTGCAAGCCGGCGGCGCCTAAAATCGCGTTCTGGGATTCAATAGCAATAACTTGCAGGGCTTGCGGCTCGGAGCGGTCACGCCAGCCGTCGAGGTGATAGCTAACATCAATATTGTCAGCAGCCAGCCAGCTCAATGAAAAACGGCCACTCTGCTTGTCGAGTTCGCCCAAGGTATCATAGCCAAACTGTTGGTACTCACCACCGAGATTGCGGCCCGTTTTTCCGTTGTAAGCTTCGCTGCTAGGGTGACGGGTACGACTGCGCTGCCAGCCGTCGCGACGCATGATGGTACGCAGCGCTAAACGCGCGCTCACGGTCTCCGCCAGCGGCCCACTAATAAAGCCACTCGCTTCGCTGGTTTCATAACTGCTATACCCTAGGCTGCCACCATAGATCAGGCTGTCACTGGGCTTATTGGCGATATAGTTTATGGCGCCGCCGGTGGTGTTGCGGCCATAGAGCGTGCCCTGCGGGCCTTTTAACACCTCCACCCGAGCAAGGTCTAAATTGCTGCCCTTGGTCATAATTGGGAAGGGCAAATTAAATTCGTCTATATACACCCCAACCGTGGCACTGGCGGTTTGACTATTTTCATTAAAGCCCACGCCGCGCAGGGTGTAGATCGGGGTATTAAAGCCACCATCGGCATAGGTAAAGCCAGGCAGTAACTTACCGAGATCGCGAGTATCGCTAACGCCTAGGGCAATCAGGTCTTCGCCGGTATAAGTGACAATAGCAAGGGGAATATCGTTGGCGCCCTCCTCACGCTTTTGCGCGGTAACCAAGACTTCTTCAATACTGAGGCCCCGCCGATTTTGGCTATCTTCTTGCGCGTTAATAGCCGCAGTCTGAACTACACCCAGTAGTATCAATGTCATTTTTGTTGCAGTGTTCACCCAGACCTTCTCCCAGCACGCTATCAGCAGCGCATGCTAGGGATTCGGCCTTGGCATTTCAAGCAGACAGGACCTTGTTGCGCCAAATATTCTAAGCTTAGATCAATAAGTTATTAGGCAATATTTTCAAACCCTTCGCTTGCAGAAAAACACTAGCGCAGGCGCTAGCGACTAGGCACCTAGAAAGGTCGCCCGCCAAGCTGCAAGCATGATGTCACGTTGCTCTTCGCTGACTGCCGCGCGACCCAGCCAAACGCTTAGAATAAGTGCAGCCGATTCTGGCGCAGTAATCACGCCCAGCGGCTTGTCGTTGAGATACAAACCTAAACCGATACTAGGCAGCCACGTGAGCCGGTAGCGATCCCCCTTCTCCACCGCCAAATACCAGCTGGAAAAGCGAGCGATGTCGTCAGCCGCAGGTGCTAGCTCGGTCTCACTAAATGCGCCTTCCAAGGCCTTATTCGTCATTTTCTTAAATCGATCCGCCGATACCCCGACCTTATATTCAATAATTATTTGCTTGGCATAGGCTGGATCCAAAATATCGGCATCTTCAGGTCGTGCTTGCCCTGGGTCCACTTGCAGCTGAGTAAACGTCAGGTCTTTCCACAACAGAGTGTAGGTCTCACTGCTGACCGTGCGCCAATCAACTGCATAGGCCGCACTGTGCGCTGTTAACATAAGTATTAACAGAAGGGGCTTCAGCCAAACTGAAGTTTGCACTTTAATATCACGAGTCATACATCTCCCTCTTGCCAATCCACGCCACTGTTGAGCGTCCCAGCATGTAAAAAACCACTAATTTTAATATCACTGGAGCAAGCACGTACACTGCCGTAATCGCCCATACCGGCGGCACATTAATATCAGCCTGACTACCCAGCCACAAATATGACACGCCCACCGCTAATCCCATGGCGGCCTTGCTCAGCATACTCCACAAAGCAAACATTCTAGCGCCCAGTGCCGCGCCGCCATGCTCTGCGGACAAGGCCTGCGCCAAGCCTGTTTGCATTGCCGATGGCAGCGCTTGGTCGGCACCTAAAGCGAGACCGGTGCCAATGCTAATGGCAATAAACCAATACACATCACCGTCACCAAGCAATGCCGCAAAACTAAATAAAATTGCCGAGCTACAAAGACCGATTCGCCAAGATCTTAAATCACCCAACTTTTTCGCTAGCAAATACCAGAACGGTACGCCGATCAAACCCGCCAAGAAATAACTCAACAAAGCCAGTGGAACTGCATCCTCGGCCCCCAGCACTTCGCGCATAAATAACAGGAGAACAGTTCCCGGAATCGCATTGGCCAGCATATTCAAAAACCACGGTAAAGCCAAACTCCGCACTCGAACGTCTGCCAACAGCACCTTAAAACTCAGGATGTTTTTTGTGGTCTCAGCGGCACCCTGGCTGCCTTGCAAATACACCGCAAGAAGCAAGATCAGTAATAAAGATACCAACACCCAAGGCAGCGCAGACGGCGCCACAATCGCGGGCGCAAGCATCGCCATTAAGGTGCCCAGTAACAACATACCCTCGCGGCTACTGTTATACCGTAGGCGATCAATATTGTTCCGCGAAAGGTTCACAGGAAGCGCTAACCACGGTACAGTTATTCCGGTCCAGCCCAGCATCAGCAGCACTAATGCGAGTGCCAAAGCACTCGCTGACCATGGGTGGGGAAGCAATACTAATAAAAGCGCACTAACGGTGATCAAAAGCCAAGAACCTAGCCATAAGGCTCGATGACTGCCTCGACGATCCACCCAAGCGCCTAGCGGCAAATCACTGACAACGTCACTGATCCGCGCCAAAAAGAAGATCGCTCCGACTAGGGTGTAGCCATAACCACCTTGCTCAGCCAACCACAGCGGGGCGTATATATAGAAAGGCAGGCCTAAAGCCGCTAACGGTAAACCCGGCAGCGCATAGCGAAAAAATCGCCAATACTGAAATGAAATGCGCATACTTACTCCGTAGAGGCAATGACTAGCCCAAGACAGACCCACTCAACGTGATCTGGAAAAAGGCTTTATACGTACCAACCAGTCCGAGAGATCACTGATAATACTATGCCAAACTCATCACCCCACACACCTCTAAACATCGCTGTCATCGGCTCCGGTATTGCGGGCCTAAGCAGTGCGTGGCTGCTTAGCAAAAATCACAAGGTTACTTTGTTCGAGCAAGACTCGCGCTTAGGCGGTCACACCAACACCGTCGACATCTCAACCAGCGCGGGTACTATCGCGGTAGACACCGGCTTTATTGTATTTAACGAGCGCTGCTACCCAAATTTAGTGGCCCTATTTAAAGAGCTGGGCGTGGCCTACCAAGGCACCGACATGTCCTTTGGCGTTTCGCTGGACAAAGGTCGTTTGGAATACAGCGGCTCTGATTCAATATCTACTTTATTTGCGCAAAAGCGCAATTTATTTCGCCCCCGGTTTTGGGGCATGATTCGCGACCTACTGCGTTTTTACAAGCAAAGTGCCGAGTGGATGGAGACCCTGCCGGACGATATGTCTTTGGGGCAACTACTAGAGCGTGAAAAATTTGGCCCAGGTTTCCGGGAAGATCATCTACTGCCAATGGGCGCCGCCATTTGGTCGACCCCAGTAGAAAAATTTATGGCCTACCCAGCCAAAACTTTTCTGCGCTTCTGCGACAATCACGGCCTGTTACAAGTTAACGAGCGCCCCCAGTGGCAAACCGTAGTAGGTGGCTCGCGGGAATACGTGAAGCGTATTAAGCAGGCTTTCACTGGCGATATCCGTCTTAACTGCGGAATCACCAAGGTGCGTCGCTTTTCAGACCACGTCATGGTCACTGACAGCCACGGCGACAGTCATCGTTTTGACCACATTGTTATGGCCGGACATGCCGACCAATCTCTAAGCATACTCGAAGACGCCAGTGCCGACGAAAAAAGGCTGCTCAGCACCTTTGCCTACGAACAAAATGACGCCGTACTTCACCGTGATGAAAAGCTGATGCCAGTGTTGGGCCAAGTGTGGTCTAGCTGGAACTACCTCGCCGATAATGACCAGCAGGGCAGCAAGGTTTCTGTCAGCTACTGGATGAACTCTCTGCAGCATCTACCTTGTTCAGAGCAGATTGTTGTAACACTAAATCCCTTGAGAGAGCCTCGTAAACATCTGGTGTATAAACAGTTCAGCTACCAGCATCCAGTATTCGATGACGCCGCCCTCGATGCTCAAAAGCACCTTTGGAGCCTACAAGGCACGCAGAGAACTTGGTTTTGCGGCAGCTATTTTGGCTATGGCTTCCACGAAGATGGTATTCAATCGGGCCTAGCCGTTGCGGAACAACTGGGAGGCAGCCCACGTCCCTGGAGCGTAGAAAATGCCAGCGGTCGCATCCATGTAAGCACCCCCGACCCTCTCACTGCTGCCGCATGAATAGCGACGATCACACTGCAATCTACAGTGGAGAAGTGCTGCACCACCGCTTCTACCCGCGTCGACATCGCTTTGTCTATCGCATGAGTAGTTTTTTATTTGATCTCGACAAGCTGAGCGAGACCGCTCAGCGCTGCAAACTGTTTTCGGTCAATAAATTTAATATATTTAGCTTCTATCATCGCGACTTCGGCAATGGCAGTGGAGAAGCCCCGCGCCAATACTTGGAGCGCGCCCTTCGGGAACACGGCGTCAGTGACACCCTGGGCTCGGCAAGCTTACTTTGCTACCCGCGCATCTTGGGGTTCACCTTTAACCCCCTGAGTGTGTATTACTGCTACAACGAAGATAGACAGCTATTCGCTATTTTGTATGAAGTCAGTAACACCTTCAAAGAACGGCACAGCTATTTAATTCCGGTCTCCGAGAGCGAACAGCGCAAGGGCATTGTCCGCCAGCAATGCGATAAGAACTTTTATGTCTCGCCGTTTATTCCCATGGCAGTGCGCTACCATTTTCGCATGCATCTACCGGGCGAATATATTGGCTTAGCAATTAGAGAGACCGAGCAAGACAAGGCCCTTCTTCACGCGGTATTCCGCGGCGGACGCCGCTCTTTCTCAGACCACGAGTTAATTAAGAATTTTTTTAGCTTACCGCTAATGACCATTAAGGCAGTTGCTGGTATTCACTGGGAAGCCTTGAAACTTTTTATCAAGGGAGTGAAATTAGTACCCCGCCCCCCTGAACCAAAGACATCTATTTCACGTATCGACCAATAATTGCATTAGAAAACTATAAGGGGTCACAATGAAGACAGCCACTGCTGCTCTAGAAAATAATATAGGTTCTGGCTGGTGGGCAAAACGCCAACAGCAGATGGTCGCTAAAGTTCTCGCTCCCCTCGCAAATGCCTCTCGCGGAGTTTTGAGTCTGACTCTGCCAAACGGCAATAGTGTCGAGTTTGGAGAACACAGCTGCGAACATCTAAACCCCGTCATTGTGCTTCACAATTGGAAAGCCGTACGCAAGGCCTTTACCGGCGGCGATTTAGGCTGGAGTGAAGCGTATATGGACGGAGACTGGGACAGTCCTGATATCGCCATGTTGGTGGAATGGATTGTCGTCAATGAAGAAAACTTTGGCGGCATGCTAGACAGTGGCAAGGTTGAAGGCGCCTTTCAAAAATGGCGGCATCAGCGCAATGCCAATAGCAAGCGCGGCAGTCGCCGCAATATTTCCTACCACTACGATCTGGGCAATGAGTTCTATCAGCACTGGCTAGATCCGAGCATGACCTACTCAGCGGCGTACTATACGTCTGAGCACCAAACTCTCGCCGAGGCGCAATACGCCAAATATCAGCGCATCATTGATTTTCTAGATATTAAAGACGGCGACAGTATTCTGGAAATTGGCTGTGGCTGGGGCGGGTTCGCAGAGCAAGTATGCCGCCAGAAAAAAGTGTCTTTGCACGGCATCACGCTATCTGAACGCCAGTTAGAATTCGCCCAACAGCGCTTAGCCAAAGCAGACACCTTGGGTACAGCAGACTTTACTCTCACTGACTACCGGGACGCTGATGGCGAATACGACCATATCGTGTCTATAGAAATGCTGGAGGCGGTTGGAGAAAAATATTGGCCAACGTATTTTGACACTGTGTACAAACGTTTAAAGCCGGGTGGCAGCGCCTCAATTCAAGTTATTACTATTGAAGACAAGCGTTTTGAACCTTACAGCAGCAGTCCCGATTTTATTCAAACTTATATCTTTCCTGGCGGCATGCTGCCAACACCAGACATCTTTAAAGAACAGGCCACATCGGCGGGCTTAAAGGTCACTGACGAAGAGGCCTTTGGCATGGGTTACGCCCGCACACTCAGAGACTGGCGCGATGCATTTCAACAGCGCTGGGAAGAAATCGTGCCGCTGGGCTTCGATAAGCGTTTCCAAAGAATGTGGCACTACTATCTGACCTACTGTGAAGGTGGCTTCCGAGGAAATTCAATCGATGTTTACCAATTTGTGCTCGAGAAACCCGCGGCGTAGATAACTAAACAAAACCCATCAAAAAGGCTGCCACACGCGGCCTTTTTTATATCCAAACCGATGCGATCGCTAATGCAGCTCGACCCAGCCCTCTGCCAAAGGGCTGAATCACCGCCAGAATGCGTACAATCCCTTATGAAATAAGACCCATTTTGGCTCAAACACAAGATTACAACATGTTAAGATGGTGACAATGCCAATTTAGCTAGGTGCACTGAATGAAAACGAACAAGCGCTGGGGAAGTGGAGCCAGAGTTGACGATCTCGATACCGGGAAAAAAATCCTCCTAAAATCCGCGATAGATTGCTTTATTACCAAGGGCATTAAATCGACGACTATAGAAGATATCGCCAAAGTTGCTAACGTAACCAGACGTACCGTCTACCGCTATTTTAACGGCAAGTCTGACATCATTGCTGCGTTGATTGATATCGAACGCGAACGCATGTTTATCAAAATTCATGACATTGCCGCCCTGCATGATAATAACTTCCCGCTGATGCTGGAAGAATGCATTTGGTTTGCCTCTAGCTACAAGCCGCCAGAAGCTGGCAAGCTCGACCTAGTTTCCGGCACCAACGCCTCGGAAGCAGCGCCGCATGTAGACACTGACGAATCCGACGAGCATTGGCGCGAGCTACTCAAAGAGCCTCTTGATGCTTACAATACGCGTAACAATCGCAACATTGATCTCGACGACCTTATAAGAATTGTGGGCCGCCTAGTAATATCTTACCGGCAGCAACCTGCCACCAAAGAAAGCTTCAAAGCCAGCCTCAAAGCCTTAATGCTCTAATCTATGCGGGCACCTAGCCCGCTGGCCCCATCGGGTATTCTCTTGGTCAGTTTTGCCATTGTGCCGAATTAAGCGCAAGCCTATGCTTCAAGGCATCGTCCTGCCGTGTTAAACCGCGGCGAGGTGCCTAGGAGCAAACTATGAATTTCGACTTTTCTGACGACCAAAAAAACATCCAAGAGCAAGCCCGCTCAATGCTGGCCAAAGAATGCGACAGCGCTGTAGTACGCCAAGTCATTGATGGCAACACCGGCTTCGACGCCAAGCTCTGGCAACAAATTGTTGCCCTCGGCTGGCCGGCCACCACCATTGCCGAAGAGCATGGCGGACTCGGCCTCAGCTATCTTGAACTGTGCGTTATCGCCACCGAATTGGGACGCTCTTTAGCCCCGGTTCCGTTTATCGCGTCGGTATATCTCGGCACAGAGTTAATCAAAACCGCTGCTTCAAACGAACAGCAAGCCAAGTGGCTGCCGGCGCTGGCCAATGGCGACGTTATCAGTACCGCTGCCATCAGCGGCGATATGACATCATGCCACGTAAAAGAGAATAAGCTGAACGGCCGTAAATCAGCCGTTTTGCATGGCATGATCGCCGATCATGCCATTGTCGCAGCCACCAATGATGCTGATGAGTTGGGGTTATATCTGGTCGAGCTTAAGCACAGCAGCGTTAGCCGCACCGAGCAAAATAGCCTAGACCCCAGCTTACCCCGAGCCGAGCTAATTTTTAGCGACACGCCCGCCGTTGCGCTTGAAGGCACAATAAGCGCGTCGCAAGCGATTCAAACAGTTTGCGATCGAGTGGCAGTCCTGCTGGCATTTGAACAAGTCGGTGGCTGTGAAGCGGCCATCGATATGGCCAAAGCCTATACCACTGATCGCTACGCCTTTGGCCGCCAAGTTGCCTCGTTTCAAGCCATCAAGCACAAAATGGCCGATATGTTTGTGGCTAAAGAGCTCGCCAAGTCCAACGCCTATTATGGCGCTTGGGCACTGTCAGCCAACGCACCCGAACTTGCCCTTGCCGCAGCCACTGCACGAGTTAGCGCCATTGACGCCTACTATCTCTGCAGCAAAGAAAACATTCAGGCCCACGGCGGCATGGGGTTCACCTGGGAATTTGACTGCCATCTCTACTACCGCCGCGCGCAAGCGCTATCGACACTGCTAGGCGGCAATCCCTATTGGAAAAGTCTGCTCGTCGACCGGCTGCTAGCAGCCTAAGCTGCTAGATGATTTTTGAGGAATACTCATGGATTTTAAAGATTCACCAGAACAAGCGGCGTTTCGCGCCGAAATACGCAGCTGGCTAGAAAGTAATGCCAGACCAAAATCAGCCACCGGCGGACGCAAAGATCAGTCCGAAGCTTATGAAGACGCCAAAGCATGGTACAAAAAAGTCGCCGATGCCGGTTACGCCTCGCTGAACTGGCCTAAGCAATATGGCGGCGCTGGGCTCAGCGATATTCACAAAGTCATTTGGTCACAAGAAGTTGGCAACTACGCTGAACCAGACGGCTATTTTGTGATTGGTATTGGCAATTGTGGCCCAGCCATCATGCATTTTGCCGCAGAAGAGCAGAAGCTAGCACTACTGCCCCCAATGGCCAGCGCAGAGACCGTGTGGTGCCAAATGTTTTCAGAACCCGGCGCTGGCTCGGACGTTGCCGGACTGCGCACCACTGCAGTTGCCGACGGCGATAATTGGATTATCAATGGCCAAAAGATTTGGACATCCGGTGCCCAACACTCAGACTACGGCGTGATTCTATGCCGCACCGATCCCACAATTTCTAAGTATCGCGGCATGACCATGTTCTTTATCGACATGAATCAAGCCGGCGTTGAAGTAAAGCCCATCAAACAAATGGATGGCGGCTCGCATTTTAATGAAGTGTTTTTCAATAATGCGATTATCCCTGATGCCTATCGACTCGGCGAAGTCGGCGGTGGCTGGGGCGCAGCGCTACTGGTATTAATGAATGAGCGCCTGGCAATAGCTGGCGTTCAGCCCGACTGCTTTCCCGAGTTTTTGCAACTGGTAAAAACCCTTCATATCGATGGCGAGCCTATTAGTGCAAATCCAGCGGTACGCGAGCACCTCGCCGAGTGGTATTACAAACATGCCGGCATCAAAGCCTCCACTAATCGCATGCTCACTGCTGTTGCCAAGGGCGGCATGCCGGGCGCGGAAGCAGCCTTAGGTAAGCTAGTCGGCGCGGTCATGAACCAGGACATCGCTGATTACGCCATTCAGCTGATGGGCGAATCAGGCGTCATTAGCGAGCCAGATTTCGCCGAGCAACAGGCACACTTCCAAAAAACCGTGTTGTTTTCGCCAGGCATACGACTCGCTGGCGGTACCGACGAAATCATGCGCAACGTAATTGCCGAGCAAGTCCTAGGCTTGCCCCAGGAGCCACGCGCCGATAAAGGCCTAGCCTTTAGTGACATTCCCAGCGGCAATCAAAGTCGTTAAACTTCGCGCTGGCATTCGATTTTGGCCATGAAGTGCCAAATCGGGTGCCGCTGCGACAGCAAAAAGTAGACGCAGCTCACACTTTAAGCATGCGGCTTCACTCAGTAAGTGCTTTTCCCTATACTTCGTTCACGGCCCCAGCTGTACCTTGATCACTCGGTAAGCAGTACTTATCCAGCTGACAAGAACACGAGGGTTTCACAATGAATGCATCAGGCAAACAAGACAGCGCTATTTTCCAGGAAATTCGTCGCAATCTGAATGCTATCAGCCAATTCGGTAGCAAACGCGCCGAGTGGTGGTTAAATGTAAACTACGCTGAAGTCATCGAAATGCGTGATGCGGTCAGCACCAAATTCAATTCGGCCAGAGTCACCAACTAAGACCTGTGCCGTCAGCTATGGCACCCTATGATTGACTGGCAAGCAATAGACACTGTCCTTCTCGATATGGACGGCACCCTTTTAGACCTGCACTACGACAACTTTTTCTGGACCCAACATCTGCCACGACGCTACGTCGAAATCCATGGTGGAGATCCAGATCGCGTTAGCGAACAATTAATGAATCGCATAATGGCGGAGAAAGGCTCGCTAAACTGGTATTGCCTAGATTATTGGTCAGACCAGCTCAAGGTAGATATTGTTGCGCTCAAGCGCGAAGTCGCTCACCTGATTGCGCCACACCCCAGCACCAAAGCCTTTCTCGACGCGCTCAGCGCCAGTCATTGTGAAACCTGGCTAGTCACCAATGCGCACCACGGCAGTCTGAATCTCAAACTTGAGTACACCGATCTTGGCCAGCAGATCAGTAAAATCATCAGCTCACACCAGTTCGGCAAGCCCAAAGAAGATCCTGAATTTTGGCGTGAACTGCAGCAACACTGGCATTTTGACCCAGAGCGCAGCCTTTTGGTCGATGACACTGCCAGCGTTCTAGACGCGGCGGCGACATTCGGTATTCGCCACCTGCTTACTTTGCGCCAACCAGATAGCAAGCAGGCCGCACGCGACTTGCTCACTTATCCCGCGGTTCTGAGTTTTGCGGAAGTTTTACCTATTACTCCGCCGACCGCTTAGGCACTATCCTTCACGTATATCTTCGATATAAAGTAACGGTATGACACAAACATCTAGCAGCGGCATTCGTCTCGATAAATGGCTATGGGCAGCGCGTTTTTATAAAACTCGCAGCCTAGCCAAACAAGCCATCGAGGGTGGCAAAGTTCAATACAATGGCGCTCGCTGCAAAGTCAGCAAAGAAGTCCAAGTTGCCGCCGAATTAAGTCTTAAGGTCGGCTTCGATACTAAGATCGTCACCGTCATCGCACTGTCTGATCAACGCCGCGGCGCAAGCGAAGCAGCGCTGCTTTATCAGGAAACCGCCGACAGTATTGCCAAGCGCGAGCAAGACGCCGCCGATCGCAAAGCCCTCGGTTCAGCCTTCGCCCACCCAGAGCGCCCCAACAAAAAACAGCGCAGGCAAATTCATCGCTTTCAACGCATAGGCGAATAACTCACCTTGGCACTGGCCAGAGCGCAAAATTACCGCCGGCCCAAAGTCTCGAATGACGTTCAACACAGATAAATATAAGCGGAAGCGATATAATTCCTCCTCAACTCAGTTACGGAATTCAATACCCCCATGAGCGACACCATCAACCGCTTTATTTTCGACAATACCGATGTTCGCGGTGAGCACGTTCGTTTAGAAAAAAGCTACCGAGATATTCTGAGCATCCACCACTACCCGCCAGGGGTGGCAAATTTGCTAGGCGAGTTCCTCGCCGCCGCCAGCCTATTAAGCGCAACCATTAAGTTTGAGGGCTCGCTGATCCTGCAAGTTCGCGGCAATGGTGAGGTTCCACTTATTATGGCTGAAGCGAATTCTGAACGAGAACTGCGCGCTATTGCCCGCGACGCCAACGAAGCGATGAGTCTCGACTTTAAAACACTGATCGGCAACGGTCAGCTTGCCATGACCATACACCCCAAGAACGGCAAGCCCTATCAGGGCATTGTCAGCCTAAACGGCGCCAGCTTGGCGGCTTGCTTAGAAGCGTATTTCGAACAGAGTGAGCAACTCTCTACCCGTATTTGGCTCTGTGCAGACGCCAATAGCGCTGCCGGGCTTATGCTGCAGGAACTCCCCAGCAAGGCCCCGGACAAAGACCGCTGGCAACATGTCACCGCCATTGCCGACACCATCCAAAACGATGAGCTACTTGCGCTAGACGCCGATGTCCTGCTCTATCGGCTCTATCATCAGGACGCGGTGCGCTTATTTGACGCAAAACCCCTGATTGCGCGCTGCCAATGCAGTCGCGAGCGGGTTGAGAAAGCCCTAGTATCGATTGGACAGACAGAGCTAAACGATATTATCGAGGAACAGGGCAAAGTAGAAACCAACTGCGAATTCTGCAACCGTTTATACCAGTTTACCCCCTCTGACATCGCCGCAATGTTCAACCAAAACACCACAATTACGCGCCATTAATACCGAAAAATGGCCCAAACGCAGATTTATACCAGCAAAGGTTAGCGCTACTAGGGGTTTTTTGTAATAATGCAGCCCCAAATTATCAGCCAAAACGGGGGTTCTATTTGCTCTCCGACCCCGCTGCTTGACCTAGGCTGCTCTCAGGATTACGTGACAGGAATACAGAGAATGAGTGCTGAAACGACCATATACAAAGATTTAACGCCCGCGCAATTGATTGAGCAGGCCCTCAGCCGCGGCGAAGGCCAACTGGCAGATAGCGGTGCACTAGTAGTCACCACAGGCAAGCGTACCGGTCGATCACCGGGCGACCGCTATATTGTGCAAGAACCTTCCACATCTGATTCCATCGACTGGACGAGCGTTAACCGTCCTTTCGAGGCAGCTAAATTTGACGCTCTGTGGGATCGCGTAGAAGACTATCTCGCAGATCACGACAGCTTTGTTTCCAACCTGCACGTTGGCGCCCACGAAGATCACTACATCCCTGTTGTTGTTAATACCCAAACCGCATGGCAAGGCCTATTTGGCCGCAATATGTTTGTACGCCCGAGCAAATACAATCCTAAAGCCAAGGAAGAGTGGACCATCATCAACTGCGCTGGTTTTGTTTGCGAGCCAGAGCGTGACGGCACCAACTCTGACGGCTGCGTCATTATCAATTTCGCCCAGCGCAAAGTACTGCTAGCCGGCATGCGTTATGCGGGCGAGATGAAAAAAGCGATGTTCTCTGTGCAGAATTTCCTACTGCCAGAAAAAGACGTCATGCCAATGCACTGCTCGGCAAACGTTGATGAAAGCGGCAACACCACCTTATTCTTTGGCTTGTCTGGCACTGGTAAAACCACCCTGTCAGCCGATCCTAGCTGCTATTTAATCGGCGATGACGAACACGGCTGGGCGAAAGGCTCGGTTTTCAATATTGAAGGCGGCTGCTACGCAAAAACCATCAATTTAAGTCAGCAAAATGAACCCATTATTTGGGACGCCATTCGCTTTGGCTCCATTGTAGAAAACGTTGTTATTGACGAGCACAGCCGCCACGCGGACTACGACGATACCAGCCTGACCGAAAACGGACGCTGCTGCTATCCGCTAGAAAACGTTGATAAGCGTGTTATCGAAAATGCCGCTGGTGAGCCCAAGACCGTTATCTTCCTGACCTGCGACGTTTCTGGTGTTATTCCACCCATTTCAATTCTGTCTAAAGAAGCCGCGGCCTTCCACTTTCTAAGTGGCTACACTGCGCGCGTTGGCTCTACTGAATTAGGCGCAGAAGCGGGTATCCACCCGACTTTCTCTACCTGTTTCGGCGCGCCGTTTATGCCGCGTGCTGCGGGTGAATACGCTGAACTATTAATGAAGCGTATCGACGACTTCGAATCACAGGTTTACCTGGTAAATACCGGTTGGACTGGCGGCTCAGGCGCTGCTGGCGGCACGGGTTCACGCTTTCCGATTCCGGTAACTCGCGCAGTTGTTGCAGCGGCCCAAAACGGCCTGCTGATCGGCGCAGAAACCGAGACCCTTGAAGCACTTAACTTAACGATTCCCAAGTCAATTCCGGGCGTAGATGACAAATATGTCAATCCACGTAAAGCCTGGGGCGACGACAGCGCTTATGATGCTGAAGCCAGCAAACTCGCTAAGTTATTCCAAAAGAACATCACTAACTTTGATGTCTCTGACGCTATTATCGCGGCCGGCCCTAAAGGCTAAACCGTCGTATAATGCAAAAAGGGCAGCTTAGCTGCCCTTTTTTTTGGCTGACTAAAATGCCCTAGCCTTGCACTATACTGTTAAAAATATAGTGCGACTGTATCTTAGCAATCCCAGAACATAGGTCGAAAATGTCGGTCACAAGCACCCCCGAAGAAACCCAATACTTTCTTGATCAGTATCAACAGGCCTTCAATAACGGCTCGTTTCAACGCTTGGTCTTATCAAAGTATCAGGGCGACGACATCGACCTAAAGCGCATAACAGTACGCCCTGTGCTGATAAAAAATAGTCAGATACTTTCCTTTCTATACGAATACCAGACAAACCACATCACCAAAAACATCACGCTCGACGAGTCACTAAGCCTATTGTCACACTGGCTGGGAGCTGACTTTAAAAACGCGCATTTGCTTAGCCAAGCCGCAGAAATTCAATTGCGTTTCAGCAAAAAAGGCAAAGCGCTGCTCAATGAGCATCGCATTGCAAATGACCAAGCCCAGCCAGAAGCCAGTGCAGAGTTGCCAGATAGTCAGCTATCACATAACCGAGAAAAAAATCGCTTCGTTAAACAAGACCGCCCCTACCTAGCGGCGTTGGGCGTTACCGATGCGAAGGCGCAGATCATTCCGGCCATGTCTCGCAAGTGGAAGCAGATCAATCGATTTATTGAAGTGCTATCTAAGGCTATTGAAAATACTGGGCTTAGCGATCAGCAGGAAATTCATATTGCAGATTTTGGCTCCGGTAAAGCCTATCTGACCTTTGCCGTTCACGACTATCTCAACGACACCCTCGCCATCAAACCCCAAGTCACGGGCGTGGAATTACGACAGGGTTTAGTCGACTTATGTAATCAAACGGTCGCCAAGTTAAGCCTGGAAGGCATTAAATTTGAACAGGGCGATGTCCAGCATTTCGCAGCGCAAAACATCAATATTATGATTGCGCTACACGCCTGCGACACGGCGACAGACTACGCCATTAACATGGGAATTCGCAGTAATGCCGACATCATTATGTGCTCACCTTGCTGCCACAAACAGATTCGACCGCAGCTCAAAAGCCCATCGGTACTCGCCCCGCTGCTACAGCATGGCATTCATCTCGGCCAAGAGGCAGAAATGGTAACCGACGGCTTGCGCGCGCTACTCTTAGAAGCAAACGGCTACGACACCCAGGTATTTGAGTTTATTTCGCTGGAGCACACTAACAAGAATAAAATGATACTGGCGCAAAAACGCCAACATCCGCGGGACAACAGCGCAATATTGACGCAAATCTCAGAATTAAAAGGTTTTTATGGGATTAAAGTGCACTGCCTAGAAGAGCTGCTGAACGCAGCGGGCTAAGCGCCAACATTCAGCAAGCCTTCTTTAACCGCGACAGGCGCGGGTGTTCGGCCATATACGCGGCCTCTAAAACCGCTCAAATCAAAGGGCCGCCACTGTCCTTCACGCTGAGCCAGACGATCTGCAATCGCGTACATCACCGCCGGATTATGGGTTAAGCCCACGTGACTACCCGGCACCCGCAAATTCTCAGTGTCGACATTCAAGGTTTTATCAACACAGAAGCTCCAGTCAACAATGCCATCACCTTCGCTATAAATAGCAGTCGATGGCACTTTCGGGGTATCGCGCCAGCAATCTCCCCAGCCCAACATTGGATCGGTCATCGCACCGGGATTTAGCATTTCATAGAGCTTTAATACGGGTCCAGTAACACCGCTCATATCTGGGATATGGATTGGCGACCCCAGCGTAATAACCTGGCGGATAATATCTGGATTTTTATTCGCCATTGTTCGGGCGTAGACACCACCCAAACTCCAACCCACCAGACTGACTTTGCGACCATAGCGCGCCGCTAAATCTTTAATATGGCTTTCAAAATCAAGGTATACCTGTTCCCGCAGTCCAGTATTGCGGCCTTGATCCCAACCATAAGCTGCAAAGCCTGAACGCCGCAAAAATGCTCGCAGTGCAGCCGTTCCACCGTCGCCGGTCATAAAAGACGGCGCCACAACAATGGGGTGGCCATCGCCAGTCTGAATATTATCCAGCCGAGATCGAAACGATGCCATGGCGAGCATTTCAAAAACAACACGCAACTCCTTCGCTGTGCTTAAAATCCCTGGCGCGGCAACTCTGGCAACACTCGCAAATTTATTCTTATTATCCATATTACCCTCTCGAACTATCAAACCGGCGCTGGGTGCAGCGCGCTTAACATCGGCAAGGTAGAACCTCTGACATTAAGCTACACAAAATAGTGACAGTTATATAACCGTAATAATGCCTAGGGTGCAATCGGGATTTACTGAGTAATCACAAATATTAATACCTGCTGACTAGAAGAAGACGGGGCATCGCAGGACAAAATTTGATTTTAGTATGCAGTTTCTAATTTTTATCCGTAACCTTACTTCCAATCAGCGAGGTTATGCAGTTCTCGGCTGAACCGGGCCCACCATAAGCCCACTAATTTTTATTGAGGACACCAACATGACTGAAGCAACTAAAATCGAAAAAACTAACACGCTAGCCAAAGACTTATTCCTAGCCAACCTTGGTCTAGCCGGCAAAGTATTTGAACAAAGCCAAGACTTGCTTAAGCAAACTGAAGCCAAGCTTAAAGAAACTGAAGGTAAAGTTAAAGATACTTACAGCAAGCGCAACGAATTATTCGACAGCTTGATAGCGCGCGGCGAGAAAGTTCAAAGCAGCACTGTATCCAAGTTTGAAGAAAGCAAAACTGAACTGACTGGTAAAATTGAAAGCAGCAAGTCACAAGTTGTGACTAAGTTTAACGACACCAAGGCACAGGCTATCGCTAAGTTTGAAGAGCTGAAAAGCGAAAGCAACGCCGCTGTTGAAGGCCAGATGAAAACTCTGCGTGAAAGCTTTGATAAAGTAAAAGGCAAAGTTTCGGGCAGCAAAACTGAAGCGACTGAAGCTACTGCAGAAGTCAGCGCATCGTAAGCATTCGGTACCTACTTTAGGTACCAAGTCCTAGGTCTGTATCTCACCTATGCTTTTGCACGATGCGCCACTTGGCGATCGTGCTTTTTTCTTATTCGGTCATAGCAAGAAAATGGTAGATTGGTTTTATAAATAAACTTATCTAGCCGTCTAAGCTGTGACCCGTTTGCAATGGAGAACACCATGAGCAAAGACAGCAAAAAAAGCCTGCAAGATCTTAAAGATGTCACCAATCAGGCAAGTGAACTGGCGAAGAGCATTTGGCTTGCCGGTCTTGGCGCTTACGGCCGAGCTTATGATGAAGCCCATGACCGTTACGAAAAAGCCAGCAAAGAGACCCCTCGCCTGTTTACTGACTTGGTAGACAAAGGCAGTCGTCTTGAAAACCAAGCTCGCGAAAAACTGGGTGAAGTGACTAGCATTGGTAAAACCGTTTCAATTGAAGAGCGCATCAGTAAAATGCGCGCCAGCCTTGGCTTCGGTCACAGTGCTAGCGCAGACGACATGCAGCGCTTAGAAAAGAAACTGGACGCCTTAAGCAAGAAAGTTGATGCCTTAAGCAAAGCGACTAAGCCAGCAGCTGCTAAAGCACCTGCTGCTGCCAAAACCGCTGCGCCTAAAGCTGCTCGCAAAGCGCCTGCAAAAAAAGCAGCTGCTAAAGCCGAGTAAGGCCATTGATGCGGTCGCTAATGCGGCCGTTTGAAGGCGAAAAATAGCCCCACGTCAATACTCTTGGCGTGGGGCTATTTTATTTGCGCTACGGTTTTTCTGTCCCACAGCTTAACCATAAATATCACAAACCTAGACACCACCTTCGCTTCATGGCACCTTGTGGCCTCGATCACAAGAGGTTTGCTACACCAATGAAAACCCGCGACAAAATATTATTAAGCAGCCTAAGCTTATTCAACGCGGAAGGTGAGCCCACGGTCACGACCGTCGATATTGCCAACGATTTGGACATCAGCCCCGGCAACCTTTATTACCACTTCCACGGTAAAGAGGAGATCATTCAAGAATTGTTCGCCGCGTATGAAGTTGAACTCATCGATATTTTAAAAGCGCCCATCGAAAAGAGCTTGGGCGCCAAAGACGCCTGGTTCTATTTATACATTGTGTTTGAACACATATTTAATCATCGCTATCTATACCGTAATCTCAACGATATTCTGCAGCGCTATCCGCACATTGCTAAAAGGTTCTCGAAGTTACTAGAGCTAAAAGTACAGGCGGTTCGCGCGGTTGGATTAGAATTGCGAAGCCAGAACATTATCGATCTCGACGATACCATGCTTGAACGACTCTGCGACAACGTCGCCATGTCACTCACCTTCTGGCTAAACTACAACCAGCTCCGCGAACGCAATACCAGTAACGAAATAATGATTCACCAAGGCGTGTTCCAAGTGATGTCACTGGTGTCTCAGCACCTGCGTCCAGAGTATCGCTACTTCTATGACGAATGCTGCGCGCTGTTCGACGCCCTAGCGATGTCAGATCCGGCCTAAATCAGGCTAATCAAAGGCTCGCACCAAACCGATAGTTTTTGCATAATGTCCGGCTTCTGAAACCGGACAAAGAAGACCTATGAATTCCATCCCCAACCGCATCGCCCAAGAACTAGGTGTCAAAGAAGCCCAAGTTAGCGCCGCCGTCACATTGCTAGATGAGGGCGCCACCGTTCCCTTCATCTCCCGCTACCGCAAAGAAGTCACCGGCGGTCTGGATGACACTCAAATGCGGGATCTGGAAACACGGCTAGGCTATCTGCGGGAATTGGAAGATCGTCGGGAGAGTATTCTTAAGAGCATCCGCGAGCAGGAAAAGCTCACGCCTGAATTAGAGCGCGACATTCTCAGCGCAGACACTAAAAACCGCCTAGAAGACCTCTACCTCCCCTATAAGCCTAGGCGCCGCACCAAGGGCCAAATTGCCATAGAAGCGGGCTTACAGCCGCTGGCGGACACCTTATTTAGCGACCCCAGCCAAGATCCTGCAACCCTGGCCCTAGACTATATCAATGCCGAATTGGGTGTTGCTGATGTAAAGGCCGCGCTAGACGGCGCCAAGTACATTCTCATGGAGCGCCTCAGCGAGAATGCCGATCTTCTCGCCACGCTGCGTAACTTCCTGTGGAATGAAGGCCTGCTGTGCAGCACGGTTATGACCGGTAAAGAAAACGAAGGCGAGAAATTTCGCGACTATTTCGCCCACAGCGAAGCCTTGAAAACCACGCCATCGCATCGCGCACTGGCTATGTTCCGCGGCCGCAACGAAGGCATTCTGAGCCTGGCGATTAAATTTAGTGAAGACGAAGGTAGTGTTCACCCCTGCGAAATCATGGTCGCCAAGCACTGGAATGTCGTCGATGAAGGCCGTCCTGCCGACACCTGGCTGAAAGAAGTCATACGCTGGACCTGGCGCATCAAACTCTACACTCACCTAGAGACCGACCTCCTCGGACAGTTACGCGAGCTCGCCGATACCGCCGCGATCGATGTTTTTGCCCGCAATCTCAAGGATTTACTATTGGCCGCCCCCGCCGGTCAACGCGCGACCATAGGCCTCGACCCCGGCATGCGTACCGGTGTAAAAGTCGCCGCCATCGACGCCACCGGCAAAGTATTGGATCACTGCGCCATCTATCCAACCCCGCCACAAAACAAGATAGCCGAATCTGCGGCCATTCTGCTGGCGATGATTAAAAAGCACAATGTGGTCTTGATTGCTATTGGCAACGGCACCGCAAGCCGGGAAACTGAGCGCTTTGTAAAAGACCTGCTGTCCGCACACCCTGAGCTCGGCTGCACCAGCGTAATGGTAAACGAGTCTGGCGCATCTATTTACTCGGCCTCAGAATACGCAGCACGGGAATTTCCAAACCTCGACGTCACCATTCGCGGCGCTATTTCCATCGCCCGCCGCCTCCAAGATCCGCTCGCAGAACTGGTGAAAATAGACCCGAAATCCATCGGCGTTGGTCAATACCAACACGATGTATCTCAGACCGCCTTATCACGCACCTTAGAAACCGTGGTTGAAGACTGCGTAAATGCCGTGGGGGTTGATGTAAATACCGCATCGCCGGCCCTGCTGGCTCGGGTGTCGGGGCTTAATCAAAGCATTTCAGCCAATATTGTTGATTATCGCGACCAACACGGTGCGTTTAAAAACCGCGCGCAATTAATGGAAGTTAGCCGCTTTGGCGCTAAAACCTTTGAGCAAGCTGCCGGGTTCCTGCGCGTTATGGGCGGCGACAATCCACTGGACGGCTCTGCCGTGCATCCAGAATCCTATAGCGTGGTCGAAAAAATCGTTAAGCGCTGTGGTCGCGCGGTCAACGACGTTATCGGTGACAGCGCTTTCTTGAAGAGCGTCAAACCTAGCGAGTATGCCGACGAGCGCTTTGGTATTCCCACCATTACCGACATTGTTGCCGAGCTCGACAAACCTGGCCGCGATCCGCGACCCGACTTTAAGACCGCGACCTTTAAAGACGGCATCGAAAAGATGTCCGATCTCGAAGCCGACATGATTTTGGAAGGTGTAGTGACCAACGTCACCAACTTTGGGGCGTTTGTAGATATTGGTGTCCATCAAGACGGCTTGGTGCACATCTCTGCGCTGGCAAATCAATTTGTTAAAGATCCGCACACCGTGGTTAAAGCCGGCGACATTGTCAAAGTGAAAGTGATGGAGGTGGATGCCCAGCGCAAGCGCATTGCCCTCTCTATGCGCCTTGATGACAAAGCCAGCGATCAAGAGGCTAGCAACAACGGCGGTGATCGTCGCGGAAGCCGCAGAGCCCCAGCTGCCGCCAAGCAAGCGCCACCGAAAAAAGACGCAAACTCAACCATGGCCGCCCTGTTCGCTCAGGCTAAGCAAAACAAAAACGGTAGGCTATAAAATCTAAAAAGGGGCGGTACTAGCAAGGGCTTAAACAAAAGCGCAGATTTATCTGCTAACTTGCTCGTACCGTAACCCTAGCCTTCAGTCGCTGTTTTTTCTGATCAGCAAGCCTTTCCCGCAACGCATGGCGCTGCTTAAATATCCCGTATATTTGCTAATTCCGCTCCGTCAATGGATGTGAACAGTAGCGCCCCTCCCACTATCTCCCTGACGAATTACTTAACTCATTGTAATTAACATAAAAATCGATATGATCAGGGGAAAGGAATGTCAGACAGAAATATAGGGAGTTAGTCTTCGCTTTACCGGCACGCGCTAATAACAAAGCCGCCATCTCATTGAATTCCCTAATATTTTTTAAACCATACTGAAGCCGCTACGTTGATAAGGGGGCTAAAGTGATAAGGAGCGCGAGTCTCTATAACTAGCTGTTATGTGTAATCATCTTTCGGAGCAATTAATGATACCTGAGTATGGAAGTAATAAATTTCAGTGCCCTCACTGTAATACGGTTGCGACACAAGAATGGTTTACTGCGAATAATGCAAGCGAGAAAGCTTCGGGAATTCTTAGTCATCTCTATCTAAATTACAGATCTACAATCCCTGATTATTCACAAGATAATATCGTCAAGTTTTTAAAAAATATTGATCATAATTTCAAAAGTAATTTTAATAGGCTTGTTCCTGATGGGTTTTCGGTAGCCACATGCTCCTCCTGTAGTGATTTCACATTGTGGGTGTCAAGAGATATTGTTTACCCTAAGAAAACGACATTGCCACCTCCAAACTCTGACCTAAACGAAGACATTCAGGAACTTTATCTCGAGGCCTCATCGATTCTTATCGACTCGCCAAAAGGGTCTACAGCTCTTTTGCGGCTTGCTCTTCAAAAACTACTGGAGCAAGTTGGACAAAGCGGTAAAAATATTAACAACGATATAAAAGCCCTGGTTTCTGAAGGTATGAGCCCAAAAATTCAGCAAGCACTGGATCTGCTTAGGGTTATCGGTAATAACGCGGTTCACCCCGGGCAAATAGATTTAGAAGATAATACCGAAGTAGCTCAAAAGTTATTTGGCATATTAAACTTTATCGCTGAAGAACTAATTACTAAGCCAAGAGAATTGGAAAATCTTTACGCTGACTTAATACCAGCTGAAACGCAAGATCACATTAAGCAACGAGATGGCACATAACAAGTGCAGGCACAATCGCCCTTCGGGCTGGACAGCTAAAAGCGTGGCTTCGCCACAACGCGGCCTGTGGTGCAGGCGTTATGAGCTCAGGAGAGTAATGTGCGATTAACCGTACTTCTGTCAATAATCTTAATCCTTCAAGGATGCACTGTTGCGTACTATAAAACTGATGATGAGTTAAATTCACCTGAGACAAGCCTTAGCAAAGGAAAGTGCAATATAGAGTACTTCTTAGAAATAAGTGCTGAGATGAGGCAGCGTACCACCGGAACAAATGAAAGGGCTGAGTGGGCTGAAAAAGCAGAGTCAAAATATATCAACAGTATAGAAAACGTTTTCAGTTCTGTACCTTGCTCCTCAAATCAAGTATCAGCTAAGGAACATGCAAACTTCATTATCAACGTTAAAATATCCCCGTATCATAGTGCGCTTAGTCAAGAGTGGTTAACTGGCCTTTCGTTTGGCTTAATCCCAAGCTGGGGTACTCGCCCAAATGAATACACCTACACTTTTAGGAACCTCGAAAATAGTGCAAGTCACAAATATTCAATCGACAATGTTTCTTTCAATCACTTGGTACTATTTCCCGTATTTTGGGTTACATTTCTCACGCTTGATGAAACAAAAGAGTTTGAAAGGGCGCTGGAAAACTTTATTGAAAATTCATAACAAGCGCTTGTTGTCGGACAAGTTCACTGCGCTCGAAACTTGCCCAGAGCGCAGCGCTATATTTTCAAAATCACCTAAGGAGACATAGAAATGAGCAATCCAAAAAGAGTATCTGATACACCTTATGCAGTGGACGTAGAATCCGGGAAATCATATTTCTGGTGCGCATGTGGTGAAAGCAAATCACAACCGTTTTGCGACGGCTCTCATAAGGGTAGCGATTTCACGCCAGTAAAGTATGAGGCCAAAGAATCAAAAAAGGTTTTCTTTTGCGGTTGTAAAGGCACTGCGTCGAAACCCATGTGCGATGGCAGCCATAAATAAATAGAACAAGTTTATCAACCATAGCCTCTTCGTGGCTGGACAGCCTAAACCGTGCTTTGAACTTGCATCACTGCGCGCGACAGCCGCTTGCCAAAACTTTATACCAAAAGGGTATAAGATGAGATCAATTCTACTTTTAATAATATTAGTACTTTCATTTCAAGCAAATGCAAATGCAAATGCAAATGAATTTACGTATGAGAAAATATCAACAAATAACCCAGGTGTCGCATTGTCAGTAAAAGAAGTTGATGCATTTAAAATGCATGGTAAATGCTTAGTCGGCCTTAAGGAGTTAAACTTTAAAAAGAAAGATAAATTTGATCCGGTTGCTGAGTGGACAAGCTACCGTACACTTTCATTACTAGAGCAGTTTCCACCTTGCGAAGTACTAGTAATGATGGAAGTCGCAAGAAAAGAATTACTAAAAAAACAAGAACAGAGATAGAAGAAAATTTCATAATCGTGAGTGTGTCAACTTTCCTTGCGGTTGAGCCAGAAAAGCTTGAGGCACAGCACCTACTTACTCAATGTACCTCTTAACTAGTTACTATTGGGCATCACCAAACCGCTGCACTGTTGCTTGGGGCTTGCGCTTGCCGCAAGAATTTCATCACGGCTTTGCCGATACGAGGATTTATCTTCGGCAAGACTCACCGCCTCATCTATTGCTAACACGGCCTCAGCGCGACAACCTTTAGCCAATAGCGCGAAGGCATAGTTATTCCACAAGGCAGGATCATCTGAGTTTGTCAGCAGCAGCTGGCCAAAAGAATCTATCGCTGCGCTGGTATCTCCCTGAGTCAGGGCCACATTCGCCAGCGCGGTTAACACCGGTTTAGAGTGTGGCCATTGCTCAGCAGCCAGGGCGTAAAAGGAGCGCGCAAGCTCAACATCGCCAACTTGCTCAAACTCATATGCTAGCGCAATGTACTGCGCCGGTTTGGCGGTGGCAGGAAGCCGACGACTGTCAGTTAATACCCTTGCCCAGTGGCTAGTCCGCGCCCATGTCGCCATAAATGTTTTAAAGGACAGGCGGTAATTTTCGTGGCTACCGGAATGTAACAGCAGCTCTTCGGTATCTAGGTCATAACCGACAACCACGGCGTAATGCCATTGCGGCAACCAGGAAAAACCCAAGTTTTGAAATACTAATACAGGATGACCGGCATTTACTTCGGTGAGTATTGCCGACAAATTTCGAGCTAATGGGTAGGGAAGTAAGCCCAAACGACGCGATGCCGCTTGCATTTCAATCGCTAAAGAGCCGCTCTTACCGGGTATGAATAATTGCTTTGCGAGGGTTTGCTGATCAGCCTCTAGGCCCCAGAACCGCGCAATTTCGGTGAGTGCGGCTGGGCCACAATACAATGCTTGCTGAGGCACGAACGGTACCGACAATTGCCGTTGTTTGGGCAGTAAACCGATGGTGTCGTTTAAAGGGATGGATGAGCATGCCTGCAGAAGCAGGCATGCTAACAGAAGGCTACTTAGCCGCATTCACAAAGGGGAATATATCGGTAATACCCAAAATATCGGTAATGAAGAATATCAGCACAAGGAGGGCCAACAGACCAAGGGCGCCTGCACCAGCAGGTAATTGATCCATTTTTTCCTGTAGCATCGCCAGCTCGCTCGGTGTCAGCGCATCGATACGGGCGCCAACATCAGCCGGAGAAACACCAAGCTCTACTAGTCGTTCGCGAACATTGTCCTGCGACAAGGCCGCTTTCATTGCCGCGCGATTTTCATCGATCGCGTACTCTGCCACCATGCGATCGGTGGTGATTACGCCAGCAGATACCGTGCTTGCTATCACGCCGGTCCAGACCATGAAGCCACTCATCACAATCGCCGTGGTACTACGTTTCAATGTTGTCTTAGCCATAATGTTACTTCCTTAATCCGATTATTATCTCAACAGTATGCAATGTGCCAGCCATACGCTTTTTGTCCACTTGCCTTTAAAACACTTATAACGTCTCAGTGGTCGGCTTGCTCAATACTAACTGGCCATCATCTTGAACCGGGATGGTTGCGCCGGGCTCGTGATCCATTATCACCGTGCCTTTTTCACCATTTAGAGTATAGCTTACGCTGTATCCAGTGACCCGCTGCTGGGGATCTTGCACCGTATTACAGCGGCGCTCGGTGGTGGTATAAACATCTTTTTGCTGCATATTGCCCTGTACTTTATTGCCCGCGTAGCCGCCAGCAGCAGCACCCGCCGCAGTGGCGAGCTTTTTACCATTACCACCGCCTACTTGCTTACCGATAACGCCGCCAATGACCGCGCCAATAATGGTGCCGGCAAGCTTATTTTGATCTTTCACTTCAGATTGGTGCTGCACAACTTCGTCGTAACACTCTTCGCGGCTGGTATAGTAAGTCTCAGTGACCGGTTTAGACTCAATGACCTCTGCAAAGCGCGGCTTGCTAGCCTCAACATAGGTGTTGTAGCCGGCATAACTGCCTACAGCGGTAACCGCAACAGCGCCAAATATTCCGCCAAGCAATAAATTCGTATTCATCTCACTATCCCCGTTCCTGTGTTTCAGGCTTTAAATTCTTGTAACACTATGACCGGAGGTTCCCAGCAGAGTGCCAAGAAAAATAAGGCAGTATTCACACTCCGCAAAGTGTGAGGTCAGAGTAAAAACACCAAATACACTATAATTTCAGCAACTTGCTGCGCTGCGCCGAGAGCGTCACCGGTGTATCCGCCAATGCGGCGGCGCAGATATGCCGCGAAAGCAAAGCGAAAAACCAGTAAAGCCAGACAGAGCGGAATAAGTGGCGGTGAATCTGTAAAAACAAATAGCGCTAATATCGGCAATCCCGACCACAGCCAATGTGATAAGGGCATGGTGGTTGCCAGTGGCTTAGATTTTCCCTCACCCCGCACATAGTGCAAATCCAGTAAATAAGACACCGACAACCAGCGACTCACAATATGCGCCCAAAATAGTGCGCTAATCAAAATTGCTGGGGTCGCCATAGCAAATAGTGCCGCCGCTTTTAAGCTGAGCACCAATATCAATCCAACCCCGCCATAAGTGCCAATGCGTGAGTCTTTCATAATTCGCAGTACGTCTTCTGGGGTCCAACCACCGCCAAAACCGTCGCAGCTATCGGCAAAGCCATCTTCATGGAACGCGCCGGTCAGCAGTATTGAGGCCACCATTGCGAGTAACACGGCAATAAGCTGATTGCCAAACAAGGCCGCAGCGCCAACAAATACCAGCGCCGAGACCCCTGCCACCAATATGCCCACCAAGGGAAAGTAGCGCGATGCACCATTGAGCTTATCTTCACTAAAATCCGGATCGGCGGGCACCGGTATGCGGCTTAAAAAACCAACTGCGAGCAAAAACACCTGCCATTCGTACTGTACTTTTTGACGACTGATCAAAGACAACATCCACCTATATCAGAAACTTTAGCCACGTTTATCGAACCATTGTACGCCAAGTCGCCTAAGACCCAGCGGCGCAAAAAATACAATGTTTTTACCGCGTTACCAGAGCCCTGCCGCTCTGCTAGACTAGGCCGTGCTCGCGCTAATTTGATTATCATTACTGATCAGCGCTTTTTGTCTAAATAGCTTCCATCTACACTAAATATAAAAGGGTTCCACTATGAGTATTCAGACCGGCGACAAGATTCCCGCAGTTACACTCAAGGTTATGGGTGAAAAAGGCCCCCAAGACATTAGCAGTGAAGAGATTTTTTCTGGCAAGAAAGTAGTGCTCTTTGCCGTACCCGGCGCTTTCACTCCGGGTTGCACCCTAACTCACCTGCCCGGCTATGTGGTTAATGCCGACAAAATGAAAGCCAAGGGTGTGGATACGATTGCCTGCCTTTCCGTAAACGACGCCTTTGTCATGGACGCTTGGGGCAAAAGCCAGAATGCCGAAGAATTAATGATGTTGGCCGATGGCAACTGCGAGCTGACCGAAGCACTAGGCTTAGTATTAGACGGCTCAGGCTTTGGCCTTGGCAAGCGCTCACAGCGCTACGCCATGATTGTCGATAACGGCACCATCAGCCACCTAGCAGTTGAGCCCGCTGGTGCAGTTGATGTTAGCGCGGCAGATAAAATTCTCGCTCTGCTGTGAACCCCGAAGTGCACGCGCCACGCGTGCTTATTTTTGACTCCGGCGTCGGCTCCTTGAGCATCGGCGCCGCGATTCATGAATTTATTCCCCAAGCAAATCTGCTATACGCCATGGATCACGGTGGTTTTCCCTACGGCGAGTGGCAGGAAGACGCACTGGTAACGCATATTTGCCAAGCGGTTACCGCGCTGCTGCAAAGGCACCCCGCCGACATTGTTGTGATGGCATGTAACTCTGCCAGCACCGCCGTGCTACCGGCGCTTCGCAGTGTGCTTAATATCCCCGTCGTCGGCGTAGTGCCCGCCATAAAGCCAGCGGCATTACACAGCCGCAGCGGCGTCATTGGCCTGCTCGCTACTCCTGGCACTGTCGGTCGCGCCTACACCGCGCAGCTGATCAATGATTTTGCCTCACACTGCTGCGTCGTTCCTGTGGGTAGTCGTATTCTGGCACCGGCCATTGAATCGCTATTCTGGAATAACACCGCCATCGACGAGGTTTTATTAGAAATCAAAGCCGCGCTCTACGCACACCCACGCTCGGCAGAAATGGACACAGTGGTATTGGCCTGCACCCACTTCCCTTTAATACAAAAACCGCTTGCCGAGTTGATGCCAGCGATAAGCTGGATAGACTCGGGAGAGGCCATCGCTCGTCGCGTGATGCACATTATCAAAGAGTTGAATTTGCCGCTGAACAGCGCCAGCAAAAAGGGCAATCAAGAGGTACTTATTCTTGGCGAAGCGCGGGCGACGCCGATGTTAAAAGAACGGCTTGAGGCTTCAAACCTTCGCCTTATCGATTATTAAACTGCTCAACGCTCTCTTCATAGCCACGCACGACTTTAGCAATATTTTCCATTCCCACGTTGTAACTATTAATACGACGACGGCGGCGCTCCTCGTTATCGCGGCCAGTGCCGATGGCCGTTTTATCCATGGTATCTAAGCACTTTATAAACCGCGCACTATTGTCGAGATAACGCTCAACTCTGCGTTTACTAAATTCCATTGCCTCACTATCTGCCGTTGCACCGTCTGGGAAGTTGAGCGGTGGCAGGGGCAGCACGCAGGCAGCATGAGCGAGTGGCGTAAAGAGGATGAAAACAAGAACACTAGGAACAACAAAGCGCATGACACTTTCCGGCAGTCTTAAGAATAGCCAAAGTATACAGAAAATCCGGCAAGGCACAGCCTAACCGGATCACAACGCAAGTAAAGAAGGGAAGATAAAGCCTATTGCTAGGGCTTACATAGCCCGTGAATCAAAATCTTCCGCATAAAATCTGCTATACCATTTGCGGAATTTAGCAATCGGGCCGTCGCCATCACAAAGAATAGGTAGCGGGCGATAAATTTTATTCTCCCAAATTGGCTTGTCTTCCTCAAGCTGACCAACAATATTAGCGATGATGGCGGCGTTAACACCGCCTTTCTTCACTTCGCCATTTATCTTAGGTTGGATGAACGCGAATCGCACCTGTACTTTGTGCTCGTCAATCGGCGTGGTCAGCCCCAGTAAAAACGTGTCGGCAATGCCTTCAAACTTGGTATAGCCTTGGCCTGGGCCAGCACTACCAGTGTGAATAGAGCCTTTCACTTCACCGCGAGGGGTAGGCATATTTGCCACCTGCAACCCGCGCACAAAATAGCCATCGTAGGTTGTTTCCCACTCGGGGAAAGAAGCCGTGCCATGCACATATTTAAAATGGGCGGGATCAGCGGCGTTCTCTGCCATCTCTTGGGGATGGGTATGAATAATCCACTCGTAACGATCTTGTGGGGACCAATCATCGCTATTGGCCTCCTCATGACTAATCACTTCCCACAACGGCGCAACACCATCTGGATGATACCAAGCCCAAATCACCTGATTAGTTTCGCGGATGGGGAAAGTCTTAAGACATTTTTGACCCACTACCTTCGGCGGCATATTTTTCGCGTAGGGTACTTCTACACATTCGCCCTCGGGGCTAAATTTCCAAGAGTGGAAAGGGCAAACAATATTATTACCCTCAATACGACCGCCACCCGTGCCGGAGCGCTCGTGAATACCGTGGCCCAAATGCGCGCCCAAGTGGGGGCAATAGGCTTCCATTAATACGGCTTTTCCAGCCTCGGTACGGAACAACACCAGCTCTTGACTAAAATAATGCACCGCGCGTGATTCGCTGGGCGCTAATTCGTCAGAATAAGACACCGCAAACCAGCCAAAGGGCATTGGCATGGGGTAGCGTTTTATCGTATTGGTCTCGGTAGTCATATTCTTATCCTCGGCTGAACTGACCCGACGCGACAACAGCGCAATCAAGTCTCAGTACTGTGCTAAGCAAGCGCCACTATCGACGCCCCACAATTGCCTCACACTTTACTCTTCGAAGCCGGAGAGACAATGACAAAATGAGACATGAAGATGGCAAAAAACGCCAATTGCAGCGCAGGGTGGGGTTTTATTATATTCTGCGGCGATCATTGGGATCGCCGCTCAGAAGCGCATTACTTCCAGTTTTTGTAGCGCTCCATTATGACATCGGCGCCCATACGAATCAGCGACTCGTTTGCCGAGCCAGGCGCTACGCCGGTGCGCAAAATAGCTTGCTGCACAGCGACTTCCTTAGCGACCTCTTCCATTGTGGGGCCGTCAACTTCATCACCCTCAGCGGTTTCGACTTCACCGGCTGCGGCAGCGCGAATAATGGCTTCGCGCTCAGAGCCCGGCTCGGCACCGCTGCGACGCACCACTTCTTCCACTGCCAAGTCTTCCGCAGCCTGGCGACTACTAATGCGATTACCTTGGGCATCGTAAATACCGTCGTATGGCTGATACGCCGTTTCCGGTGACTGCCCCATGCTAATGCGGATCATGGCCGCTTCAGTCGAGTCAGATGCCACCCCCGCCTTTTTCACTGCGGCTTCTGCTGCCCGGGCCTTACCAACCTGAATCGCAGTTACCGGCTGGCCATTGCGATCATAAATTGCACCAGACTGGGCGGCATTGTTACTTGTGGCCGCTTGGTTTGGTGCCGGGCTAACGGTACTAGCCGCATTGTCTGCCGCATACACAGGCATTGCCGCACAGACTGACATTAAAGCCACGGTCTTAAAAAATTTCATATATCGCCCTATTTATCATTCAAAATTAATTATTGTGATATCGGCCAGATAGCACTAATACCCTGAAATACCATAATGAAACGCAGCGCTGCCAGCACTCAATACATGTGCTAATATCGACGCCATGATTAACACTGACGCCCCACTACAAGATCGCTTTGGCCGCGGAGTTGAATACCTTCGCCTATCGGTCACTGATCGCTGCGATTTCCGCTGTGTCTATTGCATGGCGGAAGATATGACTTTTTTGCCGCGTAATCAAATTCTTAGTTTGGAACAGTTGTACGACATTGCCAGCAGTTTTGTGCAGCTGGGCGTTAAAAAAATTCGCCTGACCGGTGGCGAGCCCATGGTGCGCAATAATGTGATGTCGCTCATAGAGCGCCTGGGGAAAATTGAACAGCTAGAACAACTGCACCTGACCACCAATGGCGCCCAGCTCGATAAATTCGCGGCGCCGCTAAAAGCCGCTGGGCTGACCGGCATGAACATAAGCCTAGACAGCCTGCAGCCCGCCCGCTTTAAGGAATTAACCCGCTTTGGTGACCTAAACAAAGTATTGACCGGCATTGACGCCGCCCGCGATGCTGGTTTTGACCGCCTGAAATTAAATGCGGTGATCCTCAAAGGACGCAACGATGACGAAATTTTAGATCTCATCGACTTCATTCGCGACAAGCACATCGACATTAGCTTTATAGAAGAGATGCCACTGGGCAATATTAGCGAGCACGACCGCGCGCTGAGCTTTATTAGCAGCGAGCAAATTCGCAGCCAGATAGAAGCGCGCTATGCGCTAACACCTACCACCGAGAACACCGGTGGGCCATCGCGCTATTATCGTATGGCCGACAGCACATCGCGGATCGGGTTTATATCGCCGCACAGCAATAACTTCTGCCATCTATGTAATCGCGTTCGGCTAACGGTAGAGGGCCGTCTGTTACTGTGCCTTGGCAATGAACACTCAGTCAGTCTCAAAGAGCTTATTGATCGCTATCCCGGCGATGAGGAAAAATTGCAGCAAGCCATCATCAAGGCCATGGATCTCAAACCCGAGAGCCATCATTTCTCCTTAGACGACGAACCTCAAATTGTTCGATTTATGAACACCACAGGCGGCTAACGCAGCACTCTATGGTTTCCGCAGACATCAACAGCAATGATCTCATTGAGCAGCTCAATTTAGAGCCTCACCTTGAAGGTGGTTATTTTTGTAGAACCTTTACCTCCGGCCATTTGAGCGGCGACCGAGCTGCTATGTCGGCTATATATTATCTGCTCACTCAAGACAGCCCGGTCGGCCATTTACATAGTAACCGCTCAGATATACTCCACTTTTGGCAGCACGGCAGCCCCCTTTACTACACCTTAGTGGCGCCAGACGGCAGTATAGAGAATGTCGTTATGGGACCAGATTTGGCCGCCGGCCAACAGCTGCAAATGCTGGTACCCGGCGGATACTGGAAAGCATCTGAACTTCGAGACGGTGAGCACGGCCTAGTCTCTGAGGCGGTGTGCCCCGGTTTTGATTTTAATGATCACCAACTCGCCAATGCCCAAGAGATTAAAAAGAACTACCCACAACATTGGACTGCATTACGACCACTGATCTCTGGCTAACTTATACAATATACCGGAACACCTTATGACAGACGCCCGCAAGGACATAGATCAGCTCATTGCCAAGCTCGCCGAGCAGGGCTATATCGCCAGCTCCGCCATTGCCACCACGCTCTATATTGCGCAGCAGCTGGAACGCCCCATCCTGATTGAAGGGCCGCCGGGTGTAGGTAAAACTGAGCTGGCTAATGCCACCGCCGCCATGCTCAACAAACCGATGTTTCGGCTGCAGTGCTACGAGGGCTTAGATGAAAGCAAAGCGCTCTACGATTGGAAATACAGCAAGCAGCTGCTGTATGTGCAGGTATTAAAAGAACAACTCAACGAGATTCTCGACGGTGCCGATGGTTTATCGAATGCGGTAGAGCGCCTGCATAATTTCGATGACATTTTCTACTCTGAGCGATTTTTAGAACCAAGGCCTTTGCTCAAAGCCCTGCAAAGCGACAATGGCGCTGTCTTACTGATAGACGAAATTGACAAGGCCGACTACGAATTTGAATCACTGCTCTTAGAAATTCTCGCCGACTTTAAAGTCACCCTGCCCGAAATTGGCACCCTAGCAGCCGTTCACAAACCCTTGGTGATTCTAACCAGCAACAACACCCGCGACCTCAGTGACGCGCTTAAACGCCGCTGCCTGCATTTATATATTCCCTTTCCAGAGGCAAAACTGGAAAGCCGGATTGTGCAGAGCAGAGTGCCAGAAGTCCCCGACGAACTGCGCCGCCAATTGGTCAACTTTGTACACGATGTCCGCAAACTCGATTTAAAGAAGCAACCCGCCATCAGCGAAACCATAGACTGGGCGCGCAGCTTATTGCTACTGCATTGCGATAGCCTGTCGCGGCAGCTAGTCGATGACACGCTTAACGTACTGCTCAAGTACGAAGAAGATATCAATATGGTCGGGCCAGAATTACACAGCCTAATTAAACGCGCGAATAGCCAGCTGTAAACCCCGTGGACGAAACCCTACTGCAATTTATTCGCCACCTGAGAAATCACGGCTTGGCAATATCCACCGCCGAGACTCTGGACGCAATGCGTGTGGTGGCCACCTTGGGCTACAGCGATCCCAGGCTATTAAGAGACGGCCTAGCGAGCTGCCTTGCCAAAACCGTGGATGACTACAACAGCTTTGGCGAATGCTTTGAGCGCTTCTTTCAACTTGAAGCGGGTGTAAATACCACTGACCCTGACGATCAACAACGTCCTGAAAATGACGATACGAAAGAAGCGCAAGCTAGCCAAAACGAAGACCAAACAGCGGGTGGTGGCGACGCCGGCGGCGAAGGCCAAGGAGGAGATGACGGACAAGGCGCCGGTGATGGCCAGAGCGAAGGTGAGAGTAAGGGCGAAGGTAAGGGCGGAAGCGGAAGCAGCGGCCAGCGCGACAGCACGCTCAAAGACGTTATACGCGCCGCCGCAGAAATAAACCTCGAAAAGATCCAATACCGCACTCAGCGCGGTGTCTACCGACGCAAGATTTTAACGGCGCTAAATGACGAACAAACATTAGAGGACATTAAAAAACTTTACGACGCCGGCGACGACGAAAAAGCCCATGTGCTGGAACAATTACGCGAAGGCCAAATTGCCGCCGTAAAATACCTTATCGACCGGCAGCTACTGTTAAACAACGATAACGCTAGCAAGCAACTTCGCGACGCCACCTTGCAAGACACCTCACTGTCAGCAATGGAACATTATCACCGCGAGCGCCTGCCGCCCATCATTCGTAAACTCGCTAAGAAACTCGCCTCTCGCCATAGGCAGCGACATAAGCGCGCTCGTCGCGGCAAACTCGATTTGGGTAAAACTCTGCGCCGGAACATCGCCTATGGCGGTGTTCCCTTCCACCGTTTTTGGAAGACTACTCGCAAAGATAAAAGCGATATTTTTGTACTGTGCGATATCAGTGGTTCTGTCAGCGCGTGGTCGCGGGTATTACTGCTTTTTGTGCAGGCCTTAAGCGATGTTCTACCCAACACCCGCAGCTTTGTTTTCTGTGGCCAAAGTATTGAAGTCAGCGACTTGTTTAAGCAATATCCGGTGGACGAAGCCTTGGCGATTATTCACCAGCGTCACGGTCTGGGGGGCAGCGATTACGGCTTGGCGCTAAATAGCTTTTGGACCCAAATTGAAGACAAGCTCAATCGCCGCAGCTGCGTTATCATTCTTGGCGACGGCCGCGGCAACGGCGGAGACACCGGAATCGAGGCACTGCGCAGTATTTATCATCGCGCCAGACTGGTACTTTGGTTTAATCCAGAATCACACCACAGCTGGAATACCGGCGACTCAGAAATACGCCGCTATCAGAGTGCCAGTCACTACGTCGCTGAGTGCGGATCGCTGCGCAAGCTAGAGCGCCTGCTAGACCAATTACTAAGCCTGCTGCGCTAATAAACATTAGCACTAAGATCATCGCAAATGCGGTATCCTTGTCAGGTGATCCGCCATGCAAAGGCGTCACACAACTTTGCTAGTATTGCAGCACATCTTCGTCAGCTCGGGCCATCATGAATAAATTAAAGCACTTTATTAATCAGTCGTTTATCGGTGGTGTATTAGTTATCGCCCCGGTCATTATTCTATTGCTGGGCCTGCGCTGGGCAGTCAATGGCGTGCAGTCCTTAATAGCCCCCATGACCAGCCCACTAGTCCGTATAAGCGGTGCGCCGCCACTTTTCGTGGACCTGCTCGTTATCGCGCTTATTCTCTTTGGCTGCTTTATTGTGGGTACGGTCGTGGCCACTAGCGCAGGCCGCTGGGCACAAGATTTCATCGACGCGCATTTAGCCCGTTTCGCACCTGGCTATCGCCTAATTCGTGACATCATTCAGCAAATGTTTGGCACCAATAGCAACTCCCCGTTTACAAAAGGTGAGGTCGCTGTGGTGCAACTCTATGGCACCCAAAACCCCGTGCGCGCCACGGCCATAATCACCAGTCGCCACAGCAATGGCTGGTTCACGGTATTTGTGCCCACCGGCCCCAATCCCACCTCTGGGTTTGTCTACCATCTGCCACCCGAGTGCGTGGAAGCCCGGCCAGATATAAAACTCGATACCGCGTTTAAATCGATTATCTCCTGTGGTGCAGGTTCTTCTGAGCTGGGCCTCATCCGGTCTCAGGAAAACTAATTTTCACCAAACGTGGCCAAACGCTATTAACAATGACAGCGACCCGATAATGACTCAGTCAACACTCATCAAGCCGGTGCTAAAAGTCTGCAGCTTAATATTGCTGGTCTTTGGCCTATTGATGACCGTGCCACTGCTGATGGCAATTATTTACCACACTGGGAACACTGCGGCTTTTAGCAATTCCATCGCCCTCACCGTCGGCCTTGCCGCCGGCGGATGGCTGTTGTCTCGATCACACCGCATCAATATGCTCAATCCACGGCAAATGTTTTTGATCACCACTAGCTCATGGCTTCTCATTTCATTAACCGGAGCGCTGCCGTTTTTATTGATTCCCGGTTTTTCCAGTGTTACCGACGCGGTGTTTGAGTCTGTGTCTGGCCTCACCACAACAGGCTCCACCATACTCACCGGCCTAGACACCATGCCCCACGATATTTTGGTGTGGCGCTCAATGCTGCAGTGGGTTGGCGGCTTGGGCGTTATCGGCATGGCGGTAGCGATTCTGCCCTTTCTCAAAGTCGGTGGTATGCGTTTATTCCAAACCGAATCCTCTGACTGGTCGGACAAAGCCATGCCGCGTTCGCGCACCATGGTTACCATGATCATTTACGTCTATATCATTCTGACCTTTCTTTGCACCCTCGCCTTTATGTTCACCGGTATGGATAGCTTCCACGCGGTCAATCACGCCATGACAACAATCTCCACTGGCGGCTATTCAACCTCAGATAGCTCCTTCGCACAGTTCGCAGACCTCGGTAGCCACTGGGTAGCGATTACATTCATGATCCTTGGCGCCCTGCCCTTCGCGATCTACGTGCACTTTTTAATGAAGCGCAATTGGCGGGCATTTAACGATCAACAAATTCGCGGTTTTTTACTCACCATTGCCATCATCAGTGTCGTTATCACATTGCATCTTATGTCGGAGACCGGCATTGATCTGCTGCATGCCTTCACCTATGCCACGTTTAATTTAGTGTCTGTTATCACCACCACGGGTTACGCCAGCGGCGACTACTCGCAATGGGGAGAACTTGCCGTCGCTGCATTTTTCTTCGCCATGTTTATCGGTGGCTGCTCTGGCTCTACCAGCGGTGGCATTAAGATTTTTCGCTTTCAATTATTATTTATGATGATGCAAGAAAGCATAGTGCGCGCCGTTCACCCCCGCGCCATGATCCGGCGCTACTACAACGGCCGGGCAGTAGACGACAGTATTGTGCTTTCGGCCGTCACCTTTGTATTTATTATGTTGGTCTCCCTAGTCATTATTACCCTGCTGCTTGCCTTTAGCGGCCTAGATCTCGTCACCAGCCTCACCGGCGCCTCCACCGCGCTCATGAACGTCGGTCCCGGCCTTGGCGACATCATCGGACCCGCCGGCAACTTCTCTAGCTTGCCAGACAGCAGTAAATGGATTCTCAGTGTGGGAATGTTGCTGGGCAGACTAGAGTTTATGACGATTATTTTAGTGCTAACGCCAACGTACTGGAAAAGCTAACACGGTGGCACAAAGCGCCTGCGAGGCTATTCACTTTATCTCACCACTTCTATAAAAATATCACTGAAGCCCTAAGGCTCTAAATTTAAGCTTCTAATAGCCACGGGCGCGGCCGATGGCTTCCGGTATCTCGCCGGTCTCAAAGTAAGTCATTAAATTACGCGCTACAATTTGGGATGCTGTGCGAATATTTGTGGGCGCCGATATATGCGGTAACACTGTTATCTTTGGCGACTCCCATAAGGCGCTAGTAATAGGTAGCGGCTCTGTTTCAAAAACATCTAAAACAGCATGGTCTAAATGGGCACTTTCCAAGTGTCGTATTAAGGCGTCTTGATCTATTATTTGGCCACGTGAAAAATTAATAATTGACGCCCCCGTAGGCAAAAGGCTCAGTCTTTTATCATTTAGTAAGCCATGGGTTTCGGTCGTTAGCGGCAGCAAGCAAATAAGTATGTCAGTTTGGGCCAATATGTCCTCTAGCTGTTCCATACCCGCAAAGCATTTAACGCCCGCTATATTACTTAAGCGTCTACTCCAAGCGCCCACATTAAAACCATTTAGTCGTAGCTTTTCTGCAGCTGCCCTACCTAATTGCCCTAAACCTAGAACACCAATATTGCGATCTTTAAGTTCCACCAAATCGCCTTGCTGCCATATTTTATGTTTCTGCTGAAACAAGTACTTAGGCATATCGCGGTGCAGATAATACGTCCAGGCAAGCACGGCCTCTGCCATTGTCGATGCTAAATTGGGATCAATAAGTCTAACAATATCAAAATCTACTTTAGGTAACTCGAGCACAAGTCGCTCTACACCAGCCCATAAACTTTGGACCCATCGCAGCGCCGGGAACGTTGTCAGTTCCTTTGGGTCGGGATTGGCGACAATGGCGACTTCAATATTCATCCTCTGCTCAGCGCTTATTTCTTCATACGGGATAATGGTCGCATCCACTAGGAGCGGCCCTATGGCAGCCAACCAAACTTCTTGATCTTTACTAGCCATCTTGCCTATAAATGCGATCTCTCTATTCATAAAGTCATGCTGCGCTGATTAGAAAAAAACGTGCTCAAATAATTATTAGTCCTGTCTAAATTATAAACTTCGAATAGCTTTGATCCGCCGCAAGAATGATATGGTCTTCTACACCGCTTTCTCTATCTTTGTTAATAACTTGGTAGTCTTCAGATGTCATCATCTCTAAAAATTTTGCCTTCGACGGATAATGTACTAGAACCAGAAAGTCCCAGCGGCCGTCGCCCAAATCTCCTAAAGCCACACCCTCAACATGGCCTGCCCACAAAATAATACCGCCGACCTTTTTGAGGAGTGGCCTATCTGCCTTACCGTAACGTGAGTAGGCGTCCCAGCCAGAGCCATTACCGTCTAAGGCGGTTTTTCGAAAACGAAGTAAATTCACCATAACCACTGCGCCGGTATCTGGCAGCGATTCGACCAGCTCACGATTTAAATCCTTGGGAATGTTACTCATCTGTTCTCCAGTAGATGGTGGGTAATAAAATTATGATATAGAAGTCCTAATATCTAATGATCGCATAAGAGGAAGAATGTCAGCGACCTAGTGTAGGTCTAGAATCTGCTTATTATAATGCCAATGTCAGCCCTAAGAGATCACTAAGGGATTTTATAGAGTTTGCCATACCGCCATTAGACCCAGTAAATGGAATAAAGCAATGACTAAACAAATTGCTGAGCTCCATAGCCAAAACGCCAAGCTGTTCTGTTGAATTTGATAATGATCGGTAACAAATGGTGCAACTAAACCACCTAGGCCACGAACTAAATAAATAGCCGTAATCGCGGATAGAGCTAATTTGGTGAAAGGCATACTTGGCAAGAGGCCGGCGCCAGACCAAGCGTAGGCTGCCCATATTAGTAAAACCACGGCGATACCAAGGGTTATCAGCGTTGGCTTTAGAGAACCGTTTTCGGCCATCAATGCCATGGACTCTCCTGCCCCGAACAAGCGAAACCAACTTGGCCCCACTAACACGATACCGACATGGAGGCCCGCAGCAAGCAAGCTAAATGAGCCCGCTACAATCAAGAGATCAACATTCATGGAAGATACCCCCCGCTTCACTCCCATAAGACCGTTGCCTAAGCAGTACTGCTCAGTAGCAGCAGGCTTAAGCACCTGTATAGGAGCCTACCCTAAGGATGCCAGCTCAAAACCTGCAAGTAGGGTCATAAGCAGTAGAACCAAAATACCGAATAAGAAGATCCGCATTCTGGTCGGCACGTAATTCGAGCTGGTATGTACAAAGGCATGAGCATAGCGACTTAAGGAATATGCCCATGCTAAGACGAGCGCCGGCACACCGACACCACCGCTGATGTAAAGCACAATACAGAGCACATAAAACAATATTGGGGTTTCAAATTGGTTGGCAATATTATTGGATACTTGCACAACATCAGCGGGCCAAACTCTATTATCTAAAGCGGCAGCTTTACGATTGACCGTGCCCGCTTTTACAGATTTAGCCTTTCTAACTCCCATCAAAATAAAAACCAGAATGGTCAAAACTACTTGGGCCAAAACTGGCCAAAAAATCAACGTTGCGTTCATGTACTACTCCTTATTGGCTTGCGCATAGAGCCGCAATGGGCGGCTGACAATAGTTGGCTAAAATAATACGAGTCCAACGCCAGCCAACTTTTAGCGTTTCTATTAAATAACGGGCTTGGCCAACCTTAGCTTTTTACAATGCTTCGCGTGACCTTAATTCTGCCAACAAGGATTAAAGCTCTTTGCTCCTCAGCAATGTGGCATGTAAACCAAAGTTAGGGAATGCTTATTCGACTTATGGTTTTGGCGCAAGGTGTACGATTTTTTTGCTCTGTGCGCTGGCGGCCGGTTTACCAAATTTACGTAGGGCCTTATAGTAGGCCGAAGCGCAGAAATTGGATACGCCATCTTCCTTGCATATATCCTTAAACAATTGATCTGCAGCTTTTCTGTGACTTCTGGTACTCAGCTCCTCCATTCTCATTAACTGATAGAGGGCGTCATGCACCAGCGAGGCTCGCATGTTTTCCTCGGTATCTTTTATCGGCCCCGACGGCCCATCCCAGGCATAGCCCTTCTTAATAAGCAGAGTGCCGCCGGCCGTCAAGGCAATGAAATCAACGTCAATGTCATCTTTTGGGGTAATTAGAATTTTAATTTCATAAGTATCTGCGAGCTGGTATTTATAATCACTGCTATACCGAATGCACTCTGTCGTAGCCATACTTTATGCTCCCATAGTGTTTTTATATAAGCCTTGTAAATTACTCCCTTCTCAGCCGCGCCGTCTATTGCCTAATAGCTCTAATTTCAATCAATATCGGTTTGCCAGCCCCTCGCAACAATACCACTATGAGACTAAAGATCTGCATATCCCGAATTATCACTCGACCTGCGCTGGCACTGGCATAAGTTGTTTTTTAAATAGCGCTAATACCTTTTGAAACGCTTGGTAAGTGGGATGGTGTTCATCGTCTACATAGTCACGAGTTAAAACAGAATGTGCCGCCGCCTTGATGTTGTTTGAATTACCCGGTGAAGAGTCAATACTAATACCGACAAACTTGTCGCCGAGCAACTCGGTTAAATATTTAAAGCGGTCACCAGGCACCATCTTATCGCCGCTAAATCTAAGACCAATAAGACATATATCATCGCGCTCCATTCGGGCTTTTATTTTAGGGATGTCCTTGGGATTTACATCGATGTCATGGCGAAGCTTTTTAGTGAGCATAAATGGCATGGAGGGCTGCGACAGTACCGGAGCAATCACCGACTCATCGGCCATCATCGCCAAGGCAAATCCGCCGCTAAAGCACATGCCTATAGCGCCAACGCCAGGCCCGCCGCAAGCGCGGTGAGCATCGCGCGCCAATGCTCTTAACCAATCGGCAATGGGCGCCTCCTCGCGAAACGCGAAGCGATTAAATTCCTTAGACACGCAAAGCTTAGACATGGACTTAATAAGGTTTGGGGTGGAGTAGTTCATCCCTGGCGTGCCAAGTAAAGAGGGCAAATACGTTGTGAAGCCTTCCTCATTTAAGCGCTGAGCAAAATCACACACGTCATCATAGATTCCAGGCACTTCATGAATCACGACAATGGCAGGGCCTTTTCCGGATTTATAGACCGGGCGAGTCACACCCTTGAACGTGTAACTGCCCGGTTCAAACTCTGGATAGGCATCGATGATTGGAGCCTGCTGGGTTTCACCTGCCTGCCACTCGGGTGTAGCAACATCGCTATGAGACATTATCTTTCCCTTATGTGATGAACACTCGTTCATTTTTAATACTAGCATTGGCGCATAGATTATCCTGCCAGAATAAGCCGCGCGTTGGCGGATTGCTAATGTGTAGACTAACCTTGATGAGCTTGAAGCGCACTCTGAGTCGTCACCATATAGTTAAAAAAAGAGGGCCGTACGACACCCAAAAGGCCCAAATCAAGGCTATAAGGAGGTACATATGCTTGCCATTCTCGGCAATGCCAAAGTAAACTGACGCAAATCTTGGATTTACCTATGAATATAATGAAAACAACATTTCATACGTCTCGATTTATTGCCGCCCTCTTAGCTTTGACTCTTTGTGGTGCAGCGTATGGCTTAAAGCCCATGAGCGCTGAGCACTTGAGTGGTAGTTGTGAAGCATCATTAAATGCCGACAGCGGTGTGGCAGATTCTGCCTGCGCGGCGTTTATAAGAGGGTATATAGAGGCCAATTCACATATTCGAATTGGCGAAATGGGTGATCTGAGTTTTACACAACGCGCCTTGCTCTCCCGCGCTCCTAGCGGTTCGACAAGTATCAATACTTTAAAAACAGTTAAATACTGCCTTTCTGAATCGACCACCATCAGAGAGCTTGCGATACTGGTTGTTGATGAGTCTAGTCCGACTTACACCGGCACCGCAGCATCATTGCTGGAACAGATATTTAAGGCTCATTACCTCTGTTGATGGCCATAATTGGTTTTTGATTTGGAATTAGCGAGAGGAAAGTCGACTCGGCTTAAGGATAATTTAATGCGTCATACCATCAGTATTTCTGCGCTTCTATCAGGAATATGGCTCGCGAATTCCGGGCATTATAATTTTCTTATGATCTGCTTTGGCATTGGCTCTGTCGCCTTTGTGGTGTGGATATGTCATCGCATGGACGTGATCGATCACGAATCCCAGCCGATTCATCTTACCTTAGCACTACCGAACTATTATGTTTGGCTGGCGTGGAAAATTATCCTCAGTAATTGGGATGTGATTAAGCGCGTATGGCTGGGCAACGGGTCTATTCAACCTATGGTCAAAACTTTAAACCTTCCTCAGAAGACCGACATGGGGCGGGTTATCTACGCCAACTCCATCAACCTCACGCCGGGTACCGTGTCCTTAGAGGTCAATGAAACCACCATTTTGGTACACGCTTTGGTGCCAGAAAATATCGCAGAATTGGAAGACGGTGAGATGAGTGATCGTGTCAGCAGGTTAGAACAATGATTCTATCTATTACCGCTATTACCTTGCTTATTGTGATGGCCATGGCGATCTTTCGCGCCATCGCCGGCCCCAGTGTGTTTGACCGTGTTCTGGCAGTGAATCTGTTCGGTACCAAGACGGTACTGTTTATTGCGGTGCTGGGCTTCTTGTCTGGGCGGCCAGAGTTTTTGGATATTGCACTGGTCTATGCCTTGATGAATTTTATTAGTGTTATCGCCTTGCTGCGTTACTTTGAGTACACCGACAGATTGCAGCAGCAGGGGGAATCGGAATGACTACTTTTGTCGACGTTTTGAGCGGCCTAATGCTGCTCAGCGGTTGTTTTCTAATTTTTACCGGCGCGCTCGGTGTGCTGCGTTTTCCAGACACGCTCAGCCGAATGCATGCTGCCGGTGTATCCGAGACCATGGCGACCGTGCTGATATTAGGCGGCTTAATGCTGCTGGCCGGTTGGAGTTTGGTGCTTCTTAAATTAGTGATGGTATTGCTATTCCTTTTATTCACCAGCCCAGCTGCCAGCCATGCTTTGGCCAAGGCAATTTGGACTCGGCAACAACGGGGTGATGGGCAATGAGTGTATATGATTGGTTTGGGAGGGTGAGGTCATAGAACTCTTACTTGATATTAGCCTACTCAGCATGCTGGTAGTGACTGCGTTGGCGATTGCGCATAGCCGCGACTTAGTCGCGGTTGTGATGTTAACGGGTGTTTACGGATTTTTGTCGGCAAGCTTTTTTGTCTTGATGGACGCGGTAGATGTCGCCTTTACCGAGGCGGCCGTCGGCTCTGGCATTTCCCCCCTATTGATGCTGCTAACCCTAGCGCTAGTAGGAAGACATGAAACCTGCGCTAGATCGAGGAGCTTACCGGCGCTGATTCTGGTGGGCATCACTGGCGCCTTATTAATTTATGGCACGCTGGGTCTGCCATCATTTGGCGACGCAAATTCTCCTGCACAGCTGCACGTTGCGCCGCGCTATATTTCCGATTCTGCCGCCGAAATTGGCATTCCCAATGTAGTCACCTCAGTGCTGGCCAGCTATCGCGGCTTTGATACCTTCGGTGAAGTAGTGGTGGTCTTTACTGCGGCTATCGGTGTGATGTCATTACTAAGCACCGGCGCCTTGCCCATACTTCCCAAGGCTGAGGGCGCTCACAGCCATAAAGTACTTAGGATCGTCAGTAAGATTTTGATTCCGCCTATTATGATCTTTGGCCTCTACGTGCAGTTTCACGGCGATTATGGCCCCGGCGGGGGGTTTCAGGCTGGGGTTATTTTCGCTGCAGCAATTATTCTTTACACGATGTTCTTCGGTGTGGATTTTGCGCGCCGGGTTGTAGATGTCCCCGCGCTTCGTTTTCTAGCCGCCTTTGGCGCCCTGCTTTACGGCTCGGTTGGCATTTCATCGATGCTTTTGGGCGGCAACTTTCTGGATTACTCAGTACTGGCCGGCAATCCAATTACCGGGCAGCACATTGGTATTATTGTAATTGAGCTGGGCGTGGGTATTACGGTCGCGGCAGTGATGGTGCTGATCTTCTACAGTTTTGTAAGCCAACTCGACAAACAAGGACGTAAAGACGGATGAGTATTATTTTTTCTCATTACAATGACTGGATCGTCGTTGCGCTAATGATGATTGGTTTTTATATCGTTATTGCTCAGGGCAATCTAGTGAAGAAGCTGGTTGGTTTGAATATCTTCCAGACCTCGGTATTTATCCTTTATATCAGCGCCGGCAAGGTCACAAGTGGTACTGCGCCAATATTGAATGACTCTGGCAATGTTTACTCCAATCCTCTGCCCCATGTACTAATTCTAACCGCGATCGTGGTTGGCATTGCCACCACGGCGCTGGGCTTGGCGTTGACCATCCGAATCAAAAGAGCTTACGGCAGTATCGAAGAAGCCGACATTCAGAAAAGAGACCTTTCGTGCTAAACCATCTAATTATTCTTCAGGTTATCGTACCGCTGCTGGGCGCCCCCTGCTGCCTTATCGTTGGTCGCAACCGGGCCGCCTGGCTGTTTGCGCTGCTGGTCAGTGCGGTATCTTTCTTAATCGCTTGTCTGCTTTTGGCGCAGGTCTACGATGTTGGTAGCCTGACCTATGAGCTGGGTGGCTGGGCTCCGCCCTGGGGCATTGAGTATCGCCTAGATTTACTGAGCGCGTGGCTGCTAGTCATTATTTCACTGAGCAGTACAGTCTGTTTGTTTGCCGCTCAAACCAGTATTCAAAAAGAAATTGAGCCCGATAAACAGCTGTTTTTCTATGTTGCCTGGCTGCTGTGTTTAGCCGGTTTGCTGGGGATACTATCAACCGGTGATGCCTTTAACGTCTTTGTGTTTCTTGAGGTGTCATCTCTCTCCACCTACACTCTGATCGCCTTAGGCAAGCGTCGACAAGCCCTATGGGCCGCCTTCCGCTACCTCATTATGGGCACCATCGGCGCCACCTTTATTCTTATCGGTATCGGCTTCATGTATATGATGACCGGCACCTTGAATATGGCAGATTTAGCCGTGCGCTTACCGAAGGTAGAAGACTCCCAAGCTGTCTTTGTTGCCTATACTTTTATTGTGGTGGGTATCGGCCTGAAGATGGCCATGTTCCCCTTGCACTTCTGGCTTCCCAAGGCGTACGCCGAGGCGCCATCTATTGCCACCGCATTTCTTGCTGCTAGCTCAACTAAGGTAGCGGTATATCTGCTGATTCGATTCACCTACACGGTGTTTGATGGTCAGCTAGAAACCGCTGCGCTGCCGCTGACAGACATTCTTGTTGCCCTGGGTGTGCTGGCAGTATTCAGCGCCTCAACTACCGCCATCTTCCAATTAGATATTAAAAAGGCGATTGCCTATTCGAGTGTCGCGCAAATTGGCTACATGCTCATTGGTATCGGTTTGGGAAGCGCCCTAGGTATGCAGGCAACACTGCTGCATTTGTTTAATCACGCCTTAATGAAGGGCGGCTTGTTCCTGTCAATCGCCGCCATCGTGTATCGCCTCGGCAGCAGTCAACTTGACGCCCTCAATGGCTTGGGCAAGCGCATGCCGATCACGTCGCTGAGTTTTACCATCGGCGGCTTGAGTCTAATAGGTGTGCCGCTCACGGTGGGCTTTATCAGCAAGTGGTATCTGGTGAGTGCAGCTATTGAATCTGGTCGTTGGCCGCTAGCCATGCTGATTGTAATGGGCTCGCTGTTAGCACTGGCCTATATCTGGCGCGTTGTCGAAAGGCTGTATTTCAAAGAGTCTGAGGCCGGTGCGCCCACAGGAGAAGCACCGCTGATGATGCTGATTCCACTGTGGATATTGATTTCCGCTAATGTGTATTTTGGTATTGATACCCGACTCCCCATTGAAATTACAGCTGAGGCTGCCCGCAGCCTGCTAGAGGGTATTCGGTGATGAGTAGCGAATCTATGTTAATAAATTTCGCCATCGCGCTGCCTTTACTGGCAGCACTGTTAATTAGTGTGACAGGACGCTTCCCCAATCTTCGGGAAGCCGTCTCCATCGTCATTGGCTTGGTGTTGCTGGCGACCAATATTGCAATCTATAAGCAGTGGCAGGGTGGCGTAGCCTTACATGGACACTGGCTAGATATTCTGCCCGGTCTTAGCTTGAGTTTCCGGGTTGAGGCCTTAGGTTTACTGTTCGCCTTGGTGGCCAGCTCCCTTTGGCCGGTGACAGTGCTGTACGCCATTGGCTATATGCGCGGACACGATGAGAAAAATCAAACCCGCTTTTACGCCTGTTTTGCCATAGCAATCTCAGCGGTTATGGCCATCGCTTACGCGGACAACCTTTTTGCCCTGTTTGTTTTCTATGAAGTGCTCTCGCTGTGCACCTACCCACTGGTAACTCATGCCGGAACCGAAAAAGCCAAGCAAGGTGGCCGGGTCTATTTGTCGATTTTAATGGGCACCTCCATCGCCTTCTTTTTACCGGCAATGATATTTACCTGGGTTATCAGCGGTACTCTGGAATTTCGTCTAGGCGGCATTCTGCCTGATGAATTCTCCGGTCCTCTACTCTCGATACTCCTAGCCTTTTTCGTATTCGGTGTGGCGAAAGCAGCCATGATGCCTTTTCACCGCTGGCTGCCAGCGGCGATGGTGGCGCCCACTCCGGTTAGCGCACTCCTACACGCCGTTGCGGTGGTGAAAGCGGGCGTATTCAGCCTCTTAAAGATCCTGATCTTTGTTATTGGCCTCGATCGCCTACAGGAAATTCCGCTTACTGATTATCTTCTCTACTTGGCTGGCGCAGGGGTGTTGCTGGCATCACTCGTTGCCATGCGCCAAGACAATCTCAAAGCGAGACTCGCCTACTCAACTGTGAGTCAGCTTGGCTATATTAGTATGGGTGCGTTTTTAGCCACCCAGAGCGGCGTGATAGGCAGCGCCACCCATATTGCCATGCACGCGGTGGGAAAAATTACCTTGTTCTTTTGCGCCGGTGCCATTCTTGTTGCCAGCCATAAAAGTGAAATCAGCCAAATGCGTGGCTTGGGGCGGCAAATGCCCATCACCATGGTGGCCTTCTTTATCGGTGCGCTAAGCATTATTGGCTTACCGCCCACAGGTGGCACCTGGAGTAAGTGGTTACTACTAAGCGCCACCATGGATGCCGGGCAGTGGGCAATGATGGTGATCTTACTAGTCAGCTCGCTGCTTAATATTGCCTACTTGCTACCCATTCCACTGCGAGCATTTTTCCCAGGGGAAAAATTCTTAAAAGAACAATCCAAATCTGGCACCGCCGCAGTTGCGATAAAGGAAGCGCCTTTGCCGGCCTTGCTGGCCATCATAATTACCAGTCTCGCCTGCATAGCATTATTTTTCTGGCCGGACATTCCCTACGAACTCGCGACGGGGATTTTTAATGAGGTGCCCATGCCATGAGTGAATCTCAAGATTTCTTCGACAAACCTAAAAATGTGAAGCACATCCTCACTGGCCTGTATGTCATTTGTGGTCTGCTGGTGGCACTGGAGCTAGTGGTTCATCGTCATACGGAACACCCCTGGGAAGGACTCTTTAGTTTTTATCCCCTATACGGTTTTGTGGGATGTGTGGTGTTGGTATTGGTGGCAACACTCATGCGCAAAGTGGTGATGCGTGATGAAAACTATTATCAGCAAGACGAACCAAAGGTAGAGGAGTCCAACCGTGTTGAGCATTGAACTGCCTCCTTTCCTACTGTTTTACCTAGGCGCCATACTGGCTGGTCTCTGCCAGGGGCGAGTGCGCGCGGCCGCCTTGCTGGGCACCATTGCCCTTAGTGCCGTAAATTTATGGCAGCTGCCCGAAAATTACACCGTGCTAGCCTCCTTTATGGGCCTGGAGCTAACTCCGGTCAAACTGGATAATCTGAACCTGTTGTTTGGTTATCTCTTCCACATTGCCGCCCTGATTGGGGTTATTTACTCACTGCATGTGCAAGATCGCGTACAGCAATCGGCCGCCATGCTCTATGCCGGTAGCGCCCTAGGTGCGGTATTTGCTGGCGACCTGCTGACGCTATTTTTGTTTTGGGAAATGCTCGCTTTAAGCTCGGTATTCCTAGTATGGGCGCGGGGCACTGACAGAGCCTATAGCGCGGGAATGCGCTATCTGATTCTCCAGGTTGTGTCGGGCTTGCTACTGCTGGCCGGGATTATCATCCACTATCAAAATACCGGCAGCCTTGAATTCACTTATATTGGTCTAGAGGGCCTAGCCGCCTGGCTGATATTCATCGCCTTCGGCATCAAGTGTGCATTTCCGGGATTCCATACCTGGCTCACCGACGCCTATCCAGAGGCGACGCCCACAGGCACGGTATTCCTGAGCGCCTTCACCACCAAGGTGGCGATCTATGCCATGGCCCGCGCATTTCCCGGCACCGAGTTACTGGTGACGATCGGTGCGGTAATGGCCTGTTTCCCGATCTTTTTCGCAGTAATAGAAAACGACCTTCGGCGCGTGCTGGCCTACAGTTTAATTAACCAGTTAGGCTTTATGATTATTGGTATCGGCATTGGTACCGAGCTGGCCATTAACGGCGCCGTCGCTCACGCCTTTAACGACGTTATCTTTAAAGGCCTGCTGTTTATGTCCATGGGGGCAGTGCTATACCGAACCGGCCGTATCAATGGCTCCGAGCTGGGCGGACTTTACAAGTCTATGCCGAAGACCGCGATCCTGTGTATTGTCGGTGCGGCATCTATTTCTGCCTTCCCGCTGTTCAGTGGCTTTGTTAGTAAGTCGATGATTATGTCGGCGGCCCTGAAAGAGGGCTACGACATTACCTGGTTGCTGCTACTTTTTGCCTCAGCGGGTGTGTTCCATCACGCTGGTATCAAAATTCCCTACTTTGCGTTTTTTGCCCACGACTCTGGCATTCGCTGCAAAGAAGCGCCGCGCAATATGTTGCTGGCAATGTCTATTGCGGCAGCCCTGTGTATCGGTATCGGCAGTTTCCCAAATTTGCTCTATCAACACCTGCCCTATTCAACTAACTACAGCGCGTATGACCTAACTCATATATTGACGCAAACCCAGTTGTTGTTCTTCTCAGCCTTGGCCTTTGTTTGGTTGAATCTAAAGGGAATGTATCCGCCCGAGCTGCCGTCAACCAACCTAGATAGCGATTGGTTTTATCGGCGGCCGCTGGCGCGTCTGGTTAAGGGCTCATTATCCCTGATGTGGGCTTTAGATCAGCAGGTCCGCGGGCAAGCCATGATAGTTATAAAAGCCTTTGGCAAACGCGTAGCCACCTTATACCGGCCTAATGAGGGATTACTCGCCAGAGAAATCTCCATTAGCAGTATGGTCGCGTGGATGTGTGGCTTGCTGGCCGTGATATTATTGATGAGTTTCGTTTAATAGCATCATGCTGAAAACGACAGCGCGTTCCAAGACACAGGGAGCAATATGTCCCGCTTGGTTATGTTACGCGCAGTCTCATAAATATAATAGTTAGATAGTTTGCGCTCTTGCTTTTATCTGTACTAATTTTTCGACGTGAATAATATCGACGGTAGTTGTCTTTATTACTTTGCGGTGACGAAAAAATAATTAGTCGACTTTTTATTTAATGAAAAATTGGCGTGCCGACTATCATTCCCCAAACCTAAAGATCACATATAAGCGTTTAATAATTTGGCGCTTTCAAGGTGATCTAGTTCGACTTTTTTACTCATATCTTCCATCAATACTTTTTCAAGTTTACCGCCAATCAAGGGTACTTTAACGTTAATATTCCAGCCCATTAATAAGGCCGAGCCGGCACCCTCATCCACTAGCTTCATATCGCAGCTGGCCTCAACGGGCACACCCTTAAACTCAATATCTAGGCGGCCAGTTTTGCTGGACGCATCCCAAGTATCACGTTGAACGATTGTCATGGTGCCACTAAAAAACTTCTTGGCAAAGCTTGGCACAGGCACATCGGCAGGCAGGCAGCGTTTGATATTGATGGAAAATTTACCTTCTTCAAAAGACTCGTCGAGAAGTGCAATATTTTGCGCGCCCAGATTCTTATACTTATTCAGAAAGTAATCCTTGTCGGTATACATCGTAATTACCGTGTCTGTTGTTGCTGGAAACATTATTTTTATATTTTTTTTCATAATCCAACCTATGTATTAAAAAATGTACGGCTCGTTTGAATTAACACTCACCGGCAAACACCGTAGCAATTCTATGCAAGCCCAACGGCGGCTTCAAGCTCTGATAATGCCTGTTCGGTAAAATCTAGCAGACGCTGCATATTCGGCACAGACCGGCGGCAGGCGGTATAGCCAAAGGCTACGGAATCACAATAGCTGGTCAAGGTGATATTTAAAGCCTGGCCATCAATTGGAATCGAAATCGGATACGTTTCTTCCAGCATAGCGCCATTCAGGTACAGGGGCTTTTTAGAGCCTGGTACATTGGAAATGACCACATTAAACGCCGGACGAACACGGTCTAAGCCGAGAATTGACGTAACCGCCATTGGGCTTAATCCTGTGGCTGCATAGGCAAGCTGCTCTACCCGGCTCATCTTGGCCATGCGGTCTTTAGCTCTGCGAGTCGATGCCATAACCGCTTGTAAGCGCTCAGCCGGATCCACGATATGAGTCGCCAGATTAGCCAAAATTACGGAAACCTGATTACCACCTTCCGGACTGTCCGCCGCCCTAACAGATACCGGCACCATGCTGATGAGCGGCGCTTTAGGCAGGCCGTCTTTTGATTCTAGGTATGAACGTATGGCGCCTGAACACATCGCTAAAGCCACATCGTTAATAGTGCCGCCCGCCGCCTTAGCGACCGCTTTAATACGCGCTAATGAATATGACTGCGCCGCAAAGCGCCGCGAGCTGCTGATGGGCACATTGAACATGGTTGGCGGTGCTTGGTAGGGCGTCGCATCAGCGGGTTTACCGCGGCTCCTGCGCAACAAATCCAATGCCCCGCGGACTGCACCGGGAACAATACGAAAATTAGTCTCCATTGAATGTATAAGGGCATTGACCGGTCCAACAGGAGGAACCAAGGCGCCCGATCTCTTACGACGACTAGGCACTCGCGCCCAAACAGGCGGCATTGCCCGCTGATTCGGGTCTTCGCTGAGAGATCGAACGACCTCTAAGGTCGCCGAAACACCATCGAATACGGAGTGATGTACTTTGGTATAAATAGCAAAACGGCCGTCCGCTAACCCTTCTATCACACTCACTTCCCAGAGCGGGCGACTGCGGTCCATTAACGCGCTGTGCAGGCGCGACACCATCTCCAACAGTTCCCGAATTCGGCCAGGCGCAGGTAAGGAGAGATGACGCACGTGATGGTCGATTTCAAAATGATCATCATCTCGCCAGAACCATGTGCCCCGGAATACTGGGCGCTGATTATATGGCGGACTCGGCTCTGAATGACGCCGCATATCCTTTACCAAGTCGCGAATAAACGTCTTGGGGGCTCCATCTGGCAGTGCGAATATCTGTAGACCCGCTATATGCATTGGTTGACGGCGGTGCTCAGCCATCAAAAACAAGGCATCCGTTGGAGAGAGCATTTTCATATTGCTAACCTCAAGATAGTAAGTCAGCTCTCATTCAAGCTCACAGACATATATATAAAATTATAGTTTGGAATCAAGTATACGGGCATACACGCTCTTCATCCCATACAGCGTATAAGAAATATTTTCAGCCCGCAACGAAGTACAATAAGATATGAGGCAGACAGTTAAAGTCATCATCGAGTCGCTTTATTAGCGCTTTACTGAATTGGCGTCACTGCCCGATGTGGCCCAATAGCCACCCCTAATTCTAATAAATTTACCAGGAGTACCCAATAGTGAAAGCTGCCACCACCAGAGGCTTTGGCCCTAGAGCAAGATTGATGATCAAAGACGTCAACAAGCCCAAGATCGGCGCCGATGATGTATTGGTTGAAGTGCATGCATCGTCGGTTAATCCCAAAGACTGGAAGCTTAATTACAATATTTCCAGCTTGGTCCCTAAAGTCGGCAGCTTATCTAATTTCCATATTATTGGTGATGACTTAGCCGGCGTCATCGTTGAGCGGGGTAGTAATGTCAGTAATTTTAAGGTCGGCGACAAAGTATATGGTATGGATATGCGATTGCGCACAGCGGCTTGTGGCGAGTACGCCTGCATTGCCACTAAGCGGATTGCGCATATGCCCAAAAATATATCCTTTAACGAGGCCGCAGCCGTTCCGCTCGCCGCGCTAACAGCCTTACAGGCTTTTCAAATGGGCCCCGTCAGTGATGGCAGTAAAGTCCTTGTAATCGGCGCGTCAGGGGGCGTCGGCACATTCGCTATACAAATCGCTAAAGCGATGGGGGCTGAGGTGACTGGGGTGTGTAGCGGAAAAAATATAGAGCTGGTGACAAGCCTTGGTGCCGATAAGGTCATTGACTACACCCAGGGGGACTTTAAAGCAGAGAACAATAATTTCGATTTAGTATTCGATGCAACCGCCTACGAAAGCCTGACAACATGCGCATCATTAATGGCAGAAGACGGCCTCTTTGTGACTACCTCAGGCCACGGGAAAGCGCTTTTTAATGCCTACCGCCCCCATCTCTTTATGGGCAGTAAATCCGCTAGGCCAGTATGGGTTGAGTCCTATACTAGCGACTTAGAGATATTAACCGACTTTATTGAAAGCGGTGCCGTTACCCCCGTCATCGATAGCGTTCATCAACTAGCTAATATTGAGGATGCGTATACTAGAAACAAAACGGGTAGAAGCCGAGGTAAAGTCGTCATACAAATAGTGTGAGGGATACATCCTTAATTGGCCGGATATTGAAGGGACCGCGTTGGCTGCGGCCCCTTATCGCACTCTGATTACCCGAAATGGACTTTGCATCAGCAGCTGTAGCGCAACTTCTAGCCCTTAACTGCTCCTCTGTATTATGCCGCTTTCACACAAACATATACCGAGTTAGTCGATTCACCATCTTGAAAAGGATTATAAAAAGACACCACGTGAGAATCGACTTTCTCAAACACGGTTTTCAGCAAATCCTCAAAACCTTGCTCCGGCAGATTTTGCGACCACATCGCAAACACACCTGCAGGCTTAAGTTGATCTGCCATAAGCGCTAGATTTTCAGTCGTATAAAAACCGGCGTTGGCGGCGTTCAGAAATTCGGTGGGTGAATGGTCGATATCTAATAATATCGCATCAAACTTTTTACCCTTGCTGTCTGGTGCAAAGCCCGTACTCGGAGATGTGCCAAGATCGAAAAAACTGCCTAGTACATAGTGATTTCTGCTATCCGCATTGAGTATTTTACCTAGCGGCACCAGCTCATCTTTATGCCAGCCGATCACGGTATCTAGGGCTTCCACCACAAATAAGTCTGCAATTCGCTCGTCTTTTAATGCCGCCACGGCGGTGTAACCTAGGCCCAAGCCACCGACAACTACAGAGAGTTTGTCACCCTTTACCGCTGCCAAACCAAGTGTGGATAAAGCCTCTTCAGCCTCGACAAACATGCTCGACATTAAATATTCATCGCCCAACTTAACTTCATAGATGTCTCTATTGCCAAACGCAGGGATGCGCCGTCTGCGCAGAGAGATTTCACCTAAAGCGGACGCTCGGCTATCAATTTCTTCAAATAATGCGGCCATTGTTAAAAGGTCCTAAAGCTTATATGGGTGGTCATCATACTTACTCCGTGGCGGAAAAGCACAAGTCAGCGATCTCAAGTGTTGATTTTAAGTAGCACGGTAGACAGGGCTTAAAAGTATCACCTTAGCTAAGTACTTTAGAGCTGTGCAGATAGATAGTGGGAATGCTTAGACCACCTATTCAGAACTTATTTTGTCGGCGGGCAAAAGCCAAGAAAGTCTGGGTTTTCACAGGGATTTTCTTGTCCTTGCCATTTTTTACAATGCCCAAATATGTCCGCTCGCTCGCAATCGGGGTGGCTGGCACAGGCACTCAGAGTAAATAGCAGGCACAGGGAAAATAACGACTTGAGCATATATAGTAGGCATCCTAGTGGGGTGTCTAATTTAAAAGTTTATAAAAACTACACTTCACTGCTAAACGCTTTTTAATACCCTTTTCGTAACTGTTCTATCCGCAGCAAAACGGCAGTCCTGACAAGGTCGTTAACAACAATCTTGAGACTTACACAAAATCGCCCGAGACCTTAAATCAGCGGATCTGGCGACGCCATCTGCCCTCGCGAAATTCAGTTAACACTCGGCGTACCGTCCCGCTGTTTAGCTCTGTAAGACAGCGACCGCTGGTGAAAAAGTTATTTTTCCCTATAAATTGATCAAGCTCTTTTCTCGAAAGTTCAGCATGGCCCATTGACCACCCATCAAATTGTCTCGCCAATATCTCGGTGTCTAAAATCTTAAGCTCGTCGGTATGCCTGGGATCATCAAGAATCTTTGCGTATGTAGAATCAAGGGCATCAGATGGACCCTCCAAGACTTGCAGGAAACTGCCATTGATAAACAATAATATCCCCGTAATGTCACTAACCTTATTGTTGCGAATTGATTGCCGCAAGATATCGTCAACACATGAGGGACTTTGCGCTCTGGACAAAGCGCTAACGTATATCAGTTGCCTCAACACCACACTCCCCCGTCACTCCTGAATTTTAAATAATGCTGCCAAACAATATTTTAACGCAGCGACATATTGGCATTCAACTACGTAAAAACCAGCTGCCGACTGGTGCCCTTGAGGTATTATTTTAAGGTTTTCACCATCAGCTAGGCGCACTTTCTAAGCATACGCAGCTGAGAGTATTTTCCTTTCACATATTTTAAGGGCGATATTATTAGCTATGCGGCCCATCGGTACCGGCACTGGCTTGAAGACCGGTGTCGGGAATCCTATCGAGCCCCCAGCTTAATTCAATAAGCGATTTTACATTCTGGAAGGATTCTTCAGGCACTTTTTCAGGTTCGCCGTAGTCTAGGGTGTCGTAGTGAAAAATATATAAGCGCGAGGCAAACTGTTCAAACGGCAACGAGGCCTCACCAAAACGTTCGCCATGGTCAGCGGTGCTAACAATGACGTCGTTACCCCAGTTTTGACCGCTATCATTGTTGGGATTGAAAAAATAAACCCGCATCTCTGAGTTTTGATCTAAGGCAACTCGCATAATGGCAATAGCATGCCATCCGATAAACCGCGCCGCGCTATCGGTAATCGCTATTCCCGCTGGTTGCGGATGAATGAGTGGTTGGTTGCCGTTGTAAAACGGATGGTAATGCGCGTGAAAATTACGAATGAATGCTTCCAGGTCAATCAGTTGGCCGCTGGCCACGTCGACATTAATACAGAAGCCCCGCCCAACCCACCAGCCGTGAAACTCGGGATTAATCCAGCGGTGAGGATCGCCTTCGCGGCCTATACATAAACGGCCCATTTCCAAGTAGGTTGCGTCCAGATGCGGAACCAGCAGCATCGATACTGGATCGAGATCAAAGGGCAAAAGCGAAAGAGAAGCGTCAAGACATTGCTTGGACGAAATCGCCTGGCCTTCAAAGTGCATAGTCAAATCATTATCGCGAGCAATGGCAGTGATCATCTGCAGCAAATACGTAGGGTCACTAGTGGCCCAGATAGAAAGCGCCCGCGCCGATTGGCAGGTGGGGTTATTGCCTTGGCCAATCCCCAATGGCGACCCCAGCATACATACCACGCCCTCCATAAGACGAGTGCGGGGGGTTGTGGTGGCATCACACATAAACTGCAGGCGGCTCTCAGCCCAATCAGTCAGAGTTAAATTAATCTGCCGCCAGAGTGACTGAGCCACCCCCTGTTGATACAAAATACCGCGCTCCAGCAACATCGCAATACCGTAGACGGCTTGGGCGGTGGAAGGCGATACACACTCGGTAATCAGGGCCTTGATCAAATCTCCGTAGCAAAGAAGACCGTCGCGACCGGTTCCTGACAGTCCGAGCGCATCAATGAGTAAATTCTCATAGTCATCTAATATAAAGCGCAGAAAGCTGGCATGGTAAGGCGACACCAAACCGGTGTCGTACATTGCCCTAGAAAAGCCCAAGGCTTCGGCCTGCAGAGCTTGGCCGTCCAAGCTTGCCAAGCGCTGCTCGTAATAGGGAATACCAGGATCGCCAGTGCTGGCCTGAGTCGGTCCGTAGAGGCTGCTTACTAGCCTTGCCGCACCGAGGCCACTGGTACCAAAATCCATACCTTCGCTGGTCTGACATATGGCGATTTGGGTAATCATACTCTTGACCGGATTCACTTGAATCGGACGTTGTCGGAGTAAACGCCAGATTTCCTCTATTAGCTGGTCAATAATATGTTCAAAGCCAATCCGCTGGGCGAGGTGCTGCATAAGCGCTCGGGGCACCATTGCAAGTGAGCCCTGCTTGACCCGTTCAGCCTCCGATGCCGCCGAGAACAGTAACTCAAGGTTAAGTGCAATAGACTGGGTTAAGAAGTGGTGGGCCTGCTCAGCAGAAATGGCTGAGTGCTTATATTCCCCAAGTGCGACGGCAAGCAAGCGCAACTCGCTTAAGCACTCGATGGTGACCGTGGCCGCCTCTGCGCTGGCTAAAGAAAAAGGGGTTAGGGTTGGAAGCAGTTGCTGGGGCTCAGCCCAGTCGGTGCCTAGGTACACCCCAGCTTCCTCCAATACCTGAGAGCGACTCTCAAGTGCGGCCGGGCCACCATCTTCAACCATAATAAGCCGTGCGGTATCTAGAACCCGCCCGATTTCTGCATGTTTGGCGATTGCTTCTGCTGCTGCCAATGCTCGACTTGCATCATCAAGGTCGCCAAGTAACTCGACCAACTTTTGGTTTTCTATAGTCATAAATAGCTGATTTCATATAATCGTGACCCCATACTACTACGACTTCACAGGTAAAATGCAGCTAGGCTGCGCCTTTTACATTTGATTCGCGCTGACAACAACGAGCGTATACAACATTAAGCTCGGCGCTTAGGGGACAATTCACTTGCTTACTAGCACGCAAAGACTGCGCGTGCCTGACTCTGCTAGAGCTGAATACCCATTTTTAGCCATCAATATTGGAGTCTGCGGTATGGGCGCCATTTTCGCTTTGAGTATCGGAACACTAGGCTAACTAGGGGTCTATAGCGATGCAGCTAGCCCAATTTGGTTTGGGGGTTTGCCCTCTTAAGAGCTTTGTTTTTTAACCAGTCCTCAAGCAAGTCAACATTGCGGATATTTTTTCGAAACGCCACATCCGCGATATCACCGATAATTGGCACAATTCCAAGCACAAAATCCAGGCCGATATTAGCCAACATTTTGAATTTTACCGAGGAGGGCGCAGCAAGCATATGCGCCTGCCAAACAATACCTAAGCCAAGTATGGCACTTACTAAATCACCCGCGACCGGCAGCAAACCAAGTAGAGCGTCGACACCAAATTTTACTCGGGTAAAAGGAATACCCCAGGCGCCGTCTAATAAAATCGCGAATTGGCGACTGCGTTGCAGTCGCTGTTCTGCCGTGGGATTTATCATTTTTTAGCAATGATATAAACCGCATGAATAATTCCCGGCAAATAACCGCAGAGTGTCAAAATAATATTTAACCAAAAGTGCTTACCTAAACCCACTTGTAAAAATACCCCAAGTGGCGGCAGCAATATCGCAAAAATAATACGGATGATGTCCAAGTTTTTGATTCCTTATACTATTGAATAGTCTTATACCGCCTGCTTACTAATACATAATAACAGCGCTCAGTATTAAGTCGAGCGCGCTTTAATCAAGCGCCCTGGTTGAAGTGATCGCTGTTGTTCCATATGCTCTAGGCCCCTCACGCATTGCAGCGAGTAAGATCTCAGTGAACGTCTCTACAAATACCCGATACATTCCCACTGCCAGTGAAATGCTGCAATTAGACGAAATTGCTAAAGATCGCTTTCGCGCTCGCCACAACCTCGACAATATGGCCGGCGTCACCTTTGGCGGCCAAGCCCTTGGTCAATCGCTAGCCGCCGCGACACGCACGGTAAGCAATTGGAAATGCCACAGCCTAAACGGCTTTTTTATGCGGGGCGGGATGATCGATGACACCATTGATTATGCGGTTGAACGCCTCAGTGATAGCCGAAACTTTGCGACTCGCCGGGTGACGGCAGAGCAAGGTGGGCGGGTGATATTCGAGCTACTGTGCTCTTTCCACGCAGGCGAGGAGGGTCTAAGTCATCAATTTACTGAGCTCGGCAATCCGCCCGACCCTGAGTCACTACTCAGTCTAGAAATGTTTGCCCAGCAAAATAGTCATCGCCTACCAGAGCACATCATTGCGGTGCTTTCCAAGCCCTATATTTTTGAGCTGCGGATGCTGCATCCAGAACACTATTTTGAAAGTCCCGATACCGCCTTTCGCGATTTTTGGATTCGCACCCCCTCGGCTGCTGATGTCGGCGATGAACGCGACCACCACTCTCTTCTGGCTATGATGTCCGACTATTGGCTGCCGGGTACAATAGCCGTGCCACACGGACGCGAAGCCGGGATAAAATTTCTGGCGTCTTTGAATCACTCGCTGTGGATACACGCAGCGGTTAAAGTAGATCAGTGGTTGCTATACCGAACCGAAAGCCACTGGGCTGCGAATGGCAGAGGTCTTGTCACCGGCAAAATATTTACACAATCAGGTCTGCTAATTGCGTCCGTTACCCAAGAGGCCGTGTTGCGCTAAACCGCGTTCCCATAAAAAAAGCCCCAGCAATTGCTGGGGCAAAATAATATACTTCAAGGAAGCTGCGTAAATTACTGTTGAGCTGGCTCTAATTTGCGACGGAAGCTCCCTGAAATCCGCACAACATTATCACCGTCAGGCATGATCTGCTCACCATCTACAACAATCGCCGTTGCAGAATAAGTGCCGTTAACGAAGCCATTATCCTCGCTAATAACCTCTACCTGACATGCAGCACCCGGTAAGGTGACAACTTTCTTTAGCTCGCTATCATAGCTGGTAGTTTCGTATATAACGCCGCCTGATAAAACAACATTTAGTGTTCGATTAAAACTATTGGCGTCCAAGTTAGCACAATCATAAACGCCTACCCCACGCGGAATATTGTTAAGCTCAACACCGTGTTGAATATTGCGTTCGCCACGTCTCGCATAGAAGTTATAACCGGTTTCAAAGCTGGAAACTTGGTCGAATTGATCATCTAGGAATTTGAATCGATCTCCTGTTTGCCAATCGGCGCTGCCATCAACAATTTGCAAAGTCATTCCTGACTCTTCACTAGTGAAAGCGCCTTCATCATCGACACCACCTTCTGGTCGATTTAGGCGTATCGCGTAATTGCGGAATTTTCCAGTCACTGGCAAAGTACGCAGCGACTCTTCCAGTGAGGTGTCATTTGATATTAGCGTTGCAGTGTAAGACGCATCATAATACTTGCCGCCACGCCCTACCGTTACAATCTGACAATTTGCGGCCTCATTATTAGACGAGCTATACCTAGTCTCCAAAAGGTAAGTACCCACTTTTATAGCCAGCTCTAAGCCACCAGCACGTGAGCGATACTCTGTTCCGCAGTTGTAGGTCGTATCTACCGCAAAGCCAGAACTAGGATGGCCCTGAGTTACTATGCTGATTACATCTGATGCATTACCGGTAAATGCTGGTGAGCCATCATCAGGGCTCGTCCCGCCAAGACCAACGCGATTTTCCAATAAGAAGTGCTGATCAGGCCCAAGCTCAAAGCTGCCTTCATCACCTATTTCAATAGAACCATAAACATCCAGCGGCAAGTCACCGACCAATTCACCGGCAGTACCGACATGGTGGTAAATACGGAATGGCGTGTTTACTAACTCAAATGTCGGACTGGTATCTGATGTCGAAGTTAATGTAGCCGATAAAATTACACCCTGAAGACCGCCAATATCACTGGCATAATCAAGACGCATTTTACACTCGCTCGCAGAATAGCGTCCGGAATTTGCGCCACCTGCCATACTCAAGCGGATTTTTAGCTCATCGCCACAATCTTGCTCGCCCAGTACTGGATTAGTGATATCGACCTCTAAATAACTTGGATAAGCTTCTTGGAATAAGGTCGTATTCACGTCCCTTGTGCGATCAACATAGAAGTCGAGGCCGCGCAAGCCAAAACCACTACCAACGTCAGCAACTCCTAGATTATAAGATTCCGCGCTGCCAACAAAGCTCACAGTTGCGCCATTTCGACCATTCAAGGAATCGTAAACGGCATTGTTTAGATCACCACTAACGCCACCATCGGTGCTGCCGCCGCCCGTATTACCGCCACCGCCGCCAGTATCAACAACCTCTGAGGTTGCATAAAAGTAGCCATTTGTTACCGGCTTCAGAGGGGTTCCTACTGCGCCATAGAGTTTCCCAGTAAAGTATCCTTCGTAAACCGCACCAACTTGCAAGACCTTAACTATGCAGTCGCCATCATTTGAACCCACACCGGAATTAACCGCTAATCCGCCTTGGTTAAGGTGCTGCAAAACCGTTTCATCGCCGGAGTCATCACAGTTATATGTTCCAACTGCATTCGGAATGACTACTCGCCACTTGCTTGTCGCGGCGCTGTCGCGACCTTCAATATAGAACTGAGTTTTGTCGGCGTTATTTGGTAGTACGTTAACTGAATCGGTGTAGGTGTATGTCACACCATTTACGTCACCGGTAAAGCCATCACCGGTGAAACGCCCTTTACCTTCATTGTTAACTGCGGGGTCTGTGTTACCGCCGGTACCTGATCCGCCTGTACCTGTCCCACCTGTACCTGTCCCACCTGTACCTGTTCCACCTGTACCTGTTCCACCTGTACCTGTTCCACCGGTGCCTGTTCCACCCGTGCCAGTTCCACCTGTACCCGTTCCGCCTGTACCCGACCCACCGGTACCGCCTGTACCTGAACCGCCAGTGCCACCCGTATTCCCTTCTTCAATAGTGGCACTACTAGGTTTTTGATCTGCCGAAGCCGCTTTCAAGGCATCGTTTCCATAGGTATTTGCTTGCCGCGACAATGCTGCGGCCATATCGGCGATAAAATCGACGTAGGGCACGGTTATTGAAGAACCATCCACCAAGCCATCCAACGCCCCATCCGCACCATCACTTGCCATAGCCAGCAATGTATTCAAGGCTGGACTGGCGTTGCCAGAAGACAAGTCAGCCAAAGCCGCTAGAACTAATGCGTGTTTACCAGCATCTGTATTATCGAGCTTTGGGCCTGTGGCGCTGCTAACTAACTCTGGAATCGCCAAAATACTGCTAATACCGGGAGCTAAGCTCAGGCGTACTTGCTCATTAATATCAGCAACTTCGGCGGCCGTAAGCGCAGCACTGCTGCGCGCTTTAGCTATTTCATAGGCTAAATTCGTTAAAGGAGTTACGGCAAGGCTCACAGCTGGTAATACTGCAATTGCACGAACAGTCGCTGACGCTGGAAGCGCAACAAACTGCTTTAAAGACTCATCAAAATAGGTCGCGCTGCTACCACCAAGAACTTCAATGACGACCGGCCCCGTGTAATTAAGGTAACTAACATCAACCGTTCCGTTGGCGGCACTCGTTCCTTCGCCGAGTAAGGTCGTACCGTCTCCCTGAAATATTTTAACCTGTGCATTACGGATTAGGCCTAATGATGGAGCGACCGCCACTGACTGCTGTTCAGCGCCTGCGCCGGGGTTTTGTTCATTACAAGCCGCCAATGAGACCGCGACAGCAAGTAACGGCAAATGCAGACATTTTATGCGAGACATACACTTCTCCAGAGTTAATTATTCCGCTCAGTATTTTCGCGCTATAAACCAACGCAGTACTGCTAGCTAACTCGGGAGAATATTTCGTTACGCCAATAAGCGCTACCCCGTGAACGGGGGGGTAATGCTTAATAACTATACAATTTAATGTGCGAATCTATGTCTATTGATTGGGTGAATTACTTGGCTTAGCTCGATATCTACTAAGCTCAGATCGGACATAAAAAAATCTATAGATTCCAAAGATGAGCACTAGTAAGCCAAAAATTACGAGAACCCACGCTATCGCAAGATAGGCATGCAGAGATGCGAAAAACTGAAATAATACTATTGCACCAGCAATCAATGATAGGGCCGTGCGGATGTATGCAAGAAATGTCCGCTCATTAGCAAGACGTGTGCGTTCCAAAGCCAGTAAGTCACGTATCTCTGAGTCATTACTCATACATTTAATCGCTTCGTTAAGGTTTGCCCGTGCATGATGACAATATATGCAAGCTATGTCTTCTATACCATAGCCCATACCTTAATAATCTGAGACGCGAGGCAAGTGCTTGCTATGAGTTTTGAACTATTTGAATTGGCTTTTTACTTATTGTTTAGAATTATCTCTGCGTGGGATTAACTACGCAGAGATAAAACTCTATTACTACAAACTACTTTTTATCGCTGTCTTTTCCAGCATCCACACTGACGGAAGTACTATCTCCGTCACTATTAGTTTTAAACGAAAAAGAACCATCGCCGGTGTCAATACTTACGGCAGTTGATCCTTGATTCGCTGCTGGCGCTGCTGCTTTATCATCTGAACATGCGCTTAGAAATATCGCCGCCACCACCAAAGAACTTCCTATTAGAATATTTTTCATAATGTCTCAACGCCTCGTCAGAAAATAACCGATCATTAGACTTTGAAGATATGACTCGGTTCCGTCGTCAAATTTTTAAAAAAGGTTTTGCAAATTAATCACTAAAACAGACCAACATTTAGCAAATTACCATGAAAAATGTTTTTTATGCCATGTATTTGAAATGTGCAAAAATAATTTTTACGCAACTAGAACAACTATATTAAAAAACAGGGTATATAGAATAAAAACGGCGAGAAAGTTGAACACGAGTTAAACATAAGCCCTGCTATCATTTCTAAAATTTCGGAAAGGCGAGGCAATGATGGCATGCTTGTTAGGAGCGACAGAAAACCTGTCGCTCCTAACTTATTTTATTTACCTATTCCCAGCTTCTCTTCCAGGCCTTCATTGGCCGCAGAAATAATATAGGCACGCAGTATTTTTAATTCGCTTTCACTGATTATGCCCCTAAAAGCAGGCATACCGCGCGACGTTAAACCACCGTCAATCACCACGGCTTTAAACGCCTCATCGCTATTAAGTAGCGGCGACCAGCGCAAGTCAGGAATTAGTCCACTAGAAATAACGTGATCGCCATGACAAACAACACAATTGTTATCGTAAAGTTGCTTACCTTTAGCGATCGTCGCCGCATTGGCAGTAGATGCCGGCGGTGTCGGTTTTGCCATAGTAGACTCTGCCAAGACCGGTAACTTGGCGGTGGCGCCTAGTTTAAATACCATTAAACGGCCGACACCGGCATCGCTTCCTGCGGGGAACAGACCACCATAAACCAGGGTGAAGGTTCCGCCCCAACCTGAGGCCACCGCAAGGTATTGCTCACCGTCTAACTCATAGCTAATCGGTGGCGCCACAATCCCGGTCTGGGCAAAGAAGTCCCACAAACGCTCACCTGTGTCGGCCCGATAGGCAACCAGCTTGGCATCGGCATTACCCTGAAATACCAAGCCGCCTGCGGTCGACAAGACCCCGCCATTCCAAGGGCTGCCATGCTCCACCTGCCAAGCCGGACGCTGCTTAACCGGATCCCAGGCCAATAGGCGACCTTTCAGCGCAGCCTTTATGGCTTTAAATTGCGCCATGTCGGTGGGCAGCGAACCCATCGCGCTGTCTGCACCGGTATTCCAATGGCCTTCTTTAAAGCTAAAGTTTTTATCATCTGAATATATATAGGGGGCTTCGATAGCAGGAATATAAACAAGTCCGGTATCGGGGCTGAACGACATGGGATGCCAGTTATGCCCGCCAAACGGGCCCGGCAATTGTAAGTGTGGCGCTCGTCCACCCCAACGTGCCTCGGGCACTTCTGCCGGCCGACCAGTTTTCGTATCAATATGCGTTGCCCAGTTAACGGGAACGTAATTCTCTGCCGACAGAAGTTCACCGGTGGCGCGATCAATCACATAGAAAAAGCCATTTTTGGGCGCCTGCATAATAACTTTGCGCGGCTTACCATCAATATCTAGCTCCGCCAGAATCATATGCTGGGTGGCGGTGTAATCCCAAGTCTCTCCTGGGGTCGTTTGGTAATGCCAAACGTACTCGCCCGTCTCGGGCCGCAGCGCGACTATCGAAGAGAGATAGAGATTGTCGCCGCCACCGGGGCTGCGAATATTTTGATTCCAGGGTGAGCCATTACCAACCCCAACATAAAGTAAATCCAGCTCTGGGTCGTAGGCCATGGAGTCCCATACCGTGCCGCCACCACCGTATTTCCACCACTCGCCTTTCCAGGTTTCTGCGGCCTTGGCCATTGCTGGGCTTTCAAAGCCGTCGGCAGGATTACCGGGCACCGTATAAAAGCGCCAAACCATGTCGCCATTATTAACGTCATAAGCTGACACATAGCCACGCACACCGTATTCCGCGCCGCCATTACCAATAATGGCCTTGCCATTAACAATCCGCGGCGCACCGGTAATGGTGTATGGCTGACTTTGATCTACGGTGACAACGTCCCATAATTTTTTGCCGGTTTTGGCATCTAATGCGATTAAGCGACCATCAATAGTGCCCGTGATGATTTTGCCGTCGGAATAAGCGACCCCACGATTCACCGCATCACAGCACAAATCGGCCGCCTTGCTGCGATCGACCTGGGGGTCAAATTGCCAGCGCAGCTCACCCGTTCTCGCGTCTAGCGCAGACACTTTATTCCAGGTAGCGGTCACATAAATCACACCATCAACCACTAGCGGTGTCGCCTCAATACCGCGACTAACGCCCAAATCGAATGCCCACGCCAAGCCTAATTGCTCAACATTGGCAGGGGTAATCTGCTCAAGCGGCGAGAACCGCTGCTCTGCGTCACTGCCGCCGTGCTTACTCCACTCCTGAACGATGACTGGCTCAGCAGCCGACGCCATATCTGCCGGTATAGGCGCTTTACTGCACGCCAATAGAAATAGCGGAGCACAAACCAAACTGACCCACCGCAAGGGGGGCAGACCGATATTATTCATTATTATCTCCAGATCTTAGACAATCACTTAACTGTGGACGAACAATGCCAAGCAAACTGACAGGAGTAAAGTGATTCGTAATTCGGCAAGCTTGTTGCCAGTCAGCTTCAGTACGGAGGGGGACAAGAAAATTCAGGCAAAAAAAAGAGCGCTCATATGAGCGCTCAAAATATACCTTGAGTAGGAGACTTCAAATGATTAGAGGGAGCCGATTGCAAAAAGTTCAGCGGCTGATGGCGCAAACCAATAACTTCCGCTCACTGGCGTGGAAAAGTCCGTTAAACGGTCGTGAACACCATCGCCGCTGACGCCAAACATGCTCTGCAATATATGGTCGAATCGGCGAATATCGGCGCTAAATGCCAGAAAATACAAGCCATGTTCCAAGACACCACCATAGGGCACACTACGCCGGTATAATTTTTGGGCAACGCCATTTATTTTTACATCACTGCGGCTAACATGGGAATTATCCGGCATTGCCTCGTCATTGAGTTCAATACTGTCGGGCTTGGTACGGCCAATGACCGCCTCTTGCTCAGGCTGACTCAGGGCGCTAAACGACCTTAAATTATGCACCCACTGCTGACTCATCACATAGCTACCACCGGCGCCGGGCTCGTCCTCCGGAATTAAGGCGACCGTCTGCTGCCCTCGCCCCTTGGGGTTTTCGGTGCCATCTATAAAGCCGGTCAAATCCCGGGAGTCTTTATACAAAAAGCCGATTTTCTCTAACTGCAGCGTCGCAACGGCCGCCAATGCAGCGGTGGCAGTCATCGCCGCATCAAAGTTTGCACTATGATTATCGCCATGCAGCCACAGAAAAATACCTCGCTGGCTTGCAGGGGCTACCTGCCGACCCTCGCCAATTGCCGCAAACGGCTTTAAATCGGCGGGGCAGGCAGCCGGTGCAATACTGCGCCAGCAATCGGCACCAAATGCCCATACCCGATTTACACCGGCGTCGCTCAAAGCCACTGCCTTCGACACCGAATCGCTCAGCTGCTCAAGGCTTAGACCGTCAACAAGTTTATATTCCAGAAAAAAATGAGAGCTGCTCCCCTCAACAAAAATACCGGCCTGTGGTTCAGACATTATCGTTCTCCTCAATTCAGGGCCTTCTTTTATCAGGACTTGATGAACATGACAATCACGTCACTTACAACGCTTGTTCACAACCCAGCACGGATTTACACTTAGCGGCCTTTTCAAGCTCCGCTGAGGAAGCCATTTTGGCCACATCGCTAGAACAAAGGCTGGCATTTTTTGCAGCAGCTCCACGACAACATCTCTTGCGAGAGATCCAGCGCGGCGTCGAGAAAGAAAGCCTCAGAGCCGACCCCGAGGCAATACTGGCCCAAACCGATCACCCCGCGGCGTTTGGCTCGGCCATGACCCATCCCTCAATCACCACCGATTTCTCAGAAGCCTTACTGGAGTTCATCACCCCGGTAAGCAACTCTATAGACGACACCTTAAATGAGTTAGACGCCATACATCGCTTTGCTGTGAGTGAAATGGGCGATGAAACCATTTGGAATGCGAGCATGCCCTGTCGCTTGGGCAAAAACGACAGCGACATTCCCGTCGCCCGCTTTGGCAGCAGCAATACCGCCACTATGAAAACCCGTTATCGCCTAGGTTTAGGGCACCGCTACGGTCGCAAAATGCAAACCATTGCTGGTATTCACTACAATTTCTCTCTACCCAAATCGGTGTGGGAAGAGTTACACGCCGCCGAAAATAGCGATTTGCCACTCAAGACCTATATCACCAATAACTACTTTGGCTTAATTCGTAACTTCCGCCGCTATGCTTGGCTGCTCATCTATTTATTTGGCGCCGCACCGGCAGTATCGCGCTGCTTTTTAAACGGTAAACCACATCAATTGCAGCCATTGGGAGAGCACACCCTTTACGGCCCGCACGCGACGTCACTGCGTATGGGTGACTTGGGCTATCAAAGCAACGCCCAGAAAAACCTGCACATTTGCTACAACCATTTAGATTTCTATGTGGAGACATTGAAGGGTGCCATCACCACTTCGCATAGCGACTACGAAGGTATTGCCAAGGGCGAGCAACTATCATCCGGCCTGCTCCAAATTGAAAACGAATTTTACAGCCCCATTCGCCCTAAGCGTGTCACCGAGAGCGGCGAGATTCCGCTGGGCGCCCTCTGCCGTGGTGGGGTGGAATATATAGAGGTGCGCTGTATTGATGTGAACCCCATGTTGCCGGTGGGTATTAACGCAGAGCAAATCCGCTTTATTGATGCCTTTTTACTCTACTGCCTTTATCAAGATAGCCCGCCCTGTAACGACGACCACAACGCTGAGATCAGTCGCAATTTATTGACGGTGGTGAATCGCGGTCGTGAACCTGGTCTAGAGCTAGAACAAAGCGGCAGTCCTAGGCCGCTGGCAGAATGGGCGGAAGAATTAATCGGCGAGATTGGTCGGGTTGCCGCCCAGCTCGATTCTGCCCACAGCAGCGATGCGTATAGCCAAAGCTGCGAAGCCCAACTTGCCAAGGTTCACGATGTCAGCCTCACCCCGTCGGCACAGATTTTGGCGGCGCTAGAGAAACGCAACGACAGCTACTATCACTACGCCATGGAAGAGTCGCTGCAACACGCCAAGGTATTTCGCGAGCGCGGCCTAAGCGCCGAAGAGAGCGAACGCTTTGCAAGCATGCGCGAAACCTCGATTGCTGCCCTAGCAGAGGTTGAGGCCGAGCAAAACGAAAACTTCGACGAATATCTCCGTCGCTTCTATGAGCAGTATCAGGATCTGTGAATTATCTCGCCCACTTTCATTTGGCCCACCAGCTGGCAAGTCGCACTGGCTTAGATCAACAGGGCCTATTGATTGGTGGGCTGCTAGGCGACTTTGTTAAAGGCCCACTGCAGGGTAATTATCCCGCAGCATGGGAAATCGGCATTCGCCTTCACCGCCGCATAGACGCACTCACCGACAGTCATACACTGGTTAGCGAGTGCCTCGCTATATTGCCAGCGGGCTATCGTCGCTACGGCGGCATTATGTTAGATGTGTGCTTTGATCACTGCCTGAGTCTGCGCTGGAATGAGCTACACGCAAGTCCGATTAATAGCTTTACTCAGGATTGCTATCAGCACGTACTCCTGAACAAGGGCGACTACCCGCGAGCGGCCGCAAGGCAAATACATTTTTTGGCGGAATACGATGTCCTCAGTAAAATGGACAGCTGGGATAACATTGAGGCCATGCTGGCGCGTATCGCAAAGCGAGTACCTAGAGAAAACCCCTTGAGTTACTGCGGTGGGGAACTCGCGCTTCGCCTGCCTTTTATTGAGCAGCAGTTCCTTAGCCTATACCCGGCGCTGCAGGAGCAGTTGTTTGAGGAATTTAGCAGCTTATCTACACCCTAAAAACTGAGTGAAACTGGCACCAACTGCCGCGACCAAGGTCGTACTTGTCAGTATTTACGCAATCCCCTACTGTATGGCGCTTACGGAGAGAGAAAAATCTATGTCACTGACGCCCCGATGGATATACGCTTTTATTGTTGTCTGCTGCAGCGCGCTGCTAGCGTATGCACTTTACACCCAGTATTTTGACGGTCTACACCCCTGCCCACTGTGCATTACCCAGCGCGCCTTTTTTGTTCTGACCGCCCTCGTCGCCTTAATCGCCTTAATCACCAACCCCCACCAAAACGGCCGCTATGTCAGCGCCGGGCTGATGCTGGTAACCACCATTGCCGGCGGCTCAGTGGCCTATCGCCAAGTGTGGCTGCAAAGTCTGCCACCAGATCAGGTGCCTGCCTGCGGCCCCAGCCTAGAATATATGTTTAGCAATCTACCCTTTGGCGAAGCCTTTCGCACCCTAATGTTGGGCGATGGCAACTGCGCAGAAATCGTCTGGACGCTGTTTGGCTTCAGTATGCCCAACTGGTCGCTATTCGCCTTTATCGGCCTAGGTGCTGCCGCCATCGTCAGCGCACTGCCGATGTTAAAACGCTAATGCTAGCTGGCTTTCTGACTCTGCTTGGCTGCCAACTACTGGGCGAGTTTATACAGCGCGCCTTGGACCTGCCGCTGCCCGGCCCGGTTATAGGCATGTTGCTACTATTTATTGGCCTGTGCATTCACGGCAAGGTGCCAAAAGATTTAGAAACCGGCAGTCAGCGCTTAATAGAATTACTGCCTATGCTTTTGATGGCACCGGCCGCTGGGGTATTTTTTCTGGGGGCCGGCTTTGCTGATCAGTGGCCGGCGTTTATTGCCGCCGTCACCCTTGGCACTGTGAGTACTATCGTGTTTTGCGGCTTATTAATCCGTTTTCTACACAGCCGGAACACGCCGTCATGAACGACATAATTTACGGCCCCCTGTTCGCCATCACCCTCACACTACTGGCATATCAAGGGGCGATGTTTCTGTATAACAAAAGTGGTCGCACCGCCATTTTGCACCCCACTATTAGCGGAGCCACCTTAATAGCGCTGGCATTGCTGCTGATGCAGCAGGATTATCACGCCTATTATAAAGATGTAAATTGGCTGACCTTTTTACTAGGCCCCGCCACCGTCGCCCTCGCCGTGCCGCTTTACCGGCAGCTGCATTTGCTGCGGAATATGGCCAGCACCTTACTGATTACCGTCACCACTGGCGCCATTTTCGCGTCAACATCGGCGCTGATCATCGCCTGGTTTTTTGGCGCCAATCGAGACACCCTGTTATCACTCACCACTAAATCGATCACCACCCCCATCGCCATCACCGTGACCGAAGATCTCGGCGGTATAACCACCATCGCAGTGGCATCGGTGATTCTCACCGGCGTGGTGGGCATCACCACCATTACCTGGCTATTCAATAAGTTAGATATTCAAGACGACCGTTTGTGGGGTTTTTGTCTCGGCCTTTCTGCCCATGCCATCGGCACCTCGCGGGCCTTTGAACGCAGCCCAGTGGCGGGTGCATTCTCCAGCTTGGCCCTGTGCCTAACCGGCACCTTTACGGCCGTGTTCGTGCCCTTCGCGGCGGGCTGGTTTTTATAAACCAGCCAGTATTAGCTTTGGCGTCGGCGTCTACTCAAGACCACCCATGCACATGTATTTCACAATTTGGTATTCATCAATACCGTAGTGCGAACCTTCACGACCAAAACCAGATTGTTTTACACCACCGAAGGGCGCCACTTCATTTGAAATTAAGCCGGTGTTAATGCCCACCATGCCGTACTCTAGCGCCTCAGCCACCTTCCACACCCGAGCAATATCGCGGCTGTAAAAGTAACTCGCCAAACCAAACTCAGTATCATTGGCGAGTCGAATAACCTCATCATCACTGTGGAAACGCAGTATCGGCGCAACCGGCCCAAAGGTTTCCTCATGAACAATCAGCATCTCTTGGCTTACTTCAGTAAGCACTGTTGGCTCAAAGAAACTTCCCCCAAGAGCATGGCGCTTACCGCCACTTAAAATCTTGGCCCCCAAACCTAAGGCGTTTTCAATATGCTGCTCGACCTTTAACACCGCAGCCTCGTCAATCAGCGGTCCCTGCGACACACCCTCGTCAACGCCATTACCTACTTTAAGCGCAGCCACTGCCTTAGCCAGTTTTTCAGTAAAACTCGCATAGACTTTATCGTGAACATAAAAGCGATTGGTACACACACAGGTCTGACCAGTATTGCGGAATTTAGACACCATTGCGCCCTCAACCGCGGCATCTAAGTCAGCATCCTCGAACACAATAAATGGTGCATTGCCGCCCAGCTCTAAAGACAGTTTCTTTAAGGTCGGCGCACACTGCTCCATTAATTTTCGACCCACTTCAGTAGATCCGGTGAAGGACAACTTGCGCACTTTAGGGCTGGATGTGAACTCCGCACCAATGACCCGCGACTTGCCGGTGAGAACATTAAAAACCCCAGCGGGTATACCCGCCTCTTCAGCCAAGGCCGCCAATGCCAATGCCGTAAACGGAGTGGAATCAGCGGGCCTGACTAACATCGTACAACCCGCCGCTAAGGCCGGCGCCACTTTTCTAGTAATCATGGCGGCGGGGAAATTCCACGGTGTAATGGCTGCACACACACCCACCGGCTCCTTGACCACTATCAGGCGTTTATCACTGGCTGGGCTGGGAATAACATCGCCGTAGGTCCGCTTAGCTTCTTCAGAAAACCACTCAATAAAAGACGCCGCATACTGAACTTCGCCCCGCGCCTCGGCCAGGGGCTTGCCCTGCTCTGCGGTCATAATCTGGGCGATGTCTTCGGCGTTGGCTTGAATCAAATTAAACCAGCGCCGTAAAAAAATGCTGCGCTCTTTGGCTGTCAGCTTGCGCCACGGGCTCCAAGCCAATTCGGCAGAGTCGATTGCAGCGCGAGTTTCAAGGTCGCTGAGACGGGGAATTGTGCCCAGTAACTCGCCATTCGCAGGGTTATACACCGAGGTGGTTTCGCCAGATGCTGCGTTAAGCCACAGGCCATTGATATAGGCTTGCTGGCGAAATAATTCCGGTCTGTTGAGCGTTAACATAATTTGAACCCGAGTAGAAAAAGCTAGTGGCCTAAAATGCGTCATCCCAAAATATTAGGGCATGACCTTGAATATAGCGGATGCATGGCTTTGTTGATCTTAGCGATGCCGCGCAAGCTTACAAAATATCAAACTAAATTATTATTTCCAAAACCTAGCTAAAATCGCAGCTCAGCAAGGCCTAGAGCAACTAATCTTCTATACCGACAATAGCACAGCTAAGGTCTTCTAAAACGGCCAAAATACCTTTGGTATACGGCCCTGCTGAAATAATGACGCCACATCCATTCCCACCGCAACACCAGCGTGAACAAAAAATCCGCCCCATATTGATCTAGAGCGCAGAGCTAAAATCCCCAAAAACAAGCCAAAGGAAATTGCACCAAAAGCCTCTGGCCACAGCTTAGGAAAATGAATCATCAAATACGGCACACACATTATCCACACCGCATTTGCGCCCACCGCAGGGCGCAATGCCTGTAAGAAAAAGCCGCGAAAGAAAAACTCCAAGCAAATAAATTGCGTTAAATATAGCGTCTCCCAGGCAATAAAATCGAACCAGCTGCGTCCGGCCTGTTTATAAAAAGGGTAGTGGGCCAAGAATTCGCGATTAAACGACGCGATCACAATAAACACCAGGATCGGTGACAGCAGCAATGCATAGGCTCGCCAGTGCTGTGAGGTCTCGTTCCAACGCCAGCCGAAATTTACGAGGCGGTCGCGAAATAGATATTTAATCATCAAGGCTGGAATAAGCACATAACCGACAATATGCCACGAGGTCCACCAGGCGTAGGTCGCCAACTCTAAAAAACCGGTTTGACGGATTTTCAAATACCAATAATTGGGCGCGTTTTCGGTCGCCTCACTGAAAAGCCGCAGCAGGTCTAAAAATACACTGGAATACTTAAGGTAGTGAATGAGCAACAGACATAATGATACGCAAGCCAGCACCGCAAACACCCGTCTCAGGGCCTGCGGCCGATTCAATGTATAACTTGGCGGCGAAGCATCAATGTCATCTAAAATCTGCAGAATGCGCCGTGGATGCAATGTCTGGGGGAATGTAGCTGGGGCGGCAGGTTTCATTCGTCACTCTAGGTAGATTTGTCTGAACAGTTACCAGAAATTTTATCTGCATGGTGTGACAAACAGCGACGCAAATTCTGGGGCTGACTAAGGCCGTGAAGACCAAGCTATTTCTATGATGCTCAAGATATTTCTATGATGCTATAGTTACCGCCGACATTATATAGATAGCTACGAAGGCACCCAAACACGCTATGTTTCATGTTTAAGAAATCTATATTGCCCCTAAGAAACCTTGTATACAGCACATTGAGCCTCATTCTGTGCCTGTACCTAAGCTGGCATGTCTTATTCAGCGTCGATTTTTTCTATGGTTTTTGGCATGACAATATTGGTATTGCTGAAACCATCGCTGAAACCGGCCCGCAAAACCGCTATCGCAGCGGCTTTGAAGACACTGACCGCGCGCAGCGCATTGCGATATTCCAGCAGATTTGCCAAGCCGTTACCCAACAGGGGCATGGCTTACAAGATATTTACTATTCGCCTAAAGCCAATGTCAAAATACCGTTGCTACATCATGCCGAGATAGTGCATCTGCAAGACGTGTCAAACCTAATCACCCTCACCCAAAAATTAGAGCCCTATATGCTGGCACTGTGGCTTGGGCTAGTGACGCTATTCATGATCCGCTCATGGCCGCTGCCCAGCTATAAGCAATTACTCGCCGTGAATTCAGTACTGCTGGGAGGTGTCGCTATTGCCGTCATATCAGTGGGGTGGGTAGAGGTTTTTTACGCGGCGCACCGCTGGATATTTCCCGATGATCATCAGTGGTTCTTTTTCTATCAAGAATCGCTGATGTCGATGATGATGAAGGCGCCGGATCTATTTTTATACATTGGAATTAGCATGGGCCTTTTGGCTGCTGCTTTTTTTGGGCTGATACATGCGGGCCTACACTTCATCCAAAAGAAGATGGCCGCCAGTTAAAGACCCAGCCGGCGCAGCACTGCCTTCGAACATATAGCGCCGGATATATTCCGCGCTCAGCGAACGCCACCGCATGTCCGAAATTCTACAGTGAATGTCCGCTTCCCTCCTATAAATTGGCGAATTTCACTATATGATTACACGCTGTATTTTCCGCGCTCATGACAATAATAGGAACATTTTATGGCTAATCTAGATTCTGGCGACAGCGCAAACTATACCGAGACAAAAATACTGATAGTGGGCACCGGCTTCGCCGGTCTAGGCATGGCCATCCGCCTAAAAGAGATGGGTATCAATGACTTCACCATCATCGAGCGCGCCAACGATGTCGGCGGCACCTGGCGTGATAATCACTACCCGGGGGCCGCTTGCGATGTGCCATCCCATCTGTATTCCTTTTCCTTTGAGCCGAACGCCGAATGGTCACGGGTCTATCCCAGCCAGCCCGAGCTAGAAAGCTATTTGCAAAAAGTCACCGACAAATATCAGCTGCGCTCACATATCTGCTTTGATCACAGCCTCAGCAAAGCCACCTATGACGAAATTAGCGGCCAGTGGTTGGTCAACACCAGCGGCGGCAATTTTAAAGCGCGCTTTGTTATCAGCGGCAACGGTGGTTTAGCTGAGCCAAAGCTCCCCGACATTCCGGGCGTAGAGACCTTCACCGGTCATCACTTTCACTCGGCAAACTGGGATCACGACTACGCGCTGCCGGGCAAACGGGTCGCGGTTATCGGCACCGGCGCATCAGCTATTCAGTTTGTGCCAGAGATTGCCGGTGTACCTAAGCAACTATCGGTTTTTCAGCGCACACCCAACTGGATAATCCCCCGTGGCGACCGGCCCTATAGCCGATTCGAGAAGTGGATTTTTAAGCATATCCCCTTCGTTCAAAAAATCGTTCGCGCCAAGATTTATTGCCAAAACGAAACCCGTGTACTGGGTATGGTACTTCATCCCGCACTGATGAAATTATTTCGACGCGCAGCCACAAACCACATGCAGCGTCAGGTGACAGACCCGGCGATGTGGCCAAAACTCACGCCCAACTTCCCGGTGGGTTGCAAGCGTATTCTTATTTCCAATGGCTGGTATCCGGCCCTACAAAAACCCAATGTAGATCTTGTTACCGACGGTATAAAAGAGATTCGCGAACACAGCATTGTCACTAATGACAATGTCGAACGTGAAGTCGACTGCATTATTTTCGGCACCGGCTTTTACGCCACCGACAATCCCATCGCAGGGAAAATCTACGGCCGCGATGGTCTGCAACTGGCAGAGGCATGGAAAGACGGTGAGGAGGCCTATTTAGGTGCCAGCGTTCACGGCTTCCCTAATTTCTTCTTTATTGTTGGCCCCAATGTCACCCTTGGTCACAGCTCCATGGTGTATATGATCGAAACCCAAGTGAATGCGATTAGCCGCGTGCTCCAGACCATGGAAGAAAATAGCTCAGCAACTGTCGAAGTGAAATTAGCCGTGCAGCAAGAGTATAATGAAGGCCTACAAAAATTATTAGGCGGCTCGATATGGGCGACCGGCTGCGACAGCTGGTATAAGCATCGCACCGGCAAGATCACCCAATTATGGCCGGGCTTTACCTTTACATTCCGGCGCCGGAACCAAGACTTTAAGCTATCAGATTATCATTTTGATTCGCTAGCTAATAACAGTTAGGCAATATTTCATGACCGCAAAATACGATTTCGACGTAATCATTATTGGCTCAGGGTTTGGCGGCAGCGTTTCGGCTTTACGCCTTAGCGAGAAGGGCTATTCGGTTGGCATAATGGAAATGGGCCGGCGCTGGGACGCGTCCAATATGCCATCGACAAACTGGAAGATTTGGAATTTTATGTGGCGGCCACTGCTTGGTCTGCGCGGATTTTTTAGCTTACGTTTTTTCAAGCACGTTATGGTCTTACACGGCAACGCCGTGGGGGGCGGGTCAGTAACCTATGCCAATACCTTGCTGGTTCCACCCAATTCTGTTTGGACTGACGGCAGCTGGGCAGGTTTAGATAATTGGCAAGCGGTAATGCCAGATCACTACGCAACCGCCCAGCGTATGCTGGGTGTAAATACCAACAAACGCCCCGCCGCCGCAGATTTTGCCCTAGAGAAAATGGCGATCGCCCAGAAAAGACACGACACCTATTATAAAACCGAAGTCGGTGTTTTCTTTGGTGATGACGACGATACCACCGGTGGCAAGCGCTATGCTGATCCGTATTTTGACGGCGAAGGCCCCGACCGCTATAGCTGCATAGGCTGCGGCAGTTGCATGACCGGCTGCATCCATGACGCGAAAAACTCGCTAGATAAAAATTATCTGTATCTTGCCGAGAAAAAGGGCGCCAAGGTTTTTGAGGAGACGCGTGTCACTAATGTCAAACCATTAGAAAATGCTGATGGCGAACATGGCTACGAAATTTTTACCGCTCACGGCACATCACCATTCGGGAAAAATAAACGGCGCTTTACCGCCAAGAAAGTTATTTTCTCAGCAAGTTCTTTAGGTACCCAAGAGCTATTATTTAAGTTGAAACAATCTGGCTCCATGCCAAATATTTCTGATGAACTGGGCAAGCGCGTCCGCACCAATTCCGAATCCTTGTTAGCGTTGCGATTCTCCGGTGCTGAAGATATGTCTAAAGGCGTGGCTATTGGCTCGGGATTCTATCTTGACGAACACACCCATATTGAAGCCACCCGTTACGGCGAGGGCCACGATTTACTCAGCCTGCTATTTACGCCCTTAACCGGCGGTAAACCCGGTATCGGCCGCCCACTTTTATGGCTTTTCACGCTGCTGTCTTCCTTTTTGCGTCACCCTATTAAAATGGCCCGCGCCTGTAATCCAGTCGGCTTTGCCAAAGAGACTATTATTTTTCTGTGCATGCAAACCGTCGACGGCCACTTGAATATGCGTTACCGCCGTCCTTGGTATTTCCCCTTCAACAAGGTTCTGCAAACGGAGGGTGATCCCATTCCTTCGTTTATTCCAGCAGCTAATAAATTTGTCGCCGACAGTGCCGAGCAAATGAACGGCACAGGTGCCAGTGTGGTATCAGAATTATTTTTTAATGTTCCCACCACGGCGCACTGCATGGGTGGCTGCGGTATGGGAGAGTCTAGCAATGACGGGGTAATCGACAGCCAGAATCGTTTGTTTGGCTATAAAAATGCCTATGTCTGCGACGGCTCTATGCTCGGCGCCAATCTTGGCGTTAATCCCAGCCTGACCATCACCGCCCTAACTGAGCGCGCCATGAGTTTTATCCCATCGAAGGATACGATAGCTAGCGCCTAGTGATATTCCCGAGGTCTAAACCCTGCGGCCCTGCTTGCGCAATACCCCTGGGGTTTGGCCGCTCATACGTTTAAAGGCTTGTGAGAAACTGGAAGCGTCTGCGTAGCAAAGTCGCTCGGCAATTTGTTCTACGCTAAGCCGGGTTCCGGTGAGCATTTCTTCAGCCAGCGTCATGCGTATCTCATCCACTAATTGGCGGAAGGAGGTGCTCTCGGCGGCGAGCTTTCTGCGTAGGGTTCGCGACGTCATACACAGTGATTCCGCCACTAACTCCATATCCATACTCATAGGTCGCTGTCGCAATAAGATATCGCGAACCTTCCCTGACACCCCCTGCCTTGCCATGCGCTTGGCGACCAACTCGGAGCACTGCTTATCTAATAAACTGGCGGTTGCGTTGTTACCCACTACACGGGGCTCATCTAACAAGGTACGGGGAAATATCAATTCATTGCGCGGCGCCGAAAAATCCACGCGGCCACCAAAGAAGGTTTCGTAAAGCTCAGCATGTGGAGGCCGGGCATGCTGAAACCGCACCCACTCTGACCCTAATTTTGGTCCGCCGATCTCGCGCATAATAATCATCGCGGCATGAATTTCCCGCTCTATCGAGAACAAGGTAATATCCCTAGGGACATCAGAACTATCAAACATCAAACTGGCGTGCTCGCCCTCCTCCTTTACGGTAAAACCCGAAAAGACAAAGGTGAGCTCCTGATAATTTTGCGACAACTCCATCGCCTTGCGGGTGGTTGGGCTGCTGGCCAGCGCAAAGCCCCAAATACCATAGGCAGAAAGGTGGTAGCGAGCACCAGCCAATAGACCTAAACCCGCTACGCTCGGCAATTCAGCAAGTAAATTACGGACAACCGCCATTTCACTGCTGGCCTCAACCACCGTTTCCGGGTTATCGATGCTCGCCCGGTCAAGTCCGGTATCGCGGAGTAAAGCCGACAAGCTTGCGCCATATTCCAAGCCCAGCGCCACCAAGATTTGGACGCTGGTAACACTTCGGCAGAAATCCCAACTTTTCATTCTTGTCCCCGCTGGTTTGCAGGTGAGTGGTGTCAAAGAAACCGGCGAGGAGTACATTCGCCCGCCGCCAGCCATGTCCGAAATTCAACATAGCTTAGCAATTACCCGGTGGCTCGTATAATACTTTTCGCACCCGGACTCCCGCACCCCTGCGCTGAGCAGGGCCTTAACAACAACAAGATCGACCTCTGCATCTCACTGATATAAAGCCGGTAAGCGGACGACATCCGACCTACTTCACAAAAACCTTCAAAATCAACCTAGTGATTTTCTACGTAAACCCGCTAACTAACTTTGATTGATTCCTATTACGAGGTACTACGTGCTGATTAAACTAGCCCAATTCGGCTTGCCGATTTGGTTTATTACCAGCTTTTCTCTGTGGGTCTGGCTCCCAACGCCAGTGCTGCTGGCGATCACACCCTATGTAAGCGCGGCCCTGCTTGCGGCTATTGGCGGTATACTCGGCCTCGTCCTCTATCAACTCCACAGTGGCAAGCATCATCGCCCTAAAAGCTTTTATGGCGTATTAAGCGCAGCACTACTATCGCCCCCTGTCGCCTTTATCTTCGCCTATAAGCTAGTGATCGTGCTCAGCCTATACCCACTTCGCGAACTTGCCGCACTCGCCTGGTTCTTAAGCTCCATGGGAGCGGTACTCACCGTTATAGTTGGGCGCTTAATGAGTGACATTGTCTCGGCGCAACCGAACTATACCTATCAAAACCACCTAAACACCCAAGCCAAACCACGCCAGAATCTAAGCCCGCTGCAAGCCACGCCAAAGTGAGAATATAAGAGTTAAACCCCAAGGCTAGGATGGTTCGTAACTTAGACTCTAGTAACTCTCCCTCTCCAGTATGATACGCTTAATTCGTGGTAAAACCGCCAGATCGACGCAGCCAAAATTCCATGATTAAGAGACAGAAGCTATTCTTTCGTAAATTAAATCCCTAAGTTATTGAATTATACTTACGTGGGTATATGATCAAGGAAAAGGGATGTTAGGCAGGAATAAAGGGAATTAATCTTCATTTGTCCACGGCGTGCTAATACCGTTGCGACTACCTCCTTGAATTCCCCAATAATGTTTAACTTCCGTTGAGACCCTCCCTTTGATAAGTAGCCCTACTCTCTGTAACGAACTGTTATGTGTCAGCCGGGCTGGTATTGAGAATTAACGGAGAAGTAATGCATGGGAACCATTTCTTTTTTTGGCCTTATCATTTTCATTATTGGCGGGTTGGGCCTTCTCATTGTCGCGTTTAAGCAAAATATCTTTTGGGGAGTAGCTATCATCATAATTGCCCGTGCGCTAGGCGTTAATATTAAACCCAACTACGGAGATTTCAATGAAAATGATTAGACTTATATCTTTATTTGTTGCCATTATTTTTGTATCCGGCTGCACTACTATGGCTGATTCGATAGCAGCGAAGGGGACCGGGCCACATAGAATTTATGAAAAATCGAAATCAGAAGTATGGCCTGTAGCTGTAGAGGCCGTTAATTCCGTAGGATTACAACTGGTGACCGCGAATGAGTCCTCAAACATGATTTTGGCTCAAAGAGGAATAACCGCTTTTAGCTACGGAGAAAATGTAGCAATTTTCGTAGAAGATTACGAGAATCAGCAATGTCGCGTAGAAATCGTATCCAAGAAATCGATGGAAACAAATGTATTTGCACCAGATTGGTCGGATTCAATATTTGACTACTTGGACTCTAAATTAAAATAGATTTTTACCAGAGCAGCCACTCGGAAAGCTACTTGGGTTTATACCCGACATTTTTATGGTAACGAAAGAACAGCTAGCAACTGAAATTCAAGACTTCGGCTTTTTCATCAGCAGGAAATGACATCATGGTATGAATGTTTTCATTATTGCGCGAAAAATTCACTCATAATAAATCAACAACGAATGATGCCGCTATGCTGATCATTTCTATACTTGCTGCGTAAAAAAGGAGTTTCAATCAGGCATGGCTATGTTTGAAGCAATAACGCTTTTCTTAGTGATGCTGCCATTGGCTGCAATGCCAAGCTCGAGTGTCGCTTTGGTAGTGGCCAGATCTGTCAGCTCCGGGCGAATGAGTGGGGCTTTCACCGCGCTAGGCGTGGTGGCGGGTGATTTGATATTCGTCGCAATGGCGCTGGCGGGCATGAGCGTTTTGGCGGAGTGGCTCGGCGCCCTGTTTTCTGTGGCTAAATATTGTGGTGGCATTTATTTAATTTGGCTGGGACTGACCATTCTCAGATCCAAATCATCTCTGGAATTTCAGAGTACGCCTGTTACTAAAGCCTCCTATTTTACAGATTTTCTGGCGGGGCTATTTCTGACACTAGGCGACGTTAAAGCAATATTATTTTATGCCAGCCTTTTTCCCAGCTTGATTGAAATGGATCAGATCGGCGCTGGTGACGTATTAGCGGTAGCAATGATTACCATTGTGACCGTTGGTGGCGTGAAGTTGGCCTATGCGGTATTTGCATCGCGAATCGTTGCTAAGCTGCGGCATAGGGTGGCGTCGGACTTGCCAAGAAAGCTGGGTGGAACCCTAATGATTGGCTGTGGCTCAGTACTTCTCACAAAAGCATGAACTGCCAACAAATCGTTGCAGCCATAAAAATACTTTTACTCTGAACAAGCACTTTCGTGAATGTCACTCTTAATGTCGGCTCAAGCAGGATGCCGGCTAAAAGGTGATAACGCTCCTTCAACTATACTTATCAACCACCTTACTATCTTGCAAGTCCGCTTGGCATATCGCTTTTCGATCTAGGCTTTTTCCCTTCTAGTATCGCCTTCCAGCTGTGCCAATATCTTGCTGACTTAATCAATATGCGCAAGCCTTTAGATGGTATCGGCGACGGCCCTATTGGCTTGATAGTGCCTAAAATAATTTGAGCTTAAGTGCCGACTCACCGAGCACAATCGTTACTGTTTGAGTAATAGGGTCGTCGCTGGGTGTATAGCAATCATAATCCGCCAAAGCGGACTTCAATGGTGCCCAAAATGACTAATTCGCCAGCAGGCAAGGTGCTAACGTCTGTACACAGATAAAAACGATAAAAATGGAGCAAGAAGATGACTTCGGCTAGACAAAAAATTGACTACAACGATGTTGTTCAGCATCGCAATGTTGCGTTTAATTTGGACGAAGCCAAGATTCCACGTTACTGGTTGGATAAAGACCCTTGGCTCACTCATTATATGAACGCTATTTTCTGCAATGTGCCCCGTGGCGAGCGCTTTGTAATGAAGGCTACCACCAAGCAGCTTGATAAAATTAGTGACCCCTCCATTCGCAAGGCAGCTATCGCTTTTATTAGGCAAGAGGGCAGTCACGCCAAGGCCCACGATGGCCTGAACAAAGTATTGGCGTCGCAGGGCTTGCCGATAAAAAATGCAGGGATGATGGTTGATGCCATTTTCTCCGCCTATGATCGCTATTTGCCCGACGTTATGAAATTCGCTTTTGCGGCGACCGGCGAGCATTTTACGGCAACACTGTCTGCCGCTATGCTAGAAAACCCCGAGCTGTGGGATGACACACCAGAAGATGTTGCGGCGCTGGCCTTTTGGCATTTTGTTGAAGAAGTTGAACATAAGTCGGTAAGCTTCGACGTCTATAAAGACACCTGCGGTGAAGGCGCTTACAGCTATGCGGTACTCATGGCCACGCTGGGTTTGGGTGTCAGTACCCTATTTACCGCAGCCCACCTGAGCTGGATTTATTTACTAGTTAAAGACAAACAGATCACCAATGTTCGCTCAGCCGCTAAGACCGCCAAAAAGCTGCTCTTTAGTCCCGGTATTTTCACTAAGACCTTCGTCTCTGAGGTCGTCCCTTTTCTCTCACCGAAATTTCACCCCTGGGATAACGACAACCGCTTTATGATAAATGTATGGAAGGAAAAGTATGATGAAACCGGTGATCCGGTCCAAGCGTATCACGCCTTTCGCCAATGGCATGCGGCGCAAAACGGCAGCACCTACTCCCCCAACCGTGGCTCTGAAAAAGTAGCTGCAAAAACTAATGTGCAGGCAATAGCATGATTGGCCGTAAACGGAAGACCTATAAACCCTCGCAAGGTGCCGCCGCCGTTGTTACTGGCGCCGCCAGCGGGATTGGCCGTGGCTTTGCCTATGAAATAGTTCGCCGCGGCGGCTCTGTAATTTGTGTAGACGTAGACGAGCAAGGTGCTAAGGCAGTTGCTGAAGAATTGTCATCTTTGGGTGAAGGCCGGGCGATTGGCTACCAGTGTGATGTATCAGATGCCGCACAAATGGAAACCCTTGCCAATAAAGCAGACGAACTCCTTGGTAGGCCCGTTACCTTGCTTATCAATAACGCCGGCGTGTGGGTTGGCGGGCCAATGGGCAAGGTGTCACTGGAAGACTGGCGCTGGTGTTTAGATGTAAATCTGTGGGGCGTCATTCATGGCTGCCACTTTTTCACGCCTAAGTTTAAAGAGCTTGGCTACGGCGGCATTATTAATGTCGCCTCTATAGCTGGCTTTACGGCAGTACCATCATTTACCACATATAACGTTACAAAATCTGCGGTAATGTCACTGTCAGAAACATTGGCAGCCGAACTAACGGGCACTGATATTCAGGTTACTGCCTTATGCCCATCCGCGGTAAAAACTAATGTTGTAGCCAATGGCAGATTGTCAGAACGCACGAGTAAGATGGCCAATAAGGTTATTGGTACCTCGGTTTTTTCTGAGACGCCGGAACAAGTCGCGCGGACTTCACTAAATGCCTTAGACAGACGTGATATGTATATCATGCCGCAATTCGACAGCCGTTTATTGTGGCGGCTTAAACGGTTTGCTCCGCGCACATACGCCAAGATTATTGGCGAAGTGTATAAATCAAATTCGGCATAGCACCTAAGCTAGGACATCACATTTACACGCAAATATTCTAGGATGAACCATGGGTGCTGCAGAGCAACATATTAAAGACGCCAAGCTCACGAAGCTTAAACCGGAGTCGGTATCAACGAGCATTCCCGACTATGAAGTGCTCATTATTGGCGCTGGAATATCGGGTATGGCTGCCGCCATTGAGCTTAAACGTCGGGGTATAGAATCCTTTCAAATACTTGAGCGGGCAGACGACGTTGGCGGTACTTGGCGCGATAATAACTACCCAGGCATTGCGGTAGACATTATGTCTTTTGTCTACACCTATTCTTTTGAGCAAAACCCAGATTGGTCTAGGCTGTATGCGCCCGGAGCCGAGTTAAAACGCTATATGCGCAAAGTGGCGTGTAAATACGGCTTATACCGGTCTACGCGTTTTGGTGTTGTGGTAAATAGCGCAGAATTTGACGAAAGTAAATCGCTATGGCGAGTAAACACTAATCAAGGGTTTTTCACAGCTCGCCATTTGACGTCTGCGGTTGGTAGTTTGGTAGAGCCAAAAAAACCAACCATACGCGGGATTGACGACTTTCAGGGCAAGTGTATGCACACCGCCCGCTGGGACCAAGACTATGATTTAACAGGTAAGCGAGTTGCCTTGATTGGCACTGGCGCCACTGGTGTGCAAGTGGTGCCCGAGATAGCTGAGCAAGTTGAACACTTAGATGTTTACCAGCGTACGCCTATTTGGATTATTCCTAAACCAGATGCACGCACGCCTTTTTGGCTGCGCACCTTGTTTCGTCTTTCTAGCACAGCACAAAAAGGCATGCGTCTGAGCACCCACGCCCTGACCGAGCTGGTCATGGTTGTTGGCGTCACTTATTTCAAGCAGATGCCGTGGCTGGTGCGAATGCTTGAAAACGTTTGTCTCAAAAACTTGCATAAGCAGTTGCCGGAGCAGCCAGATCTTTGGAAGAAGCTCACACCAAAATATGGCTTTGGGTGCAAACGACCTACATTCTCCAATGAATATTTTAAAACCTTTAGCCGCGACAATGTAGAGCTTGTGACAGATTCCATTGACTGCATTACCGCCAGCGGAATTAAAACCAAAGACGGCAAAGAACGAGAAATTGACGTCTTAATATTGGCTACTGGTTTTGAGGTATTCGGCAAAAAAAGCTTTCCCACTTATCCGGTTCTAGGGCGCGGTGGTATTGATCTGCGTGAATATTGGTATACAAACCGCTATCAGGCATTTGAAGGTCTAACGGTGCCCGGCTACCCGAATTTTTATATGTTTATGGGACCGTATGCGCTGACGGCGACCTCGTACTTTGTAATGGCCGAAGGCAACGCCGTCCATATGGCCCGCTGTGTTGAAGAAGCCCGCAAGCGCGGAGCCGAGGTGGTGGAGGTAAAACAGGAAGTACACGACAGATACTTTGAAGAAATTCAAAAGCGCCAGCAAAGCACTGTATTTTTAAATAATAATTGTGGCGATTCTAGCAGTTATTACTTTGATCACCACGGTGACGCGCCGCTTGCTAGGCCGTCAACGTCGATGGAAATGCTACTAAGAGCCAAGTATTTATCGATGGATAACTATCGGTTTATTCGGGGAAATCGTTAGAGTGGCTATTGTCAAAATCATGTTATGAAAATGAATATAAGAATAAATAATAGAATTGCTACTAGCTGAAAGTGACAGGGGGTTATCCACCCTAGCCCTACTTTCTTTAATAATTACTTTAGACAAAAAGGCATCGTTTACTATGACAACTAATTTGATAAAAGGCGGACGTGCCGTTATTACCGGCGCTGGCAGCGGCATTGGCGAGGCAACAGCGCTACGCTTTGCCGGCATGGGAGCAGCAGATATTGTTTGTGTAGACATAGAGCTAGATGCTGCAGAAAACACCGCCGCACAATGTCGCAAGCTCGGCGCAAAGGCGCAGGCCTACAAATGTGACGTGGCCGATGCTAAAGCGCAGCTCGCACTGGCCGAAATCGTTGAGACCGAACGCGGGCCTGTCGATATCTTAGTCAACAATGCGGGTGTGGGTAGTGGTGGGCCCTTTTTAGACTTGTCTATTGAAGATTGGGACTGGTTAATGGGTATCAACTTAAATGGTGTAAGTTATGGCTGCTACGCCTTTGGCCCCGCCATGGTAAAACGCGGTCGTGGCCACGTGGTCAACGTGGCCTCAGGAGCCGCTTATATGATGAGCCGCAGCGCAGCGGCTTATTGCGCTTCTAAGGCAGCGGTAGTGGCTATGTCGCGCTGTCTGCGTTCAGACTGGGCTGACCAAGGTGTGGGCGTAAGCGTCATTTGCCCCGGTGTTATTAATACCCCTCTATATAAAACGAATACCCGGATGGTGGGCCGCACCGAAGAACAGCTAAAACGTACCGCGGGTATCTTTGAAAAACTCGGTCATTCACCAGACTTGGTGGCTAAGGCGATTGTTAAATCAATTCAGAAGAACCAAGAGCAAGTGCCAGTAGGCATTGAAGCCTCGGTACTCTACCGCGCAATACCGCTGCTGCCCCGTCCTATCGAGGGTTTAATCACCCGGCATATGACGCTTTAAACAGATTCTGGCGATGCGAATTAGCCGACTTCCGGCACTCTAATAAAGTTGAGGGAACTATGTATAATGGCGATTAATCTTTTCTATCAGGTAGCGCCAATGAGCAGCAAGCTGACAGGTCGCCAGCGACAAAATAATAAAGTTGGCAATGGTTTAAGAATCAGCGACGTGTCTAGTAATCACCTAAACTTGTTAGCTTGGGTGCTTGAAAGACAGGGTAAAGACCCCAGGACGATTCTCGCCAAGCTCGGCATTACTACACCCTCGAGAAATGATCCTGTTGACCGGGTGCCAGTCATTACTATTATTCAAGCCTTGGAGGAGATCCAGCGTGGCAGTGACGACCCCTGCGCAGCCTTAAAACTCTATGGGCACATGAAGTTATCACACCTTAATGTATTAGGTTTTGCACTTTCCTGCAGTAGTAATTTGCAAGATTTTTTAGAGCGCGCATGTCGGTTTACTCAATACGTTAGCTCGGCCTTTGCGTTTGACTACCAAGAATTCGATGACCACTACAGAATTAGTGGTGGCTGGAACCCCACCGTTTATGAAGAGCAACTCAAAAACGTGCCCAATGCGCAGCTGCTATTGGAATGTGGTGGTTACTCGGCCCTAAGTATGATGAGAGAAGCTTACGGTGAGTCGCTGCCGATACTGAGACTTTATTTACCGGGTCACCCCCACCCAAAAGTAGTTGCAGCGTTTGAAGAAGCTACCCAATGTCCTGTGGAGACTGGCGGTGATTATTTAAGCGCGATCTTTAGCAAAGATGTATTTACAAAGCGACTACCTGGTGCCAACCCACAGCTGGCACGCGTGAATGACCAGCAAATAGTGGAGTATTTGGCAGAAATCGAACAGAGCGACCTTGTTCATCGCTGCGAGCGATTGATAATTGAAGGTATTGCCAACGGTACAGAGTACAAGTTAACGGATGTTGCCAAGAAGCTTGGCACCAGCGAGCGCTCACTCAAGAAAAATTTAAGCGATCATAAGCAAAATTTTAGCGATATTGTTGCACGCATTAAAAAGACCTTGGCGATACAGCATTTACAAGAGAATAAAAAGAATATCAGCCAAATTGCCTATAGCTTAGGTTTTGATGGGCCGAGTAATTTCAGTCGCGCCTTTCGACGTTGGACGGGCGTCTCACCGCGAGACTATAAGCGGGACTGTTAAGATAAAACGTATTAGTAAAAATTAAAAAAATAAATTATATATTTTTCAATAGTAAGTGGGCTGCGGCCAGACATTGATTATGGGCGCTTACTAAATATACCGCTTTCACTAAATAATAAATCGTTTAGCATCCTTGTGTTTAAAGTAAATTTTTCAGGAAATCCTTATGTCTTCACTAGCAGCGAAAACCCTAGATCTGGCCTTTCGGGCATTGATGGTTCGGGACCTAAGTACCCATGATAAGCTGGTTAAACAAACTCGCAGGCTCATTAAATTTGTGCGGCCACCTGCAATGCTGCCTAGCGGTGTGACTGTTCGCAAGACCACAATTGCCAATACACCAGGGGTTCCGCCTGGAAGTCCCGCCTATTGTGTGAGCACCAAAAATCCCACATCGACGGTTTTATACGTACACGGTGGCGCATTTATTTGTGGTGTGTTTTCCACCTATGCAAATATCTGTGGCCAGCTGGCGAAACGACTAAACGCGCGGGTGTTTTGGGTAGACTATCGCCTTGCCCCCGAGATGCCATACCCCGCTCCCCTGGATGATGTTTTTAACGCTTATAGCGCACTTGCTACAGATTACCCGAAGCAGCCATTGGCTATTATTGGTGATTCCGCAGGTGGCAACTTAGCGCTGGGCACCCTATTGCGCGTGCGAGATACCGTTGCGTCGGGTGAGTGTGATTCAAGTCTACGCCTACCGGCTTGTGTCGTGGCCATGTCGCCGATCACCGACTTTGCTAGCGAACTGCCTTCGAGAAAAGCGAATGCTAAATCCGACTGCGTGTTAACACCTCAGATTATACAATTTGCGGGTGAGATGTATCTAAACGGACATGATCCCCGCGATCCCTATGTCTCGCCGGTTTACGGCGTCCTTCAAGGCCTACCACCCATCATGATGGCCGTCAGCGACATTGAAGCGATGCGAGATGATGTCTACCGGTTTGCGCACTGCGCTAGGAAAGAGGGCGTGCGGGTAGAAATACTTAGCCGTGACGATGTTCCACATGCATGGCCAGTTCTCTACAGCATACTACCTGAGGCGCGCAAAGATATTGCTGAAATCTCTCGGTTTATGCGGACTCATTTGCAGACGGACAGTTTTATAAAAGGGGTGGCTTCCGGTAGAAATGCTGCCTAAAAACATTGGGTTAGAAAATACATTTTATAAGAGGACGAGAGTTATGAGCGTAAAGGTAATGCTAGAAGTGCAATCTAAGCCAGAGTGCATTGACGATTTGAAAGCTACTTTTGAAAGTACGCTTCCAGATACTCGAAGCTATGAGGGATGTATTAACCTTCAAGTTATTGGCAACCAAGACGATCCCTTGAATATAGTTCTTTTAGAGACCTGGGAAACCAGAAAGCACTATGAAAAATACCTAACTTGGAGAGCCGAATCCGGTTCATTAGAGGCCCTTGGCTCCATGTTATCGAAAGCACCCAGCATTCGATATTTTGACGAATTGGATATTTAAGGCTTATAACAAGTGGTGCTAGCGGGATGCAGGAAATCTGCATCCCTGCTGGGGCTGGGGAAAATTGGCGCTGGCAATGAGAGCTTTCTATAGCTGATCTGATGTGACTCCACCTCCTAGACCCATTGATTGACCTTACACACCAAAATTAGTCACAGTAACTTAATATTTTTTTGTTTCTTCAGCGCTACTTTGAAGATCTTCTCCGTCTTGCAATTCAGCGGCGTCTTGAGTGTTTTGATCTTCGCTTTCCGTTGCCGAGTTTTCGTCTTGTATTTCGATCTGGGTTTCGCCGCGAGTATCACTTTCTAGCTGCGCCAACATTTTAATCGCTTTATACCACTGCTCGTTAAGTTGCTTAATTTCGGTAATAAAGTCGATGGCATTTATCATTTGAGCTAAGGTGATCTGCCCCTTAGTGCCGGTAATCAGCAAGTTTTCCTTTAATATGTCGCGGTCGCTTTTAAGCCCATGATAGCTATTTTCTAGCTCTTCAAAGTAAAGCTCCGAATCAGATACCGGCACCGAATTAAGAAAGACGCAGGAATTATTACGGAACATTTCAATCTCTCGCTCCAACACTGTGTTGCTCAAACGACCAAGCTTGATTCGAGTTTCTAGCGCCGTCGACAGTATCGCCGCGCAAGTCATAAAATACTGGTCTACTCGCATCAAATCAGACAGTTGCTTAGTGACTTCCTCGCTTAACGAGGCGCGCTCAAGATTAACAATGAAATTAGAGACCGAGCTAGATAGCTGGTAAATGGCGTTGATCTTTTTGTCCAAATCAACATTGGAAATATTAGTGTCTAAAGTTTGCTTAGCTGCGCTACCAATGTGGCTAGCCGTGCGCTGCAATTCTAAAACCAGAGCGTTGACCGCCATCACCGGCGCGCCAGCCGTGGTTTTATCTAAATACTTAGGCTTAGACAGGGACTCCTCCACCGTCACAAAACGTTTTTCTAAGAACTGCACCAGCCTATTATTGAGTGGCATGGCTAGTAACACACCAAGGCAGTTAAAGACGGTATGGAACAAGGCCAAAGAGACACCGACATTTGGCGTCAGCTTCATTAACTCACGCATCGCTTCCACGGCGTAAAATAATACCGGCAACAAGAGTAAAGCGACAATGGCAGTGCCAATATTAAATATTACCTGAGCCGTGGCCAGTCTTTTAGCGTTTGGCGTGGCGCCAATAGCGGCCAGAACCGCCGTGGAGGTGGTACCTACATTGGCGCCAATCACCATAGCTGCCGCTGCGTAGATACCAATCATATTCGCAGAGGCTGCTGAAATAGTAATCGCAATGGCGGCGCTGGAAGACTGGGTGAGAATGGTCATCACAACGCCAATACACAAATAGCCTATGACCTCGGCGTTGCCCTCTAGGGTGATGGTGCTAAGATCGAAGTTGGCGACAATACCTTCAAACGCCTGCTGAAGTGTTGAAATACCAAGAAAGAACAGACCAAAACCAACCATTGCTCGGCCTATACCCAAGCGGGGTCCTTTGCTTTTGGCCAGCATGATAAACGCACCAATGCCGATCGCCGGAAGCGCAAAGGCATGAACATCCAGCTTAAAACCAATGATGGCAACCAGCCACGCCGTCATTGTGGTGCCAATATTAGCGCCGTAGATGATACCCAGCGCCTGGCGCATTTTGATCAGCTCGGCATTAACAAATCCCAGCGACGCCACGGTGACCGCGCTTGATGATTGGACAATAGCGGTCATTAGCATGCCAGAAAACACCCCGCGAGGCAGGGTGTTAGTCCAGTTTGCCAGCAAGCGCCGCAGGGATTGTCCGGCAGCAAGTGTCAGGCCATCGGTCATTAATTCCATAGCGACCAAAAATAGGCCAAGACCACCCAGTAATGTTGCAATAACTGTATAACTTTCTGACATGCTTGCCTCTTTATCGACACGGACCGCTAGTGTCTAGCTTAGTCGAGATACTGATGTGTCGAGCAAATACACTGACAAGGAGCGACTCCACTAGACAGGGTATTAACTTCAGCTTGGTAAAAACATCATCACAACAATAAGATAGCCTAAACCAGTGACCGCCACGATGCCGAATAGGTTCAGTAAGAGTCCTGCATGCATCATGTCTTTTATGCGCAGCTCACCACTGCCGAAAATTACTGCATTCGGCGGCGTAGCCACCGGCATCATAAAGGCACATGAGGCCGCGATCGCCGCGGGAATGACAAACAGCATAGGTGACACCGACTGCGCCACCGCCAAAGCCCCAAGCAAGGGTAGGAAGGTAGCTGTAGTGGCCGTGTTACTGGTAATTTCGGTTAAGAAAATAGTCACCGCCACTATCACCAACACCACCGCAAACATCGGCCAGGCATTTAGTAGGGAGAAATTCTGCGCCAACCACTCGGCGAGGCCCGAGCTTTTGATCATAGTCGCCAAGGCCAGTCCGCCTCCAAAAAGCAGCAATACACCCCAGGGTAATTTTTCGGCGGTTTGCCAGTCCAGCAGGGCCGTGGACTCTGTACCGCCGGATCGCACTGTAAATAACAGCAACCCTGCCGTCATCGCGATCACCGTGTCGCTCACGCCGGGTAGATAATCATTTATCAGGGGCCGGAAGACCCAGGCCGCTGCGGTAGCCAAGAAAATTAGCAGTACCCGCGCCTCAGCGCCACTTAGTGGTCCCAGCTTTTTTAATTCAGCGTCTATCAGGTCGCGACTACCCACGGTTTCCAAACCGCCAAAACCCTTGCGACACAGCCACCACCACGTGAACAACAACATGCTCAAGGCCACCGGCAGGCCGATTATCATCCACTGACCAAAGCCAATACTAATATCATGATTATCATGTAAATAAGCCGCCAGCATGGCATTTGGGGGCGTGCCAATTAAGGTAGCGATGCCCCCAATACTGGCGCTGTAAGCAATTGCTAGCAGCAGGGCCACTGAAAAACGCCGGCGTTCCCCGTCATCACCTTGGGGCAAAAATCCGATTACCGACAAGCTGATGGGTAGCATCATAATACTGGTGGCAGTATTGCTTACCCACATGCTCAAAAAAGCCGTGGCAATCATAAATCCCGCAATCTGCCGACGCGGCTGCTGACCAACAGCGAGCAAGATATTCAGGGCAATACGGCGATGTAGCTCCCAACGCTGCATGGCCAAACCCAACAAAAAGCCACCCAAGAATAAAAAGATAATGCCATTAGCATAGGCATCAGCGAGATCAGCCACCTCGGCTATACCCAACACCGGTACCAAGATCAAGGGCAGCAGCGACGTGACAGGAATGGGCACCGCCTCTGTCGCCCACCAAATTGCCATCCATAAAGCGGCACCAAGCGCCAACCAGGCCTGGTGATTCATGCCCGCCGGTGCGGGGAATAGCAATGTTAGAAGCAATAGAGCTGGGCCGATAATAAGGGCGAGTGTTGGCGGCGAGGCGGTATGTATTTTTGACTTAGTATTCATGCTGGCCTGATGTCTTTATCTGGAAAATGACGGTAGCGAGCCTGCATTATAGACCAGATGAGAATTTACCATTATGGCTAGCGAACACGGTGTAAGGTGAAAAGGTAAGGGGTGGCAGGGCCGTTTTTAACGGTCGAATATTAAGGCAGTAAAAGGTAAGTCGCTTGCGAAGTGCAGGATACCTAACTATTTAAATATTTTTCCGTATATTGGATTAGGATTTTTTTAAAAAAATATTATATAAATATTACGTTTAATAAATTCAAATTAATAGAACCAAGATATTTTAGGATATTCACTCTATTAATAGCGCTAGATCTGTATTAAGTAATCGGCTTGGCAAAAATATTTGTTTGCCGAGCCGACAAAAAATCCAGATAAATAGCTTGAGATCCCAATATTTTAACGCTGCTCACGTCGCATCTTGAGTAACCATGAACTTTGATTCTTTTCTGCGTCATAGAAGACAGCGACCGTAAAGAAGAACATCAGTAGCAGTCCAATGTGCGCGGCTAAACTTATACCAAAGTAATAGATGCTACCAATATAGAAAGCAAAGGTACCACTCCACATCATCGCCAAGATGATCATAATGTACAACCTGGAGGTTGGATCAGGAATATGCCGTAGGGGATTTTTGCTAGAGTCAAAAATATACTTATACGAGTCGTACATCCAAAGTCCGATATTTTTCATGGTCGTTACTCTTATTAGTTAACATAGTCTCTACTTCTACGGTGGACTTTTGTGTTCGGATTTATAGAGTGTAATTTATGTATGACTATTTCTTGCCGCCAAACCATGAACACCCCTCCGCCGCCGTCCTCAAAGATCCCTTTGTTGTTGTTATAACAAAGCAATTAAGCTGAAAAGCGTCACTTATTCAATTAGTTACCGTACTGAACCGTGGGGGTGTCTAGTTGCAGCCGCCGATCTAGAACTTACATACGCTCATGCAAGGCTAATATACGGGCAGCGAAATGGTGAACTATCGTCACCATAACGAGATACCGCCCACCTTTATAGACTAAATTTATCATACTATTTCTAGATCAGTAGGCACCTGCGCCATACACCAGCTCGTAGCTATGACTGTATATCTCTACAATATTGCCAAAAGGATCTTCCATATAGATCATGCGATAGGGTTTTTCACCGGGATAGTAGTAGCGCGGTTTCGACATTCTTTGTTTACCACCCGCGGCCACTATGCGTTCGGCCAGATCTTCTAAGTTTGGGTCCTGCACACAGAAGTGGAAGACACCTGTTTTCCAATACTCAAAGTTATCTTTGGGATTACTCTGATTTTTGAATTGAAAAAGCTCGACACCAATGCGGTCGCCCGTGGATAGATGGGCTATACGAAAGCTACCCCAGCCAGCCCCGAACACATCGCTGCACATTTCACCAATGGCGCTGTCGTCCTCAACTATTTCGGTGGGTTTCATAATCAAATACCAACCCATGACCTGAGTATAGAATTCGACGGCCTTGTCCAAGTCGGGTACTGAAATACCGATGTGGGAAAAATTTCTAGGGTATACATTGCTCATTTGCGATTCTCCTCCGTTGACGTTGGAGTAGCATACAAAGACCTAGCGATTACGTATAATTATCATTTATCATGAATAGGATCACATATTGTAATGATAAACGTTATTTGGCTGCGGAGTTTTTGCCAGCTCGTCGAGATAGGGCATTTCACCCGCACCGCTGAACGCCTGCACATGACTCAATCCGGCGTAAGCCAGCACATCAGTAAACTTGAGGAGCAGCTGGGCTTGGCTTTGCTCGACCGTCAAGGCAAGCAGTTCTCACTGACGGATGCAGGTGAGCGTCTCTACGCTGAGGCGCGGGTGATTATTGAGTCTTTATCGAATTTGGAGCAGCGCGTAGGTGACGACCCAGCCTATGAAGGCGAGGTAAGAGTGATGTCTCCCGGGAGCGTGGGCCTTAAGCTTTACGGCAACCTGCTGGACTTACAAGAACGTAGCAAGCTTGTTATTGATTACCGATTTGCGCCGAATGCAGATATTGAGAGCGCCATTGCCGATCGTGATATTGATATTGGCCTAATGACGAAATCCTCAATGCTGGCGGAGCTTGACTGTCAGGCTATTGCCGAAGAAGCGCTACTGTTAGTTACCCCGGCTACAGTTTCTGAGCCAAGCTGGATTGATTTAATGACCCTCGGATTTATAGATCACCCCGACGGCGCCTATCACGCCGCGTCGCTACTCGCCGCCAATTACTCTGAATTTCAACACAGTAATTTACTTACCAAGAAAGGCTTCTCAAATCAGATCAGCCTGATTCTGGAGCCCGTCTGTCGAGGCCTGGGATTCACGGTTTTGCCTGCCCATGCGGTAGCGGCCTTTCCAAGACCGGAGCTTATTAAAACCCATCGACTTTCCCGCCCGGTGAGCGAGATTATTTACCTTGCTGTTAGGCGTGATAAACCCATCGCCAAACGGGTGACCACGGTAATCAATGAAATAAAGAAATGGCTTTAAACTACGCTCATTGGCTTCGTCTTACTTCAACTGGGGCGCAGTCCGGTGTGACGTGGTGCCGACCAAGACAAGCTATCGTTTACGTAGCCAGTTGATGCAGAATCTTTCCATATAATCTTTGAGCATAATTAATAAATATGTTTTCCTATTTTTTCTAAAACAACCTTTGGACACATGCCGGTGGTACTTTGAACTAGAGCAAGCTGCTTTTACGTTAATGATTGGTAGTCGCCTCGCATAGCTTTTAACGACCTGTATTTTTATGGATCTACTTTCGCAAAATCGCGGCTACAATATGAGGTGAAAACGTCCTCATAATATTCGATAAAGCGTCCCTGCCCTTTCCCGCCGCTTAGGAGGCAAGGACACACCATAGTGGAATAGGTCATGGCCGGAAAAACAAGAATAGCGCGCTTGCTTTGGCGTACTCTATTGCTCCTGCTGGTGCTCAGCGTCGCGGTCGTGCTGCCATTTCGCTGGTTTGATCCGCCCATCAGTATGGTGATGATCGACCGCAACTGGCAGCGAGGTGGCGCTGATTTTAAGATAAAGAAACAGTGGCTGAACTGGAATGGAATTCCGCGCTATGCTGCATTGGCAGCAGTAGTGTCTGAGGATCAGAATTTTCCTAATCACTATGGCTTTGATATTAAAGCTATTAAAAAGGCTTTTGCGGAACGCGAGCGCCGGGGAAGCTTGCGCGGCGCCAGTACCATCAGCCAGCAAGTTGCTCGCAATATGTATTTGTGGACAGGTCGTAGCTGGTTTCGCAAGGGCTTAGAAGTTTGGTTCACTGCTTTGGTGGAGTTGTGCTGGCCGAAGCAACGAATTCTAGAAATCTATTTGAATATCGCCGAGTGGGGTGACGGCGTGTTTGGTTTAGAGGCCGCCAGTCGCTATTACTTTGGCATTCCCGCAGCGCAGTTATCTCCCTGGCAGTCAGCACTGCTGGCTTCTAGCTTGCCCAGCCCTATCAATTACAATCCTGCCTCGCCGGGACAGTATTTGATTGAGCGCGCCAATTGGAATCTGAGGCAACAGCGTATGTTGGGTGGCCACGCTTGGTTAGCTGCATTGAAATGACAACCGGCCACCGCGGCAGCTTCATGCCGGTATCAAATACCCGCTTGGGCAAACACTTCTAAAAAGGTTTCTGGCTCCGGTCTTACGCGATAATTATCGGTAAGATCCGCAAATAATATCTTGCCGCTAACATTCGTCATAATGACGGTGGGCAAGACGGTGTCGCTTTCATAACCCAAGACCTCCAAGCCCGCCGGTAAACCATTGAGTGCGACGATACCCAAGCGTTTAGCCATGGCATTATCTTTATCTACTAAGAAGGACATTGGCGCATCAAAGCGCTGTGCCAGCGAAGCGGTGTGGCTTTGCGGCTGCGGACTGATAAGCATTATTTCCACACCTTTAGCGGCCAGCTCCCGATACTGCCCCGCGATCTCTTTAATTTGGGCCATACACAGCGGACACCAGTTGCCGCGATAGAAAATCATCAGCATCGGCTTATTGAGTTCTTGGGTTCTAATGGCGCTGCCATCGGCGGCGATAAATTCTAAGGCCGGTAATGTTTGCCCAACGCTGAGTATTTCGTTGCTTCGGTCACCAAAACTGGAATACCACCATTCATACATGGCGCTTCCTATCACCCCAATGCTTAAAATCCAGGCTAGGGCTTCTAGTGTGGGGCTGGGGGATAGCGCCGCCCCAAGCAAGCAAAGCACTGTGACCCCAAAAATTACTTTAGTGGCCGTTTGGGTGCGAGCCACATTGCCGGTAAAAACCCAGCCAAAAAACACCAGCGGAGTGGCCATGCTGAGCAATACCCAGTACCAAGTAATACTGCTGGGATGGTTGTAAAGCTCCCATCCGCTGCGCACCGCTCCTGCAAAAAGTAGGGTCATCCATGCGGATATAAATAGTGACTTTAAACGGTTCATAGCTTGTTCCTAGATTTAATATTTAGCTGTTATGTTAGGCGGGCATCAACAGATCAAGTAGCGGGGCAATACTCTGACGCAAATGCGATTCTGCTACCCCTCGTCGGCTCTGCACGCGCAGGCCAATCATGCAGGTCATTAGCATTTTTCCGGCCTCGTCTGCGCTTATCGTCGTGTTCATTTGCTTCTGTGTCTGGGCGCGCTCGCAGGCCTTGATAAAGGCCCCCTCGACTAAGCTTAGTTTTTCTGAAGCGTAATCCCTTAAGTCAGCATCGATAGCCGAGAGTTCGTTAACGGTATTAACCAGTAAACAGCCCATTGCCATCTCGTCATGATTTAGCATAAATAGGGTTATTTCAAATACGTCACGAATGCCCTGCGCTGGATTATCTTTATTGGCCAAAATTTCAAACACTATGCCCTGCATATCACGCTGATAGTGATCGATCACTTCTTTAAATAGCCCGGCTTTATCACCGAAGGCTGCATAAAGGCTGCCGCGATTTATGTGCATAGCGTCGAGCAATAGCTGCATTGAGCTTGCGGAATAGCCCTGCAACCAGAAAACCTGCATGGCGGCATTCAGTGCCTGTTGACGGTCGAACTGTAGCGGTCTGGCCATCGTTTACTCCTAGTTTGTTCGCTACCCTAGTCGTTTTGGAATGATCGGTCAACAATCATGTCTCAGTAAAGATCACCCCATGGCCTAAGACACTGCCTTTGGGTATTTGCCGCACCACGCCATGCAAGCTACCATTAAGATCAAAATCAATAATGACCTAGGACACCCGATGCGCTTTTTGATGCTGCTAGTTGCCATAACCGCCACGATTTCAATAAGCGGCTGTGAATCCACTTATTACAATGCCATGGAGAAAGTGGGCGTGCATAAGCGCGATATATTGGTGGACAGGGTTGGTGAGGCCAAGGAATCCCAACAAGATGCTCAGAAGCAATTTAAAGATGCGCTAAGCGAGTTTCGGTCAGTGGTGAGTTTTGACGGCGGCGATTTAGAGAGTCATTACAATCGATTGAATAGTGAATTTGAAGACAGCGAAGCCGCTGCTAAGGATCTCACTAGCCGAATTGATAAGGTAGAGTCAGTGGCTGAGGCCTTGTTCGATGAGTGGCAAGACGAACTCAAGCTTTACAGCAATGACCGCCTGCGCAGCGACAGCGCCACTAAGCTCCAAGCCACCAAGCGCCAGTACGCTAGTTTGATTAAGTCTATGCGCCGCGCCGAGAAGAGTGTTGACCCGGTATTGAACGCGCTGCGCGATAATGTGCTGTATCTCAAACATAATCTCAACGCCTCGGCGATTGGCGCACTGAAGGGCGAATTGGCCGGTATCGACCGCAATGTGCAGCAATTGCTCAGCGCGATGGAGACTGCCATCAATGAATCTGACGCCTTTATTAAGCAGCTAAAATAGCGTCAGGGTTTCAAGTAAACTCCATAGCCAATAAATGCCAGTCACACGCTATTGACCGCAGCGCCTTTAAGGCTTAAAAAGGGCCACTTCAATTTGGTGTATGCAATTATGGCGTGGATATCTTTCGACATTTTTCGCACCTTGGGTTTTGGCGATACCCTGCAGCTAAAGCCCGAACAAATTTTTAATCATAAAGATGATATCAGCAGTGCCGACTGGGTTTTATTTCCTCAGTACTGGCAACTCAACGCCTTAATTTACGGGCTGAAAGCCAAAGTGTTTCCCAGCCAGGCCAGCTACCTATTGGGCCACAATAAAATTGAAATGACCCGCGCCTTTGAAGTGGTGGCACCGGCCAATATTCCCCACACTGAAATTCGCGCCAACACCCCCAGCAATGCCGACGAGTTATGGGAGCTGATGCTTCACCCCTTTGTTGCCAAACTCCCCAAGGCCACACAGGGCAGTGGTGTGTGGTTAATCCAAACTCGCAGCGATTGGAAAGCCTATTTGCAGCGCAGCGATATTTTGTATGTGCAGGAATACCTGCCCATTAATCGTGATATCCGCGTTGAGATTATTGGCGACCAAGTCATTTCTGCCTACTGGCGCTTACAATCTGATCAGGGTTTTTATAATAACGTCGCCAAGGGCGGCGTAATTGATCATAGCCCTATACCTGCCCAAGCGATTAATTTAGCACTGCATTTGGCCACCAGCCTGGACATAAATCACGCTGGCTTTGATATTGCCATGGTGGGTGATCATCCCTATGTTTTTGAATTTAATCGCCTGTTCGGCAATCAAGGCCTTGAAGGCGGCGACAAGAAAATTCGTGATGCGATTATTGACTATCTCAACCGCCAACAGCAGCCAACCCGCCCGAACTTCCCCAAAGCCCCAGCCAACAAAGACAAGCCCCTGCCACGGGTCGCGTAAGCCGCCTCTTACAGAGCTAAAGCACCTTCGCCCTCTACAGGCCGATGCCTAAGGTGTACCATAATGGCCAGATTGTTTATTGAGGCCATCATTTTATGCACGCTGCAACGTCCTTTGCTCGCCGCAACTACACCCTATTCATTTTACTATTCGCCACCTTGCTGCTGTCCGGCTGCGGTATTAACAATATTCCACGCATGGATGAAGAGGCTAAAGCTGCCTGGGCTCAAGTGGAGAACCAGTACCAGCGCCGCGCTGACCTTATCCCCAACTTAGTATCTACTGTGAAGGGTTTTGCCGCTCAGGAGCAGGAAACCCTGACAGCGGTAATTGAGGCGCGCTCCAAGGCGACGTCGATCCAGGTAGATGCCAACACCCTCGACAACCCTGAACAATTAAAGAAATTTGAAGCGGCACAGTCCCAGCTTAGCGGCGCACTCAGCCGTTTGATGATGGTGTCTGAGCGTTACCCAGACTTAAAGTCCAATCAAAATTTCTTAGCTCTGCAGTCGCAGCTAGAGGGCACTGAAAACCGAATCAGCGTCGCTCGACGCGATTTTATCCTTGCCGTTAGCCGCTACAACACCGAGATTCGTACCTTTCCCGGCAAGATTTGGCACAGCATAATGTATAGCGACCTGAAACAACGGGAGCCCTTTACGGCAACCACACCAGATGCTGAACAAGCCCCGCAGGTTACGTTTTAATGAGATATTTGCTATTACTCTGCTGTCTTATGTTCGGTCTATCGGCCTTTGCTGCCGAACCGGAGTTTCCCAAACTTAGCGGCCGGGTGGTGGATAATGCCCAGCTGCTATCCGCAGCGACGACCCAAAACCTCAATAAGCAACTTGCAGCCCAGGAGCAACGCACCGGCAATCAGCTTGTCGTCGTGACCCTCAACGATCTGCAAGGCTACGATATTGCTGACTTTGGCTTTCAGCTAGGTCGGCATTGGGGTATTGGCCAAAAGGACACCAATAACGGCGCGCTGCTGATCATAGCCAAGCAAGAACGCAAAATGCGTATTGAGGTTGGCTACGGTTTAGAAGGCAAGCTGACCGACGCCCGCAGCGCGCAAATCATCCAACAAATTCTGAGCCCTGCATTTAAAACCGGTGACTTTAATGGCGGCGTTACTCGTGCGGTTGAAGCAATGATTTCGCTTATAGATGGCAAGGCAGTGGCCGTGCCCAAAAAACAGAGCTCAAACAAGGAGTCGCCACCCGCACTAGGCTTCCTGATGTTCATCGCCATTATATTTATGATGATGGGCGGCGGTCGTGGTCGCGGCCGAAGTGGCCTACTAGGCGGTTTACTGCTGGGTTCGGCCCTGGGTCGCGGTGGTAGTGGCGGCTTCGGCGGTGGCGGTTTTGGAGGCGGAGGCTTCGGCGGCGGTGGCGGCGGTTTTGGCGGTGGAGGTGCCTCCGGCGGCTGGTAAAGCTTCACCTCATCTACTTATTCATCTCCTCCACTATTCAAATATACAGAGTGATTTATGGCTTTATTGAACCAACAGGAACAGGCGCAGGTCGCGGAGGCCATAGCCAATGTTGAGCGCATTACCGACGCGGAGTTAGTGACGGTACTCGCGCCTCAGGCAGACGACTACACCTACATTCCATTGCTTTGGGCTAGTATCTTGGCGCTACTGCTGCCGGGCGCAGTAAATTACTTCGGCCAATGGGCTGATATACATCAGCTTATTTTAAGTCAGTGGGGAGGATTTATTGCCCTGGCGATACTTTTCCGACTACCGCAAATTCAGACGCGGTTGATTCCTCGCGCGGTGCGTCACTGGCGGGCAAGTAATTTGGCAAGACGACAGTTTTTAGAACAAAACCTGCATCACACCAAGGGCGAAACCGGGATGCTAATTTTTGTCTCGGAAGCCGAGCGCTACGTTGAAATATTAGTTGATCGCGGGATATCGGCGAAAATTCCAGATGTCTTTTGGGAGACCATCGTGAATCGATTTACCGCAAGAGTTGCTCAAAATGAAACCGCGCAAGGCTTTATAGAGTGTATAGCGTCCTGCGGGGAAGAATTACAGCGGCAAATACCTGCCAGCGGAGAGAAAAATGAGTTGCCGAATCATCTGATTATTTTAGATTAACGCGGTTCGTGCTCTTCTAAACACTCATAGGAACCGGCGGCAAAATCACCGCAGATAAACGGTCTATTTTCATAAATTGTACACAACATGGTGTCGCGGTCTAGTGCCGCGCACCAGCCATCTTCCAGACGCGCCATCACCCCACCACCCCACTCATCACGCTGTATATATTTTTCGGGAACGCCAGTTTCGCTTATCAGCATCACTTCTAAACGACAGCACGAAGCGCGACAACGGTCGCAGGTCACGCTGCTGTCTTCAATTATTGTGGCCGCAATCTTCATCTAGGTAACCGCCTATTAGCGCAGATGGCGCTGCGCACCGCCAGCAAAATACCACTGCCAACAAGACCTCGCGCAAAACCATGATAGACGTGGAACACCCCGCCCGTGATCAGGACGGAGAGTATAGAAGCAAAGACACTGTAAATCAGGAAATATCTACTTCCCAAATAGTATTGCTAGCATGCTAAGGGCAAAGATACATGGGCTGTAAATTACAGTAAGCGACCAATATCATCTTGTGTAAATGGCTTGAGTTGATCTATCAAGCCGTCTCTTACCTTGTTCACCCAGTCAGGATTGGAGAGCAAGGTACGTCCAATCGCAATTAAGTCGAATTCATCATTGTTCATTTTTTCAAGTAGCTTGTCGATATTGACAACCTCCGCTCCCTCACCGCGAAACGAGCTAAGAAACTCTTGATTCAGACCAACACTACCAACGCTGATAGTCGGTTTGCCGGTAATCTTTTTTGTCCAGCCCGCTAAATTCATATCAGAGCCTTCGAACTCAGGCTCCCAGAAACGACGCTGGCTGCAGTGAAATATATCGACGCCGGCATCACTTAAGGGTTTTAAAAATTCAGCTAGCTCTTCCGGTGTATTGGTTAGGCGCGCGTCGTAATCTTGTTGCTTCCATTGCGACCAACGGAACACGATAGGGAAATCCTCACCACAGCGCTCGCGCACGGCCTTCACAATCTCGATGGCAAATTGGCTGCGCGCAGCTAAACTACCGCCGTATCTGTCGGTGCGCACATTGGTGTCCGCCCAGAAAAACTGATCTATTAGATAACCGTGAGCGCCGTGAATCTCAACGCCATCAAAGCCGATTTTTTTCGCCTCGAAAGCGGCTTCGGCATAATCGGCGACCAAACCTTCAACTTCTTCAATGGTCAGCGCCTCAAACACCTTCTTATCTTTTGACACTAGGCCTGACGGCGATGCCGACAGCGCCTCAGGAAAGGGGCCTGTACCGGGGCGGCGAACTGCACCCACATGCCAGATTTGCGGCATGATTTTACCGCCAACAGAATGCACCGCATCAACCACTTTTTTCCAGCCAGCCAAGGCCTCTTCACCAAAAAACGACGGATAGCTCGTGTTGTCGGTCGCTGCAGGATGATTAATAAGCGTGCCTTCGGTAATGATTAAGCCAACTCCGCCTTCGGCGCGCTTGCGATAGTATTCCGCAACATCATCAGTGGGAATACCGTTAGGTGAAAAGCCCCGGGTCATTGGGGCCATCACAGTACGGTTAGCAAGCTTAAGTTTGCCTATTTCGAAGGGCGTGAATAAAGCACTGGCGTTCATGTGGCTACCTCAAGAGAAGACTATTAACGCGTTCTAAAAATCGCCCCTCAGTATACTTTTATCAAAACAGAAGGCAATCAGCTAATATTACGAAATACTTTTGCGGGAATTGCAATAATGAACAAACTTAAAGCGATGTATCACCTTTGCTGTATCGCCGAGACCGGGAGTTTCAGTGCGGCTGCCAAGCTGGCAAACGCGCCGGTGTCGACCGTCTCCCGCAGTATTCAAGCGCTTGAGTCCGAGCTCGGTGCCGAGCTATTAAAGCGCAGCACTCGCCATGTGGCCCTGACTGAAATTGGCAAGATTTATCTCAATGAATCGAAAGACATACTGGCCGCTATCGATAGAGCCGAGGGTAGAGTAGGAAGCTACCAAAATGCGCCATCTGGAGTGCTGCGTATCAGCGCCCTGCCGTCCTATGCCGAATTCCGCCTGCTGCCACTCTTGGAAGAGTTTCAATCTCGTTACCCGAAAATAGTGCTTGATCTCGAGCTTTCTAATCAAGCCACTGAGCTCCATCGCGATGGCGCCGACATCGCGATTCGCGGCGGCAGTAAACCCAAAGGCAGGGTTATTGCGCAACGATTAGAAGACAATACTCATCGTCTGTGCGCATCAACATCCTACATCAATAAATTTGGTACACCACAAACCATTGCCGAGCTAAGCCATCATCGCGCTTTGCTGTATCGCAGCCCCGTGCAAGTATTACATTGGCACGTGAAGTCTCACGGAACGTGGGAGCGCATTAATATCAACACCGCGCAAATTAGCAATAGCTTACGTGTTATTCGGCAGGGTCTCTTAGCAGATCAGGGCATGGCGATGTTGCCGACCTGGAGTATTGAAGAAGAAATAGCCGATGGCCGACTGCGGTGGGTGCCTATGCAAGAAACCCTATCCATCATCGCTAGCAACCCCACCAGCAGCATCTATATGCTATATCAGCAACCGCAATACACCATTCCCAAAATAAAGGTGGCGGTCGACTATTTTAAGCAACACCTCTAATGGTACTGGCGAATCGCTTAAAACCTGACATAAGGCCTTCGTGCTAGAGTGGCTAATATAATAATTGGAGCACAGCAGTGAGTGGAGAAAGGTCATACATCGCGTCGTCTGCGTCGCGAATTTCTAGTGTAGAAATTCGCGAAAACCGCAACTTCATATTCACCGTTATTCTAGATATTCTGGTGTACACCAGCCTGTTTTGGCGAGACTACGGCATCTCTGGTCAGTTACTTGTCGCCCACTATATAAGTTTTGTCGCGATCAGCGATATTACCGGGCTATTTCTGCCAGCGGACAAACGTCACTGGTTTAATCTTTTTCGTTTCATCGGCAGTCTCTCTTTACTACTGTTGGTCGTGGCGCTGGCGAGCAAAGGTCTGGATAACGGAATGCCTGCTGTCACCTTGATCAGTATTGTTCTGCTTGGCCTGAGGCTTCTGCACAGCGGCTTGCTGCTTAAAAGATATGGCCCGCTGCTAAAGCATCTTCGTCATTATCCAGAATACGCGATGAAGTATTTTAGAAACGCCAATCGATCAAACCAAATAGCTCTGGGCTATCTTGTTATTGTAGGCGCGATGATTTTTTTTCCTCAGATCACATACTGGACCCACTATAACGCCGGCGAGAATCGTTTGGACGATATTTTAACGGGCTTTCAAGCGCAATCCGGTATTCACTTCGCGCTTAAGTTATTAGTATTTGAAACCCTCATTTTAAATCCCGCTAAAAAATGTATTGCACGAACCTTGGTCGCGACATTTTTCATTATCCAGTGGCCATTTATGCTCCCTATGTTTTACTTAGCGCCACTGCCCTTTGTTCATGCGGTTGTCGAACTCTTTGAAGTCTACTTAGCGATATTGGCTTTTAAATACTGGCGGGAATCGGGTACACGGGCTGTAACGGAATGACTGATCAGTGATTCTATTCCAGCAAGAGGTACTGATAGTATTCTGTTAATTTTTCTTAGCAAAAAGTCATCTTATTTAAAACAGAAGGTACTCGCTTAGTAAGGTCGACTATGTGATAGATGAAGATACAATCACTACCACGCCCACGCGCCTCAAGGTAGTGGCGGGCATAATAACTAACGGTATAATATAGCTCGGCAGCTTTCGCCGCAAAAGTCAGCCGTTTCAGCGTACTCTGAACTCCATTCATCAAGCATTCAAGGGACCTCCGGATTTTATCCCTACAGACGATTAATCACATCTAAGATCCGCAGCAAGGAACTGCGCTCACTAAACAAGCTCGGCTTATTCCCAAGGCAGAAACCCCCATATGCATCCATTTTAGCTTGTGTGATAACTCGGTTTTTACGACTTATTCGAACCAATAATTCGAATATACCTTATTGTTTTCTGGTTCTAGAATAACTCTTCAAACTCAAAATATTCTTACGAGGATACAGGAGAGCAAGATGAGAATTAATTTGAAGCTTCGCCATGTCTCTATTAATCAGGGCCTGGAAGAGTACGTGCGGCGGCGGATGGATTTCGCCCTGGCGACTAGATACCCACAGACACATCAAATCGATGTCACGCTGTCGGATATAAATGGCCCGCGAGGGGGTGAAGACAAACGCTGCCAAGTACGAATCATGATCGCAGGCCAGCGCGACATTGTCATAGATGATGTTCAAGACAATTGGCAAGTAGCTATCGATAAAGCAGCAAGTCGCGCCAACAGAACATTGACAAGACGTCTGGCTAAATCGCGTAGCAAAAATAATCGGCCCAGCGACCGATTCAATAATTGGCAGGATACTTCAATTGAAGCTGAATCCGAAGATTATCTATATGCAGCAGGAGAACACTAATGGACAACAAAATGATTTATGAGGCGGCTAAGACCGGTAATCCGAGCTCTACATACGCCCAGAACGCAGTGCTTAGAAACACCTATATATTGCTTTCGATGACGCTGTTATTCAGCGGCGCTGTCGCCGGTCTTTCTATGGCACTAAACCTACCACATCCCGGTCTAATTCTGACTCTGGTGGGCTACTTTGGTCTGTTGTACGCAACCTCAAAGTTCCGCAACAGCGGCTTGGGCATTGTCTGCGTATTCGCACTGACCGGCTTTATGGGTTTCACGCTCGGGCCGATACTAAATGCCTATATGAGTTTAGCAAACGGCGGTCAGATCATCATGAACGCAATGGGAGCAACCGGGCTTATCTTCCTTGGACTCTCTAGCTACGTTCTAACTACCAAGAAAGACTTCAGCTTTATGGGCGGCTTTCTGGCTGTTGGGATCCTGGTGGGCTTCCTCGCGGCGATAGGCGCTTATTTCTTTGAAATAGCGGCATTATCTTTAGCGGTATCGGCGATGTTTGTGCTGCTAATGTCTGGTCTTATTCTGTATGAAACTAGCAATATCATCAACGGCGGTGAAACCAATTACATCATGGCAACGACCACACTTTTCGTCGCAATATTTAATTTATTCACCAGTCTGCTTCACCTTATGGGTTTTATGAACGACGAATAGGCCTATTCTAGCGAGGTAATAACGATGAATTTACAGACATTACTGCAGCAATTTATGGGACCCGGTCAAGCGCAAGAGCCGACATCATTCGGCCAGGGTAGTCCCCTAGGTCAGGCTAAAGAAGGCATTGGTCAACTCGCCTCCGGTTTACCCGGAGGCCTTGCCGGCGGCGCCGCTGCCGGGGGCTTGGTCGCTCTTTTAGTGGGGAATAAAAAGGCCCGAAAATTTGCCGGCAAAGCTGCAACTGTAGGTGGCGCAGCATTACTGGGCGGAGTAGCCTACAGCGCGTTTAAGAACTGGAAACAGTCTTCTAGTCAAACACATAGCGCCCCCCAAGCACTGGCGTCTATTAGTCAAAGCAGCTTTGAAGCTACCGCAGCGATCAATGACAACTTTCAGCTAACTCTAATCAAGGCAATGATAGCGGCAGCTAGGGCAGATTCAGAGATTGATTCGAAAGAGCAAGACAAGATTTTTGATGCCGTCGATAAAATCCAGTTGGCACCAGAGATGAAAAGCCAAGTATTCGATTTATTACGCAAGCCGCCCACCATCGAGGAGCTAGTTCGAGAGACAAATACCCTTGAACAAAAAACAGAGGTTTACTTGATTTCGTGCTTCGCCATCGACGTGGACCACCCGAGTGAGCGCGAATATTTAAGTCAACTTGAACAAGCCCTCAGATTACCAGCCGGCTTAGCGCAACACCTGGAACAACAATCCGCTGTAAGTCTGGCCTAGCATCACTTCCTTCAGTCCGCGCCTAAAGCGCGGGTATTGATTCCGCAAAGCAAACAACACAATGGTGCTTTAAGAAACGGCGATATAAGCATTGGATATGTTTTAAACCGTCCGCTTTCTACCAGTTTAGGAGGCGGCCCCTAGATACTGGGTGTGTTTGGCTCTAGCGTCACAATAGCGGCCAGTCGCTGACTTTCTAATCATCAACGCGACTGCTCGAAAATAGGCGATCTGCCGGGCTCAAAACGCCTTTCCCACCGCGATTTACAACATGAGTATAAATTTCCGTTGTTGAAATGTCAGAATGCCCTAACAATTCCTGAATAGTGCGCAGATCATAACCCGCTTCCAAAAGGTGTGTTGCAAAACTATGCCTAAAGCTGTGGGCCCGCGCAGGCTTCCTGATTGCCGCTGCCCGTATAGCATGGCGAATATGTCTTCCTAGCGCTGTCGGGTGCAAGTGATGCCGTCTAAAAACACCTGATCGCGGGTCTTTGCCAATGCGACTAGCGGGGAATAAGTATTGCCAAGCAATTTCCTTCGCTGCGCCAGGAGATTTTCGATCTAAGGCGTTTGGTAAATACACCTCACCAAAACCATCTGCCAAATCTTGCTCGTGCAGTAACTCGACCCGTGCAATCTGGCGCTTCAGCTCCGGTATCAATTGCTGCGGTAACATGGTGGATCGATCTTTATCGCCTTTACCTGAGCGCACGATAATGTTGTTGCTACTAAAATCGATATCTTTGATGCGAAGCGCCAATAACTCAGCACTTCGTAAGCCACTTCCATAAAGTAACGCCACCATTAATCTTTGGGGGCCGCGAAGCTGAACTAGAATTGATTCTATTTCGCCACGGCTATAGACCACCGGCAATCGCCTTGAAGCGCGTGCTTGCGTATATGCCAAGTCCTCTAAGGCTAATCCGAAAAATCGCCTGTATAGATATATCAGTGCATTCAGTGCTACTTTCTGCGTCGCCACTGCGCAATGGCGATTTATTGCCAAATGATTTAAAAACGCTTCGATATGCCGCGCACCAAGGTCTTTGGGGTGCTGTTTGTTATGGAAATAAATGAAGTGCTTGACCCAATAAACATAGGTTTGCTCGGTGCGGTAAGACAGCCCTACGCTCCGAATATGGTACCGTAATTGGTCAATAAAACGCGCTGGGCGTTCTGGTATGTGGTGCCTGATGTCATCCATAACAAAGCTCTAAACCACTGATCATATATACAGTAGTTAGAAATATCAAAGCTGTCAAACCCATATTCAACAGCATTGCGCTCACTAATCCCGATATGGTTCTCTTAAGTAATTGATTTTTATTTAGAAGTGATTATGATCAGAGCCAAGGGATTCCACATCAAATGCAGGATGCACGCAAATGAAAAAATCATTTCAGACTTACTATCGCCCTGATTCAAATAGAATTATCCTGCTTAATCATCTCAAGGCTTAGACTCGCCATGTACACGAGTTATAAAGCGCAACGCATTTGAATTCACTGTTAGCAGTACACATCGAGAAGAAAATGAATAATCAAACAGATGAATTTTCTCAAGAAATTTACGAGACTTTAATGATACCGTTTTGGCTAGACGCATCTGTTGGTATCGTTTACGTTTTTACGATTGCGTTAATAATATATGTTTCTCACCGATTAGCATTTCGAAAATATGTTGGCGGCGTCGGTATGCTCGTATGTGTCTATCTGTCGATTTTAGCCGCTATTGTCCCGGTAGTTTTTCCTTTGTCAGGAGAAATGGTAGATTTAAGAGATTACGTGGTTCTTGAAGTAAGTCAATTGGCCTCGGGTATTTTCGGCTTGTTCGCAGTTGTTAATTTGTTAAGATTTGTGCTACATATCACTGCTAACAAGCAGCGCAACTCTGACTCCGGCGCTGTTGCACCTTCGCAGGTTCGCTGAGCGTTATATTTTTCCGTATGAGTGAAGAGTACGCAATGACAGAGTTTGAATACCCTGAAGAGTCAGAGGGCTTCAAAGAAATAGATAGATTCTACTCAGAGAGTAGAAGCACTATTGCTATCGTAGGTAAGAAGCCAGATGGCACATTTACTTATGCTTTGTACCAGTGGGATTTAACGGATGCTGAGTATGTCGGTGGTGGTTATTGGTCTTGTTGTGATCTCGGTGGCATGTACGGAGAATATAATTCGGCACAAAAAGAGGCCAAGCAGGCAATATCGTGCCACAAATAAAATATAACAAGCAAAGGCACAATCGCCCGCAAAAAGCGCGGGCTGGACGCCCACTACGTTCGCGCTTGTGCTTTGGGCGTTATAAATCATGAGTAGCACGTCGAAATTTTATGGATCGCTAGCGGTATTCGGTGCCGCATTGTCTGTACTGGATGTTCGTATCGCACTCGCATATGGCGTCACTGGTCTTCTGTCCCTGGTATTTGTGCAGGTTAGCGCAATGCTTAATGCAGGCAGTTACACATCATTTATAGCGAGCACGTTCACAGAGAAGATTGAAGGCAGTAGGCGCTTTTACGCGGTATCCGGTCTGGCAATGATAGTGGGCGCGTTTATCGGCATCTTTATCAGGTTTGCGTGGATACAAAATGCCTTATAACAAGCGGCAGCAGTCGCCGCGCAAAAATCCGCGAGGCTGGGACGGTTTACCCGCCGCTTCGCTTTGGGGAAACCGCTCCTGTGCCGGGCGTTATGTGTATTAAGGGTGATTATGCAGTTTAAAGAATTGGGTATTTCGAACAGCTTACTATGGTTCTTAATATCAATTTTTTTGTTCTTTTGGCTTGGTCATCAACTCATTGGCGTGGCAACAGATTTAGAAATACTCAACTTGAGAACAACTGATTTAATTTCTTTTCATAGTAGGCCTATATGGTTTTCAATAATTGTTTTAATCAAAGCGTTGGTTTGGCTTCTATCAATTACGGTAATTTATAAGTATGTTCTTACGAAGCTTAAAACTAAAAACACATAACCAGTGCATCTTGCCGGACTTGGGTAAACTGTCACCTTCTTTGCGCTGCGCGGCAAATAAGCCGCCAGTTCACCCAAGCCGCAAATGCAGGCGTTATGCAATCAACCAAACGGAGAAATACCAATGAATTTCAACATCGACGACACCGCTTTCATTTTAATCGACCATCAAGTTGGCACCAACACTTGGGCCGCAACAACGCCCCTGGAACTGCTTCAACGCAATGTTCTTATTCTTGCAAAATTTGCTAAAGGAACAGACATTCCTGTCGTCCTAACCTCAAGCCAAGAAGATAACGTTGATGTACAGGGACCACTTATGCCTGAACTGCAAAATGCGGTTCCTGATGCATTTGAAAAACGAATCAAACGTCATGGTGTTGTCAATGCTTGGGATGACCCTGCATTTGCTGCGGCGTGTCGCGCTACAGGAAAAAAGAATTTTGTAATGGCTGGTGTTACAACAGATGTTTGTATGGTCGCCCCTGCGATTAGTGCTGTTAAAGAAGGCTTTATCGTCAAAGTAGTATGTGATGCATGTGGTTCAACCAATCAGATTGCTGAAGAAATGTCTTGGCGTCGAATGGAAGCAGGTGGCGTTCATTTAACTAGCACGAATGCCATTGTTGCGGAATTAGTTGGAAACTGGGCTTCACCTGCTGGAGCTGTTGCATTTCCATTATTAACGTAAACTGGCATAACAAGAAACTCCAACGGATCGCTAACGCGCCCGCTGAGTTAAGCGTTAGGTAGCTATCAAAGCACAGCGGGGGTCAAGTCTTTGATTTATGATTTACGCACACTTGACGGATTTTAAGCACTGTAGATCCGTACGCTTATTACCAATACCTGTCTTCAGTTTCGCTCTAAATACCGCTTTACAAAACCGTGGCCAGTTTTACCTGCCTTCTATACACATACGTGTAGTAAAAATCTCGGATTTGAAATTCTTTATATGATTAACCATGCCTTGAAGCTGAGCTCCTAAATATAGGACCGCCTATATTGTTACTAAATGGCAATCTGACAGTTTATATTGCCAATGGACAGTCCATATTGTTCTTTATCAATTTCTGTTGATCACCACCCGCTACTCTACAGTAACTGATTTAGCTAAATTTCTCGGCTGATCAACATCAGTGCCTTTAAGTATGGCAACGTGATACGACAGTAGCTGGAGCGGTACGGTATATATAATCGGAGCGATAACATCACTAGAGTGCGGTAGCTCGATAATATTCATGCCCTTAGCCGCTTTAAATCCGGCGGCTTTGTCGCTGAAGACAAATAGCTGCCCGCCACGCGCCTGCACTTCTTCGATATTTGATTTTAATTTCTCTAATAACAGGTCATTCGGCGCAACGGCAACAACAGGCATATCCGCATCTACCAGTGCCAAAGGCCCATGCTTAAGCTCGCCCGCCGGGTAACTCTCAGCGTGAATATATGATATTTCTTTTAGTTTTAAGGCGCCCTCCATTGCAACTGGCCACTGGGCGCCACGACCAAGAAATAAGGCGTGATGTTTATCGGCAAAGGCATTCGCCATTTCTTTTATATCTAAATTTAATGCCAAGGTTTCAGTCAATAAATCAGGAAGCGAATTTAAGGCGCTAACAATCTCTTCTTCTTGAGCTTCGCTAATATCGTGGTGCCGACCCAATGCCACAGTTAAAAATAATAGCGCAACTAACTGGGTAGTAAACGCCTTAGTGGATGCAACGCCAATTTCCGGCCCCGCTTCAGTCATTAGATATAAGTCGGACTCTCGTACTAGTGAACTTTGAGCGACATTGCAGACCGCGAGTGATGCAGAATAACCCAGGGTTTTTGCCAGCTTTAATGCGGCAAGGGTATCTGCGGTTTCACCAGACTGGGAGATAGTCACAAAGAGAGTATTATCTTGAACTTTAAATTTCCTATAGCGGAATTCACTGGCAACTTCTACTCGGCAAGGAACACCTGCCAGTCCTTCTATCCAGTATTTGGCGACCATTCCGGCGTGATAGCTAGTGCCACAGGCCACTATTTGGACAGAGGAAATTTTTTCAAGAATCGGCGCAGCGCGCGAACCCATTGCCTCCATTAGAATCTTTTTACTACCTAATCTTCCCGCCAAAGACCGGCGGATTACCGATGGCTGCTCGTAAATTTCTTTCAACATAAAATGCCGATAATTGCCTTTATCAGCTGAGTCGGCAGCGGTATCTATTTGAGTTATTTCTCGAGAGACCTGCTCAAATTCCGAGTTATAAATAGTATATTCGTCAGGTGTGATTTCTGCGATATCACCTTCTTCTAAATATACAAAACGATCGGTAACTTGTCTTAGGGCCAATTGATCTGATGCGATAAAATTTTCACCAATACCAATTCCAATTACTAGGGGGCTACCTTTGCGAGCGCATAATATTCTTTCCGGCTCTGCGCTATTAATGAGCGCCAATCCATAAGCGCCATGTAAATCAGCAATGGTTAGTTTAAGCGCGGCCATCATATTTTTCTGATCTTTGTAATAATGATGGATTAGGTGAACGATAGTTTCGGTGTCAGTTTGAGAAAGAAATACGTAGCCCAACTTCTCTAAACGAAGGCGTAGCTCTGCGTGGTTTTCTATAATACCGTTATGAACAAGGGCGATATCACCAGATAGATGGGGATGCGCATTTATCTCCGAGGGCTGGCCGTGGGTGGCCCATCGCGTATGGGCAATACCGACCCGTCCCTGCAACGGGCTAGCAAGGAGTTCCTCGGACAGTATTTGAACTTTACCGACCCGTTTACGATTTTGTATGTCACCTGATGGATCGATAATTGCCATACCGGCAGAATCGTAGCCACGATATTCTAGGCGGCGCAAACCTTCCAATAATATGCCGGAAACTTCGCGCTGTGCTACCGCACCCACAATGCCACACATAGATACTATCCTTATAAATAATGTTGTTACAGATTAATCCTGAGGCTTTTTAACGGGACGCTTCCATGAACTAATGTTTCTTTGTTTAGCGCGAGCAACGGCTAATTCGCCTTCAGCAATATTTCCGGTGATCGTTGAGCCAGCGCCAACCGTCGCGCCCTTGCCCACTGCAACAGGTGCTACTAGCGCGGTATTCGAGCCAATAAAAACGCCGTCCGCTATTTGAGTCTTAAATTTATTAACGCCATCATAGTTGCACGTTATAGTGCCAGCGCCAATATTTACATCACGTCCTATTTCGGCGTCGCCGATATAACTTAAATGGCTGACTTTACTATCTATCCCGATATTCGCCTTCTTGGTTTCCACAAAATTACCAATTTTTACGCCTCTGGCTAACACTGTGCCGGGGCGCAAACGAGCAAAGGGGCCAATAGTGCATGACTCCGCCAAGACAGCGCCTTCAATAACCGAATTGGATTTTACTTCGCAATGACGTGATACTTTGGAATTGATAATATGACAATTCGGGCCTATTCGTACGCCGTCGCCTAGGGAGACCTCGCCTTCAAATACGCAATTGACGTCTATATAAACGTCTTCTCCCGTTTGTAAGACACCGCGAATGTCGATACGGGTGGCATCAGCAAGGGTTGCGCCACTAGCCATAAGTGCAATAGCTGCCTGCTGCTGATAGAAGCGCTCTAGCTGCTGTAATTGCAACCTATTATTGGCACCCTGAACTTCCATGGGGTGGCTAGCGTGACAAACGTCTATGGGGATATTGTCCGCCACGGCCATGGCGACGATATCCGTTAGATAATATTCACCTTGGGCATTGTTTGATTTAAGTAGAGGCAGCCAACGCTTAAGGTTGCTCGCTGAGGTTGCCATAATACCGGTGTTGACTTCGTTCACCGCTAACTGCTGAGCGCTGGCATCTTTCTGTTCAACAATCGCAACAACTTGGTCTTCTGAATCTCGAATGATGCGGCCGTAACCGTTTGGGTCCGCCAACTTTACCGTCAGTAGAGACAGGGCATTAGCGGCCTTATCGTCTAATAGAGTGCTTAGGGTTTCTGCCGATATTAATGGTACATCGCCGTAGAGAATAATAACTTGTGCGTCATTTTCGATGGCTGGGAGCGCTTGTGCAACGGCGTGACCGGTGCCTTTTTGTTCTGCTTGTAGCGACCACTTCACTGTGTGGTTGGCAATGTTCTCTTTAACGATATCTGCGCCGTGACCAATCACAATATGTGTATTATCCGCGCCGATCTGCGCTGCCACCTCAAGCACGTGCATAAGCATACTTTTGCCGGCAATTTTATGCAGGACTTTAGGTAGTTTGGAGCGCATACGACTTCCCTGGCCTGCGGCCAGAATCACTACGTCTAATGTCATTATTAAACCCTTGGCGGTGATACGTATTTTAGTAATCGGGACACTGTGACGGGAGATAGTAACGGAAACAAAAAAGGGCGGCCAGAGCCGCCCTTTTCTTACATACGGAAAACCGTACTATTTACTCAGTGACTTACGAATTTGCTGTAAGGTCCGGAGCTGAGCCGATGCCGCTGCCAATTGAGCAGCAGCGCGTGAGTAGTCGATATCCCCACTCTGATCTAGCATCGCTTGTTGTGCATGTTTCTGAGCTTCCATTGCTGCTGCCTCGTCGAGGTCACCAGCACGGATAGCAGTATCTGCAAGAATACTCACCACATTGGGCTGTACTTCCAGAAATCCGCCAGAGACGTAGAAAATAATCTCTTCGCCGTTATCTTGAACGATACGTATTGGACCGGGCTCCAAGGACGTTAGCAACGGCGCGTGACCATAGGTCACACCCAGGTCACCCTGAGTACCGTTGGCAACAATCAGCTTGGCACGACCAGAGAACAACTCTGCTTCTGCACTCACGATGTCACAATGAATAGTCATAGCCATATTTATAGCCTCTTAGGCATAAAGCTCGCTTGCGCGAGCTTACAGTTTAGCCGCTTTCTCGATTGCTTCGTCGATAGTACCAACCATGTAGAAAGCCTGCTCTGGAAGATGATCGTAATCACCGCCGAGAATGCCTTTAAAACCAGCAATAGTATCTTTCAAAGATACATACTTACCTGGGCTGCCGGTGAAGATTTCAGCAACATGGAAAGGCTGTGACAAGAAACGCTCAATTTTACGTGCGCGTTCAACTGTCTTTTTATCTTCTTCAGACAGTTCATCCATGCCTAGGATGGCGATGATATCTTTCAGCTCTTTATAACGCTGTAATACCATCTGTACACCACGAGCGACTTCATAGTGCTCAACACCGATGATCAGTGGATCCAACTGACGTGAGGTGGAATCCAAAGGATCTACCGCTGGGTAAATACCTTTAGAAGCAATATCTCGGCTCAGTGTAACGGTTGAGTCCAAGTGAGCGAAGGTGGTTGCTGGCGCTGGGTCAGTCAAGTCATCTGCGGGGACATATACAGCTTGGATCGACGTGATAGAACCACTTTTGGTTGAGGTGATACGCTCTTGGAGCGCACCCATCTCCGCAGCCAGTGTGGGCTGATAACCTACCGCTGACGGCATACGACCCAATAGTGCAGATACTTCTGTACCAGCCAAAGTATAACGGTAGATGTTATCAACAAATAACAGTACGTCACGACCTTCGTCACGGAATTTTTCCGCCATGGTCAAACCAGTCAGTGCTACGCGCAAACGGTTACCCGGTGGCTCGTTCATCTGACCGTAAACCATTGCTACTTTAGATTTGCTGAATTCCTTAACGTTTACAACGCCGGCTTCCTGCATTTCGTGGTAGAAGTCATTACCTTCACGAGTACGCTCACCTACACCAGCAAATACGGACAAACCGCTGTGCTCAGTTGCGATGTTGTTGATCAGCTCCATCATGTTTACGGTTTTACCAACACCCGCACCACCGAATAGACCAACTTTACCACCACGGGCGAAAGGACAAACAAGGTCGATAACCTTGATGCCCGTTTCTAACAGCTCAGATGACGCAGCTAATTCTTCGTAGGCAGGGGCCTTACGGTGAATTGGCATACGCTCTTTTTCGCCAATAGGGCCACACTCATCGATAGGATTACCAAGTACATCCATGATACGACCGAGGGTTTCAATGCCCACTGGTACCAAGATCTTGTCGTTGGTATTGCTAACATCTAGACCACGACGCAATCCTTCAGAAGAACCGAGAGCGATAGTACGAACTACGCCGTCTCCTAATTGCTGTTGCACTTCCAGCGTCAAACCGCTGTCAGTAACCAACAGTGCATCATAGATCTGTGGTACCGCATCGCGTGGAAATTCCACGTCGATAACGGCGCCGATAACTTGTACGATACGTCCGCTACTCATGTCCGGTTCCTCTTCAAAACCTTAAATAATCAAATTCTGTTTCAGTGGTGAAAGCTATTTACGGCTAGACTGCTGCCGCACCACTCACGATTTCTGACAGTTCCTGGGTAATCGCTGCCTGACGCGCCTTGTTATAAACCAACTGCAAACCGTCGATAATATCGCCAGCATTGTCGGTCGCGCTCTTCATCGCGATCATACGTGCAGCCTGTTCACAGGCACCGTTCTCAACCACTGTCTGATAAACCTGCGACTCTACATAGCGAGTCAACAAACCTTCCAATAATTCTTCAGGGTTGGGCTCGTAAAGATAATCCCAGTGATGCTTTAGGCTGTCATCTTGCTCTGCTTCCAGAGGCAGTAACTGGCTTACAAATGGGCTCTGAGTCATGGTATTAACAAACTCATTACCAACCAGATACAGGCGATCAATTTTGCCTTCGCCGTATGCATCAAGCATGGTCTTAACGCTACCAATCAAGTCCGCAACGCTGGGCGCTTCACCCATGTCTTTTCTCGCTGCTACCACATTACCGCCGTGGCTCTTGAAAAATGCGCCGGCCTTACTGCCTAATAAGCACAAATCAATTTCTACATTCTCTTCCGACCAAGCTTGCATAGCTTTAATGGCTTTTTTGAACACATTGGTATTCAAGCCACCACACAGACCGCGGTCAGTAGAAACTATAATATAGCCGACACGCTTAACTTCCCGTTCAACCATATACTGATGACGGTACTCTGGATTAGCATTGGCGATATGGCCCACCACTGCGCGCATGCGCTGTGAATAGGGTTTACCCAATTCCATACGATCTTGAGCTCTACGCATTTTACTCGCCGCAACCATTTCCATGGCGCTAGTGATCTTTTGCGTGCTCTTGATGCTGGATATCTGGGTGCGTATCTCTTTTGCACCTGCCATGATTCAACAATCCTCAAGCAGAAAAGCTGCGCTTGCGCGCAGCTTAACGTCTTACCAAGTCTGAGTTGACTTGAACTTTTCAACGAGTTCTTTGAACTTGCCTTCCAGTTCCGCGTTCCAGCTACCGCTTTCGTTGATGTCTTTCATAACCCCAGCGTATTCGCTATTGGCGAAAGATAGAATTGCTGATTCAAAATCTAGAACCTTAGCAACTTCAACGTTTTTCAAGTGACCTTCGTTAGCACAGTACAAAGACAGACCCATTTCAGCAATGCTGAGGGGGCTGTACTGTTTCTGCTTCATCAACTCGGTAACGCGCTCACCATTTGAGAGCTGAGCTTTAGTCGCTTCATCAAGATCAGAGGCGAACTGCGAAAACGCAGCCAATTCACGATACTGAGCCAGTGCGGTACGAATACCACCAGACAATTTCTTAATAATCTTAGTCTGTGCCGCACCACCAACTCGGGATACTGATACACCCGCGTTCATTGCTGGGCGAATACCGGAGTTAAACATATCGGTTTCGACAAAGATCTGACCATCAGTAATAGAGATAACGTTAGTCGGTACGAAAGCCGATACGTCACCTGCTTGGGTCTCAATAACTGGCAGAGCCGTTAATGAACCCGTTTTACCTTTTACTTCACCGTTGGTGTATTTTTCAACGTAGGCTTCTGAAACGCGGGCTGCGCGCTCTAGCAAACGAGAGTGGAGATAAAATACATCGCCAGGGTAAGCTTCGCGGCCCGGTGGGCGACGTAGCAACAAAGAAATTTGACGGTAGGCCCAAGCTTGCTTGGTCAAATCATCATAGATGATAAGTGCATCTTCGCCGCGATCACGGTAGTACTCACCAATAGTACAGCCGGTGAACGGTGCGATGAACTGCATAGACGCTGGGTCAGACGCAGTAGCTGCAACCACAACAGTGTGGTCCATAGCGCCGTGTTCTTCTAATTTCCGCACAACCGCTGCGATAGAAGACGCTTTCTGACCGATAGCGACATACACACATTTAATACCAGAAGTTTTCTGGTTAATGATGGCATCGATCGCAATTGCGGTTTTACCGATTTGGCGGTCACCGATGATAAGCTCGCGCTGACCACGACCAATTGGCACCATCGCGTCAACGGCTTTCAAGCCGATCTGCACAGGCTGGTCTACCGATTTACGCCAAATTACGCCGGGAGCAACTTTTTCAATTGCGTCGGTTATCTTCGCGTTAATAGGGCCCTTGCCATCGATAGGATTACCCAGTGCGTCAACAACGCGACCAAGCAATTCCGGACCAACGGGTACTTCTAAGATACGACTTGTACATTTACAAGTCTGACCTTCAGCTATTCCAAGGTAGTCACCTAATACAACGGCACCTACAGAATCGCGCTCAAGGTTAAGGGCCATACCAAAACGGCCACCTTCAAACTCTATCATTTCACCGTACATCACGTCGGTTAAACCGTGGATACGTACGATACCGTCAGATACGGATACTACCGTGCCCTCATTCTGGGCTTGAGCAGACACATCTAAATTGTCGATGCGCTGTTTGATAATATCGCTAATCTCGGATGGATTCAGTTGCTGCATGCTCTGTTCCTCAATCCTATTCTCTTAACGCTCAGGAATTTAATGCTTCAGCGAGTTTCGCTAAGCGACCGCGCACCGAGCCATCTATGACCAAGTCACCGGCCTTCACAATGACACCACCTAGTAACAAAGGGTCGATGGTTGTGTGAACGTTGACTTCGCGTGCCAATTTTTTGCCTAAAACTTCAACAAGACGTTTCTCAGACTCTGAGTCCAGCGCGAACGCTGTCGTCAGTTCCACATCCACTGTGCGTTCTTGGATGGACTTTTGCGCTTCAAACAATTCGCTAATGGTAGAAAGTAACTCCAAGCGCTTATTTTCTGCGAGAATCTTGATGAAATTTTTGCCGCCAGCATTAAACGTATCAGCGCAGACATCTATAAACATCTGGGCTTGCTGTTCGGTTGTCATCGCCGGAGAGCTTAGAAATTTCTTCACTTCCGCTTGTTGGGCGACGGCTGCTGCTGTTGCCAGCATGACAGACCATTCGCCTAACGACGATGCCGCCAAAGCGTGCTCGAAAGCCGCTTTAGCATAGGGTCTAGCTGTTGTGCTTAATTCCGCCATGATCAACCTCGCTTAAAGGCCTGCGGCCAGCTTGTCGACCATGTCTTTATGGATAGACTCATCGATAGATGCTTCAAGCACTTTCTCAGCGCCAACCAAAGCCAGTTTTGAAACTTGTGAACGCAGGTGTTCTTTCGCGCGATTCACGTCTTGCTCAATCTGTGCTTCAGCAGCCGCTTTAAGGCGTTCGCCCTCAGCTCGTGCTACGTCTTTTGCTTCTTCAACAATCTGGCTAGCGCGCTTGTTAGCTGCATCAATAATGCCTGATGCTTCTACTTTAGCTTCGCGCAAATGCTTAGTCGCTTTTTCTTGAGCGAGCTCAAGATCACGACCGGCGCGATCTGCAGCGTCCAGGCCGTCAGCGATTTGCTTTTCACGCTCATCCATCGCTGTGCGAATAGCACCCCAAACAAACTTGTAGGAGAACCACACAAAGAACAGAAAGCTGATCGATTGTCCAATCAGTGTGAGATTAATATTCACGCCGATACCTCTGCTGTATGAATTTGCTGTTGGTGTTTATTAGCTACAGGCAATTAAACTGGCAGACCTGGAACAACAACAAACAGAACGTACATTGCAATACCAACGCCAATCATTGGAACTGCATCAAGCAGACCAGCGATAAGGAACATTTTACCTTGCAACATTGGTGCTAATTCTGGCTGACGTGCTGAACCTTCCAGCAACTTACCGCCCAGGATTGCAAAACCAATTGCAGTTCCCAGTGCGCCAAAACCAATCATCAATGCAACAGCGATCAGTGCTAAACCCATGGTAGTTCTCCTACTTTCAACTTTAAGTTAATAAAAATGTTAATCAGTGAAACTGGTCTTCTTCTTCAATTTGGTGCGCCGTTGCCATATATACAATGGTCAACACCATAAAGACGAAAGCTTGTAGTGTGATAACAAGAATGTGGAATACCGCCCACGCCCACTGCAACACACCAGCGAATATACCAAGTACCAAACCGGCACCAAACATCGTCGCAATCAAGATAAATATCATTTCACCGGCATACATATTGCCGAATAAGCGCAAGCCTAGAGAGATTGGCTTAGAAATCCAAGATATGGCTTCCAGTGCAAAGTTAATCGGCACTAGTAAAATATTGACGTACCATTTTGGGCTATGGAAAGGATGCAGTGTTAACTCTTTAACAAAGCCCATGAAGCCTTTTTTGGCAATGGTGAAGTAGACCATCAATCCAAAGACAGTGAAACCCATACCCAAGGTTACATTTGGATCAGTTGTTGGTACCACTTTAAAGAAGAAGTGCGGGTCGCCTGTTACCCAAGCCATAAACATGGGTATCCAATCAACCGGAACCAAATCCATGGCATTCATGAGAATAATCCATGTGAAAATGGTTAGTGCCATAGGCGCTATCATGGCATTTTTATGGTGGAATCCATCTTTAACAGTCTGATCAATAAAACCAACTATCATTTCTAATAAATTTTGAGCGCCGCGTGGAACACCGCTATGGGCGCGCTTTGCGATGCGAGCAAAAATTAATAGAAACAAAAAGCCGAGACCAATAGACCACAACATGGAATCGACATGGATAGCCATAAACCCCATATCTGATGCTTCCGCACCACTGTGGGCGATGGTCCATATGTCTTGTGTTAGCACTTCATGAACGTGACCTTCGTCGTCAAGGCGTTCATAGCCCGCTGGCAATTTGCCATAGGTCAAATTAGTAAGATGATGCTGGATATAACCAACGGTGGATTGCGATTCACCTGCCATGTGTCACTCTCGTAAATGTTAACGCGTTGACCAAAGTTTTAAATTCTGTTGCCCGGTAAAGCATAGCGGGCAAGTATTACAGCATTCAGCAGCATAACGCTTAGGTATGTCATGAATAGGACAAATACCTGTAAGGGCTGAACCAGTGCAAACGTGGCAGCAAATAAAGCCAGCGTTAACACAAATTTTCCGGATTCACCTCGGTAAAATGACCGAGCGACTTCCCGAGCAAAAGCAGCACCAGCGTAACGAAACACTTGGCGCGCGAAATACGCATTCGGCACTACGGAAATCATTCCCCCGATGACTGAGGAATAGGCCATGACCTTATCCAGGGGAAACAGTATGGCACTGGCTAGTAGCACAAGCGCGCATTGAAAACCGTATATTTTCAGTATCGGTGGCGTTGATATTTTATGAACAGCCCGCGGATCTCCCCGCTCTTTTCCTGCTGTCATAATGCCACCGCTGTTGCCAAATATGGCCGATTTAGTGCTCGTGCTTGTTATCCAAAAATCGGGGCGAATTATAGGGGCTATATGGTTAATGTTCAACCAATTTAAGCGCTTATGACATTAATGTCATGTATTCACCAAATCTATTTAACCTATAGCAATCAATAATTTAACTGTATATCGAGATAATTAATTGCTTGAAAACACTACATCATGGTGAGCATTGTCACCTTGTACACAAAATAAGCTATTTTATATGGTTAAGGATGCCATCGAGTTCATCGAGATTACTATATTTGATTGTTAGGGTGCCGCGCCCTTTTGCACTGTGCTGGATTGAGACTGGCGAACCCAAACGCTCGGACAATGTTTCCTGTAATTGTTTTACATCGGGATCAAGGGCATTCGGCTTTTTCGGTTTATCGCCAATACTGTCTTCCGCTAGCCGTCTCACCAAGGCTTCAGTTTGTCGCACTGATAAGCCTTTGCTAACAACCATGGATGCCGCTGCAGATTGCTGTTCTTGGGCCACACCTAGCAGTGCGCGGGCGTGCCCCATTTCAATATCGCCATTTTCCAATAATTTTTGGACTTCTTCTCGAAGCCCAGTAAGACGCAATAAATTAGTGATGGTGGTGCGGGATTTACCCACTAATTGAGCTATTTCAGCATGGGTTAACTCAAATTCTTTTTGCAGACGCACCATGGCTAGTGCTTCTTCCATGGGGTTTAAGTCTTCACGCTGCAAATTTTCAATTAGTGCCATAGCCGCCGCAGCTTCATCTGCAACGTCCCGAATCAGTGCCGGCACTGAGTCTAAGCCGGCCAACTGAGATGCGCGCCAGCGACGTTCGCCGGCAATAATTTCATAGCGACCACCCTCAATCGGGCGGACCACTATCGGCTGCATAATGCCTTGTGAGCGTATTGAATTAGCGAGTTCTTCCAGCGCTTCTGGTTGCATATCGCGGCGCGGTTGATAGCGCCCACGCTGCATAAACTCTATTGGTAAATTACGCAGGGTTCCATCGGTCGCTGGCGCTGCAGAATCAGGCTGAGCATTATTTGCGCTATCAATTTGAGCGAGATCTACTTCCGGATTTATCGCTACCGGTGTCGCTGAAGCCCCAAGCAGTGCGTCGAGGCCGCGCCCCAATCCTCTTTTTTTAACCATGAATATGTTCAGCCTGTGTATTGGCGCTAATGTCAGTAGCCGCCGATCGCCGTAATATCTCTCCGGCTAATGCTAAATAGGCCAAAGCGCCCTTAGATTGCTTATCATAAAATAAAATGGGCAGTCCGTGGCTAGGTGCTTCAGCCAATCTCACGTTTCGCGGTATTACCGTGCTGTAAACCTTATCACCAAAATGGCGGCGTAATTCGTCGGTCACTTGGTTAGTTAAACTATTGCGGCCATCATACATTGTCCGCAATATCCCCATAATTTCTAAGCTTGGATTTATTAGCTGCTTGACTCGATTAATGGTATTTATTAAGGCACTTAGGCCTTCCAGCGCATAATATTCACACTGCATTGGAATAACGACACCGGTTGACGCCGCTAAGGCGTTCACAGTGAGCATGTTCAATGATGGTGGACAGTCGATCAATATATAATCGTATTGATCAGCAACCACGGCGAGTGCCTCTCGAAGACGAAATTCCCGACCGATTTCATTGATTAACTCTACCTCTGCGGCTGTGAGGTCTTGGTTTGAAGGGAGTATTGAAAAACCGAAGTCCGGAGCCTCTACAATGCACTCTGTGACCGGCTTACTAGCGACCAAGACATCGTAGACAGAATATTCAAGACTACTTTTGTCGATACCACATCCCATTGTGGCATTTCCCTGTGGATCAAGATCAACCAATAGAATACGGCGTTTAGTTGCTGCCAAAGAGGCGGCCAAATTTACGCTAGTCGTCGTTTTGCCGACACCACCTTTCTGATTGGTAATTGCGTATACCTTGGCCACGGGCTTTCCCTTAATTTCTACTTTGAAGCCAATGAATTAGCAACGGCCGAGCACCAACAAATGGCGATCTTCGTCTACATTTGGCACCGACAACGAGTATGAATGCTCGACGATAAAGTGTTTTGGAAGCTGACTCAACTCTGTATCAGGAAAAACTCCCTTCATGGCATATAAGCGGCCACCCGGAGCTAAGTGCTTTTCACAGCCGTTAACCATATCGAGCAAGGAGGCGAATGCTCGTGACAAAACACCATCGTAGGGTTCTTCTGGCTGAAAAAGCTCTGCACGCTCAGAATGAATACTAACATTGAGAAGCTTCAGTTGCTGACGCGCCTCAATCAAAAACCGGGTTTTTTTACCATTACTGTCCAATAGCGAAAATTGTTTATCAGGATATAGAATTGCCAGTGGTATACCCGGTAAACCCGCGCCCGTGCCGACGTCTAAATAACGGTTGCCCTGCAGATACGGCGCTATGCTTAAGCTATCGAGAAGATGCTTGCTGACCATCGCATCTGGATCGCGAATGGCCGTGAGATTATAGGCCTTATTCCATTTCTGTAATAAAATCAGGTAGTTAATCAATAGTTCCGATTGTTGATTACTAACGACTAGGCCTAATTCTGCTGTTCCCGCCAGCAGCCTTGATTTAATTCCTTCCACTCAGGCTGATTTCCTATCTAACAATCCGCGTTTTTTTAAGTAAATCAATAACAAAGATACTGCCGCCGGGGTAACACCGGGAATTCTAGATGCCTGCGCCAAAGTCATTGGACGGGTATCACCTAGTTTTTGCTTAACTTCATTAGAGAGCCCTTCGATAACCGCATAATCGAAATCGAGCGGCAATCCGGTGTTCTCGTAACGTCGCAAACGCTCGATCTCTTCTTTTTGTCTATCGATATACCCTGCATATTTGACCCCGATTTCAATCTGCTCTGTTACCTGATCGCAGACAGGGGAGTCGGGGCTGGCCACTAATGCGGCTATATCGGCGTATTTTAATTCAGGCCGCTTTAGGAGCTCTAACAAATTGTATTCATGGCTCAGCGGTTTTTCTATTTTTGCGTCTAGCGCCCCTGCGGCTGCACTGCCCGGCTGTACCCAATAAGATGCCAAGCGAGACCGTTCACGCTCAATATTCTCGCGCTTATCAGAGAATGCTGCCCAGCGGGTATCGTCGACTAGACCGAGCTCACGGCCTTTTTCAGTTAGACGTAAATCAGCGTTATCCTCGCGTAATAACAAGCGATATTCTGCCCGAGAGGTAAACATGCGATACGGTTCGCGGGTACCCATGGTAATTAAATCGTCGACCAGCACCCCAATATAGGCTTCATCTCGACGAGGACACCAAGCATCGCGTCCCTGAGCGAGTAGCGCGGCGTTAGCCCCCGCCAACAAACCTTGCGCAGCCGCCTCTTCATAGCCAGTGGTGCCATTAATCTGGCCGGCAAAAAATAGACCAGCAACAAATTTTGTTTCTAATGAGTATTTTAGATCTCGTGGTTCAAAATAATCATATTCAATGGCATAGCCTGCCCGGGTCATATGGGCGTTTTCAAAGCCCTTTATTGATCTAACCAAGTTAAGCTGAACATCAAAAGGTAAACTTGTTGATATGCCATTTGGATACAGCTCATGGGTGTTTAAGCCTTCTGGTTCGATAAATATTTGGTGTGAATTTTTATCCGCGAAGCGGTGAACCTTGTCTTCTATCGACGGGCAATACCGTGGACCAATTCCCTCAATAACGCCGGTATACATGGGAGAGCGATCTAAGCCACCACGAATAATCGCGTGGGTTTCTTCGTTGGTATGGGTAATCCAGCAACAAACTTGTTCTGGGTGTTGCCCTTGATTACCTAAATAAGACATAACGGGTCTGGGAGTATCCCCCCATTGCGCTTCCAGGCCATCAAAATTAACAGTTTTAGCGTCAATTCTTGGTGGAGTACCGGTTTTTAGTCGGTCAACCCGAAACGGCAGTTGCCGCAATCTTTGCGCTAAAGCTAATGATGGCGGATCGCCGGCCCTGCCACCGCTGTGGTTGTCTAAACCTATATGAATTTTGCCGCCAAGAAAGGTACCCGCAGTCAAAACCACAGTTTTACTATAAAACCGCAAGCCGATATTCGTTACTACGCCGCGAACTTCATCGTTCTCAACAATAAGATCATCGACAGCCTGTTGGAAAATAGCTAGATTTTCCTGATTCTCTAGGATTGTGCGTATAGCTGCTTTGTAAAGTACTCGGTCTGCTTGAGCGCGCGTGGCTCTGACAGCGGGCCCTTTGCGAGCATTTAATATTCTAAATTGAATGCCACCAAGGTCGGTGGCTTTTGCCATGGCGCCGCCTAAAGCATCTATTTCTTTAACTAGGTGACTCTTACCAATCCCCCCAATAGCAGGGTTACAGGACATTTGCCCTAGAGTTTCAATATTGTGGGTGAGTAATAGCGTGGCACAACCCATGCGTGCGGCGGCAAGCGCAGCTTCCGTACCGGCATGACCACCGCCGATAACAATAACATCGTAGCTTTGCGGATAATCCACGAAACACCTGAGAATGAGTTTGAATGAAGACGCGAAATTATACGTGGATCTATCAGTCCTGCAATGAATTGGTGAATTTTTAATCAAGTATGTTTATCTAATTATGTATATACATATATAGTTTTTATATCTTAGTTACTTATATTAAATATAGTTATTAAGAAACGGTATTTTGTTGATAACTTAGTTAAATGTATGATTAATAGGGTTTTATCTCAATGATAAGTAGGTCTTTTATCCACATATAAGGTGTCAAAATCATGGGTAGGGACGGTGGATGGAATGTGGATAACTTAGCGTGTTTTTTTTACCTGTGGGTAAGTGTCTATATTAAGAGTGTTTATCCACATCCTTAGCTAATGTTTACCTACTCTACGTGGCTTAGCCAATAACTGACTTTTTCCTTTAAAAGACTCAGTGATACAGGCTTGCTTAAGAAGTCATTCATTCCAATAGAGAAGCAGCGCTCTTTGTCTTCTTGGACGTTATTTGCGGTGAGCGCAATAATAGGCAGAGACTTGAAACCTGTTAGTAGACGTATTTGTCTGCTGGCCTCATAGCCGTCCATTACAGGCATTTGTAGGTCCATTAAGACGATATCGATTGGTTGGCGCTGTAATTCGATCAAGCACTCCTTGCCATTGTTTGCAGTGATTGCGGTCATATTCCAACGCTTTACGATGTTGGCTACTAGCATTTGGTTGACGGGGTTGTCTTCGACAATAAGGACTCTTTTACCGAGAAGAATATTTTGAGGGGTGACGATAGAGTCTTCAATTTGTTGTGATTCGTACTGACATTCCAAATGGATAGTAAATTGTGTGCCCTCGCCAAGTTTACTATTCATCGTCAAATCTGCATTCATTAGCTCACATAGGCGCTTTACAATAGCGAGACCTAAACCGGATCCACCGTAGCGCCGTTGATTTGATCCATCAGCTTGTCTGAAGCTGTCGAAAATAATAGCTTGATCCGAAGCGGCAATACCGATGCCGGTGTCAGTAACACAGAGTGTTAAACATAAATGCTCTTGGTCACGCTTTTCGCTAGACAAGGTAATGGTGACGCTTCCACTGTGAGTGAATTTAACAGCGTTGGAAACCAGATTTAGGATGATTTGTCGAACACGTACATCGTCGAGGTAAACTTTTACTGATTCTAACTCTGGGGTAATACTGTAATTGAAGTCGATGCCGCTCTTCTTGGCTTCATATTCAAGCGGCGTGAGTATTACATCAAATAATGAAGCTGGTGAACAAAGGCGCTTTTCTAGTTCAAGATCGCCTTTTTCAATTTTGGAAAAATCAAGAATATCATTAACAATATTTAGAAGATGCTCACTTGAATTTATAGCAATGTCGATATAATTACTTTGTTCTGAGTTTATGTCTGTCGTTGATAACAGTTGCAGCATTCCCAGGGCGCCGTTCATTGGTGTTCTTAGTTCATGCGTCATTGTTGCCAGAAAAAGACTTTTCGCTTTATTAGCTTCGTCTGCAGCTGTTTTTGCGGACTGTAGTTCTGCGAAGCGGTGTTCGAGTTCTTTTTGTTGGCTATCTAAACTCTTGGCCATTTCATTTATATGATTTTGTAGTTCACCGAGCTCACCTTCACCCTCCACATTAAGGCGGCTGCTAAGATTTCCGGCTGCTATATTTTTTGTAAAAATATTAATTTCGGCCAGCGGCTTTGATAACCGACGACTTATAATCCAAGCTAGAATAATACAAAAGAAAATAGATAATGCAGCAATTGAGGTAGAAACTAGGATGATTCTACTTTGTAGTTTAGATAACTGTTTTTTAGAATTTTCAATAGTAACAAAACCAATCTCTTTTCGTGATTTGTCACTGTTACTTCCTTCGCCAGTAAAAGAGTCACTGATGTTTATGCTACTTTGAAATATGGGTACGGTGATTATGTTGATATGTTTATATGGCTTATTATTATATTTTAAATTAATGGTTTTTTTTGTTATTGAATTAAAAACGGTTATAGCAAGTATGTCTTTTGTCAAAGCCGATTTCATAATGTATTTAAGCTGTGCTTCGTTGCCGCTAATAATGGCAAGTTCGCTAGAGGCTGCAATATTTTCTGCTATTTTGGTAGTAATTTCTCTTTGGTTGATGGCGGCATCGTTAAGGCGCGTGACAAGTGAATATGTAAACAAGGAAAAGAAGACTAATAGAGCAGGTGAAATTCCGGCAATTAGTATTTGCCGAAAGAGAGTGTTTTTTCCTAACTTAATAAGCATAATTATTGTATTTCCCCGTCGGGTATGAGCATTCTTAATTCTTCTTCTGACGGAATATTAAGACCGAGGGATTCTGCAACACTGTAATTTATTTTCACTGAAAAGTTACTCGGGTATTGTGAGGGCGGCAACTTTTTGGTTGTTATATATTGATTCACCATTTTTATAATATCTAATGTGTATTGATCAGGTGTCGATAATACCGTTCCCAGTGCGCCCGCATTAACAAAACCTTCAGTCGGTCCAATAACGAGTGTTTGATGTCGATAACTGCTAAGTAAAATAGAACGAATAGTGTCTGAGTTATATATGTTATTTTCAGCGGTGCTTAGGAGTACGTCATTTTTCTGTATTATCTTGTTAATAGATCTAATAATATTTACATTATCAATTTCTCTAATATTAATTTTCATGGAAGAGAAAGTATTACTAAGGTCGTCTAATATTTTTTCATATTTTTTATTTTGATAGGCAATTCCTAGTTGTATCGGCTTGCCATTAAAGATGGCTTCTATGAGAGAGACTTGTCTAAATAGAGGTTGGTCTGAAAAAAGTGCAGCAGTGTTTTCAATATCTTTATCAAGATATTCAAGTGAGTTTACGTAAAGTGCGAATTTTGCTTTATAACGATTATCGGATAATAGCGGGAGTAATTTCTCGGATACGATGATTAAGATGTCACCTTTGGCATCATCTTCGGGTGGTGTGTTTATATAAGAGTTAACGGTAAAGTAGGGATTGTTAGCGATGTTTTTTGATAAAACATTTAATGTGTTATTTTTTACAGGCAGTATGAGATCAACGATAATTTCATCATCGCTAAAGGCCAAGGTTGATACCAAAATCAACGCTGTTATTGCTAGCCCGTAAAGTCGTTTTACCAAGAGGCTAATCCCTGACCCTGGTAGATACTAGTATCGAAAATTTATTCCAATAAATTGACGAAGATCGTTGGTGTATATATTGCTACTGAGCAGCTCACTGTCTTCGTCATGTCTATATTGGCCCGAGTACGATATTTCTATTTCGCTATCTGAAAAATTTACTATCTTAGATAGTCGTATATCACTGCGAGAATATTTATTCTGGGAAGTACCTATTGACCGCGCATAGTATTGTAGGAATGAGATTTGAATATTGTTATTGCTGCGATAGCTTATGAGCGCGCTACCTGAATTTTTTGGTGTAAAACTGGTTTCAGTACTTGGTGTAAAGGAAAGATCACTGTTGCTATATGCCTTACTCTTTATGTAAGCATAACTAATGTGGACTAACCATTTTCTATTTGGCCTATAGTCAATTTCGGTTTCAATGCCTGATTGGGTCAAGTTCCCGCTATTAACGGGATTGAATCTTTCGAGGGCTATTGAATTTGATATTAGCTGATTCAACTTATCATGAAATATTTTTACATCCCATTGTAGGTGGTATTTATTGAAGTTTCCGTAGTAGCCTATTTCTCTTGATTCTATTTTTTCAGGTTTGACGTTGGGGTTACCTTTTGCAGTTATTAGAAGTATACCCTCTGTTTCGCCGTTTGATGCTGGCCTCACATTCCGTGCGGTATATGTCCAGTTTGCGGATGTTTCCAATAAATCCGGGGTTCGTATTGCTTCAGAATAAATAGCTCTAAAACTACTATTTTTATTTACATGATAGTGGGCAGCAATCCGAGGCGAAAAGTTCTTGCCGACGTCTTGCTCATATTCGTATGATCCGCCGGTATTGATTGTAAATTTATCCGTTATATTTTTTTCAATATTAAAAAATAGCTGGTAGTTATTACTCGTGATTGTCCTGCCATAGTAAGTTTCTGATGATACCCGCGATCTTCTTAGGTGGACACCGGCGACTGTCTTCAGGCTGTCGCTCCATATATAGGTGTCTTGCAAATCGACGTCTGTTCTACTGCTGCGTAAATCTTCATTGGCGTCGCCGCGTACAAGTAGTGATGGGTTATCGTCTAGACCGATGAAGGAAGGCGGTAATTCTGCAGTCCAACGGCGTATTTGTTTTTGGGCCGAAAAATCATATTGCAGGGCTAATTGATGGACAGCGGAGAACCCTTTTTCTATTTGCGCTGACAAATAGTAATCGTCGGTTTCTGCATATGGTTGTGTTACGTCTTCGTCAGCAAGGTCATCAGTGATCTCACCTGACTTATATCCAACACCCACGCTAATGGCGTAATCATCAATAAGGGTTTCGTAACGGGTATTGAAAAGCTGGTTCGATTTACTATCTAAACGTTCGTCACCGTTTCTGTCTACATCGAAGCCGTCGTCGTGATTACTGGCTATAGTAAATCGGAGCGTGCCGTTCAGGAATTCATTAGCGTGGCTGAGTCGGTAGTTTTCGGTATTTTCCGTGCCTCTGAGAATATTAACTTCATATTCGTTTATATCGCTTGGATGTCGAGTAATAATATTAATGACACCTAGAAAGGCGTTGGCACCGTAACTTGCGCTGGAAGGCCCGCGCACTACCTCGATTCGCTCGATGTCTTGTATGGTGATGGGTATGTCGTTCCAGTCAACCGTAGCTAATCCTGACTGATACACAGATCGTCCGTCGATGAGGACTTGCATGCGACGGGAATCCCGGTAATTCGTGCCGTGATAACTCACTACATAATTCCACCCGTCTCTAGCGCCCACAGAGGTGCCAGGTATCAGACGAAATAGTTCCGGGATATCCCTTAGGCCAGAAGCCGTGATCATATCCCGGTCAATGACGCTCACACTGGCAGGGACTTCGCTGCGGTTCTGTTTAAGCCTAGCGGGGGTGAGTACGACGGGAAGTTCGTCGGGATTCCATAAGCTCGCGGTGACGGGAGCGCAAAGCGAGAAGGTAACGGCGCAGATAGTAAGGCTACGTGTTAGGGTAAGTCGGTGCATCGGCAATCCTTTGGTATGCTGTAACGACTTTAAGTGTAGCCTTTATTGCGCATTATTCGCTATTGAAGATGTGTATCGTGGGGGCATTATTTTCCGATACAGAAACTGGAGAAAATACGCCCGAGAAGATCGTCTGAACTAAATTCGCCGGTAATCTCGGCAAGAGAATTTTGTGCTAAGCGTAGTTCTTCTGCTAAAAGCTCTCCGGCGTTGTATGTCAGTAGCTGTTGTTCGCCGGTTAGAATATGGCTGCGGCCTTGCTCTAAGGCTTCAATGTGGCGGCGACGGGCAATAAAGGGGGTATCACCGCCGTCGTAGCCGACGCAAGATTTTAAATGTTCTCTTAGGGTATCAATGCCCTGATTGTGCTTCGCTGAAAGGTAAACGCGGCTTATCGCATCGTCCTGTAATCCAGCTGTTTGACCTGTTAAATCGCATTTATTGTAGATCAGACTTATTTTCTTTTGTTTTACAAACACATCAAATTCCGGCGGAATAATTGGTTCGTCGGTCATTATATTTTTGCTGTCGATGACAAGCAGTATACGATCAGCTTGGCTTATTTCCGTCCAGGCGCGTTTTATACCTTCTATTTCCACGGGATCTTCGCTATCACGCAAGCCGGCGGTGTCTATGATATGTAGCGGCATACCGTCGATTAAAATGTTTTCTCGTAATACATCTCTGGTGGTACCCGCGATATCCGTGACAATGGCAGATTCTCGTCCAGCTAAGGCGTTCAGCAAGCTAGATTTCCCCGCATTGGGTTTTCCTGCGATGACGACTGTCATGCCCTCGCGGAGTATGCTGCCTTGCTTTGCTGAGTTAAAGACGGTTTCGAGATGGAGCTTAATACTTTGGAGTTCGCTGGCGACTCGCCCATCGCTAATGAAATCGATTTCCTCCTCTGGGAAATCTATTGCGGCCTCGACGTAAATCCTTAGCATGGTGATAGCTTCTACTAGGGAATTTATTTCCTTACTGAATGCTCCTTCCAAAGAGCGTAGGGCTTGTCTTGCCGCTTGTTCAGACGCGCTGTCAATTAAGTCCGCTATGGCTTCTGCCTGGGCCAGATCTATTTTGTTGTTTAGAAATGCACGCTCTGAAAATTCACCTGGCCTTGCCATTCTGGCGCCTTGGTTTATCACCGTGCGCAACAAGCAGTCGAGTATAACTGGGCCACCGTGACCTTGCAGTTCTAGGACATCTTCGCCCGTAAACGAGTTCGGTCCGGGGAAGAATAAGGCGATACCTTGATCTATGGTTGCGGTGCCGCTTGGGGTAGTTTCTAGAAAGTTACCGTAGTGGGCATGGCGGGGAGTTAATTGTTTTACAGCGAGCATTGCGCGGGCAATATCTTGACACTTGGGGCCAGAGATACGGACGATACCAACGCCACCTTTTCCGGGTGGCGTGGCGATAGCGGCAATGGTGTCAGTAGAGTAATCCACTGTGGCTTAGCGGGAGGGCAAGCCGCTTTTTTCAATGCGCTTAGTAATAATGTATTGCTGAATAATAGATAAAGTGTTGTTTACGACCCAATACAATACTAAGCCCGCTGGGAAAAACAGGAAGAAAAAAGTAAATACGATTGGCATCCACTGCATTATTTTAGCTTGCATTGGGTCTGGTGGTGCTGGGTTTAGACGCTGCTGTATGAACATGGATAGACCCATGATTAGCGGCAGCACAAAGTAAGGGTCCATCGCTGACAAATCATGTATCCATAGGATAAACGGTGCGTGGCGCAACTCGATACTTTCCATTAATACCCAGTAAAGAGAGATAAATACCGGCATCTGAACGACCATTGGCAGGCACCCGCCGAGAGGGTTAATTTTTTCTTTCTTATACAGATCCATCATGGCTTGAGATTGTTTCTGACGATCATCCGCGTAGCGCTCCTTGATTTCAGCTAGCTTGGGCTGAAATTTGCGCATATTTGCCATAGAGGTGAAGGCTTTTTGATTCAACTGGAAAAAGGCGGCCTTTACCAGAATAGTCACCGCGATGATTGAGAAACCCCAGTTACCTAGTACGGAATGTATTTTTGTCAGTAACCAGAATAGAGGTTGCGCGATCCACCACAGCCAGCCGTAATCTACGGTGAGCTCTAATCCCGGTGATATTTCTTGTAGGCTGTATTGATCTTTGGGACCGGTGTAGAAATCGGCGCTTATTATACCTTGGCTGCGCGGTGCAATTGTGACTGCGGCGCTGGTAACACGCGCTATGTTCATGCCCTGTTTGGTCACGATAGTACTTAGTTCATTTACGCTGTCTACTGGTGGTACCCAGGCGCTGACAAAATAATGCTGTATTACCCCAATCCAGCCGCCATTGACGCTGGCTTTTACAGGTTTGTCTTGCATCTTGCTGAAGGTGGTTTTGTTGTACAAGTCTTCATTGGTAGCATATGCCACGCCAATGAAAGGCTTCATAGCAAACATACCGCCCTCATCATTCACGCTTGGATCAGCGCTATCGCCCCGCTTTAGTTGGCCAAAAAAGCTTGCCTGGAATGGCGCATCGCTTTGGTTATCGACCAAATATTCAACGTTAATGAGGTATTCGCCGCGGCTTAAGCGAAAGCGTTTGATGATCGTGATGGCGTCGCTGTACTGATAATGTAAATCTATATTTAAGGTGTCAGACCCGTCCTGCAGAACGTAATTAGCATTCGTTGCTGCAAACTGCGGTCTACCCTCTGAGGTGTCTGTGGCATTGCTGCCGATTAACCCGCTTTGAGCTATGTAGTTTCGGGTATCATTTTTTTCAAGAATAACAAAGGGATCATCAGATTCTAAGCTCATGGTGTAGTCTGGTAGACCCGCGTAAACGATGTCGCCGCCATGTAAATCTATTTTCAAGTCTAATACGTCGGTTTCAACAGTGATGTACTTAGTGCTGACACCGGCGTTCGCTTTGATAGTAGTGAGGTCATCGCTGCTAATAATAGCGGGTAAATCACCGCTGTCATTGCTAGTAGTGGGCGCCGCAGTTGTACTGCTGTTGCTGCTATTAGTGCTAGTAATGACGGGAGTATTAGGCTCGAATTTTTGCCATTCCACCAATAACATCAGTGATAGTGCAGCGATGGAGGCGATGAGAAGATAGCGCTGAAAATCAATCATTGCTTGAATGCCTTGAAAGTGTGATTTCTGTGGAAGGACAATGGCAGGGTGGTACAGGATCGTAACCGCCGTCACTTAGGGGCTGACATCGGCAAATACGTTTTAGGCTAAGCCAGCTGCCGCGCACAGCACCGTGTTGTTGTAGGGCTTCTACAGCGTAGCTTGAGCAACTGGGATAGAAACGGCAATGCGGAGCCATCAGCGGACTGATAAACAGGCGGTAAAAATGGATGCAGGCGATAAGCAAGCGCTGCATATTGACTAGCCCTCTTGCTGACGAAAGCGTTTTTCAGCTCGTTTTTCTAATTGGTACCAAAGCTGATTACAGGTTTCATGAAGCTGCTTGTTATCGATATCGCCCAGACCGCGCCTAGCTAACACAATGACATCAATACCTTTCAGCTTGTGTTGATTTAGCCGGAACGTCTCTCTTACAACGCGTTTTACGCGATTGCGTTGCACAGAGAGCTTTACGTTCTTCTTTGCTATTACTAAGCCTAGACGACCACGGCCGAGATTATTTTTGCGCGCTAGAAACAGTAGTTCAGCGGTTGAAACTTTCAGACGTGACTCGTCGAATACCGCTTGGTACTCGCTGGCATTCAACAGGCGTAAAGATTTCTCAAATTGAAAATCCACCGTTAAGCCAGCATACCTTATCGCTTAATTGTTATTAAGCAGATAGAACTGTACGACCTTTTGCACGACGGCGATTAATTAAAGCACGGCCGTTTTTAGTTGCCATGCGAGCACGGAAACCATGGTTGCGTGCTTTTTTAAGATTACTTGGTTGGAATGTTCTTTTACTCATGATTTCGTCCGTAACATAAATAAGCCAGTAGCTGGGCTACTGGTACTGCCTCCAACTTTATTGCAGAGACAGTGAAAAATCGGATCGCGAATTTTAGTGGACATCAGGCCTAATAGCAATGACTTGTAGGCTTTAGTTGCATGTTTTCCTTTATAAAGGTGGTCCACTCGTAAGTTACAGTTTGCGCACAGCTTACCCACAGGTTTTTATTGTTGTTATCAACATGTGAGTGGTTTTCTGGAACTTTTTGTCAATGCCCGACATATAGGTTTATCGTATTGATAGTAAAGGGATTTTCGTTTTTTCTGAGCTTGGAATTGTTTTTGAATTTTGTGGATAACCGCATTGTTCGCGAGTAGAATAGTGTGCTAAATGGATTTAAAAACCACCTGCCCAATGCTTGTTTTTGGTAGGTGGTTTACGCTCAAATTTATCAAAAAGTGGAGAATTGTGTTGCCGGAAGTTACGTGGCAGAAATGTATTGCGCATTTGCAAGACGAGTTGCCCTCTCAGCAATTTAACACTTGGATCAGACCACTGCGGGTTGAGCTTGCCGGGGACTTAATACGGTTGATTGCGCCGAATCGGTTTGTGCGTGACTGGGTTGGTGACCGTTTTTATTCACGTATTGTCGAGTTGGTATCGGAGCTATCGCCGCCGGGTAAAATAGTACAGGTAGAGCTTGGTATTGCTGATCGCCTAGCGAATGGCCCTGGCGCTGGTATGGCGGCGCCAGCCCCCAGCGAACGCTCCACCCAGGCGGTGCTAACGTCGCCATCAAATAATAATGCTTTTGCGCGCCCTCAATCGCGTCAGCCAGCGTCTCAATCTGCGCCGGTGGCGTATTCGCCGCAAATTATTACCGGTCAGCGGCAAGTAGAGGTTGAGGGGGGTATCCGGCATCAGAGCTCTTTAATGGAGTCGTATACTTTTGATACCTTTGTTGAGGGTAAGTCTAACCAGTTGGCGCGCGCAGCGGCGCGTCAAGTAGCAAGTAATCCCGGTCGTGGCTATAACCCGCTTTTCCTTTATGGGGGCGTGGGGCTTGGTAAAACCCATTTAATGCACGCGGTAGGTAATGCTTTGATGCAGCAAAACCCAAATGCGAAGGTGGTTTATTTACACTCCGAGCGCTTTGTTGCTGATATGGTAAAAGCACTTCAGCTAAATGCTATTAACGAATTCAAGCGCTATTATCGTTCTGTTGATGCGTTACTTATCGATGATATTCAATTTTTCTCGGGTAAAGATCGCTCCCAGGAAGAGTTCTTCCATACGTTTAATGCCCTGCTTGAGGGCGGACAGCAAATGATTCTAACCTGCGACAGGTACCCTAAGGAAATCAAGGGCTTAGAAGAACGTTTGAAGTCGCGGTTTGGCTGGGGTTTGACGGTTGCCGTAGAGCCGCCGGAATTGGAAACGCGGGTGGCGATTCTTTTAAAGAAAGCAGAGCAAGAAAAAGCTACCCTTCCCTCTGACGCCGCTTTTTTCATAGCGCAGCGTGTGCGGTCGAATGTACGGGAATTAGAGGGGGTATTAAAGCGAGTAATAGCCAGCTCACGATTTATGGCGAAGCCTATAGATATTCCCCTGATTAAAGAGTCGCTGAAGGACTTATTGGCACTGCAGGATAAGCAGGTGAGTTTGGATAATATTCAACGCACGGTTGCTGAATACTACAAAATAAAGATCGCCGACCTTATGTCAAAACGTCGCAGCCGGTCGGTGGCGCGTCCGCGTCAAGTTGCGATGGCCTTATCTAAGGAGCTAACGAATCACAGTTTGCCTGAGATCGGCGAAGGTTTTGGAGGTCGTGATCATACGACAGTGCTTCACGGCTGCAGGAAAATAAAAGAATTACGCGAAAGTGATGGTGATATACGAGAAGATTACCAAAATTTGATCCGACTACTGACAAGCTGATGTTTTAGTTGGGCTTTATATACTAAAGTAGACTTATTAGTATTCCATAACCTTTGAACAGATACTTAAAAGAACAGGAACCGAACGCATGAAATTTTCGATTTCGCGGGAAGCGTTGATCAAGCCCTTGAACCTTGTGGCGGGTGTAGTTGAGCGCCGACAGACCTTACCGATATTAGCGAATGTGCAGCTTGTATTAAACGGTCAGGAGTTGGCGCTGACCGGCACCGATTTGGAAGTCGAGCTGATTGGTCGAGTTCATCTTGATGATGAGGCTGGTGTGTCTGGTGAGATTACAGTGCCAGCGCGGAAGTTGGTTGATATCTGCAAGGCTCTACCCGATGGCTCTACTATTAGCTTTCAGTTGGATGAGCAAAAGCTAATCTTGAAGTCAGGGCGCAGCCGCTTTCAGCTTTCTACCTTAGCGGCGAATGATTTCCCCAGTGTTGAGCAGTCCAAGGGCGGGCAATCCTTCACTTTAAAACAAGGTGATTTAAAGCGTCTTATCGAACGAACTAGCTTTGCCATGGCGCAGCAAGACGTGCGTTATTACTTGAATGGTATGTTGTTTGAAGTGACTGAGGGTCAGTTGCGCGTGGTAGCCACTGATGGCCACCGTTTGGCTATGGCGACCTTCGAAGGTGATATCCATGTGGATCAGGTGGCGCAGGTTATTGTTCCAAGGAAAGGCGTGGTCGAGCTCGCACGCTTGCTAATGAACGAAGACCAGGACGCGGAAGTCATTGTTGGTGGCAATCATATACGGGTAGTCACCACTGATTTCACCTTCACATCTAAGCTCATCGACGGCAAGTTCCCTGATTACGAGCGCGTCTTGCCTCGCAATAGCACTAAGGTGGTGTTGGGCTCAAGAGCTGATCTTAAGCAAGCGTTTGCGCGGACCGCGATTTTGTCGAATGAAAAGTATCGCGGAATTCGGATGTTGTTAACGAGCGGTGAGCTTCGTATTGTGGCCAATAACCCTGAGCAGGAAGAGGCAGAGGAAACAGTGGCTGTGGAGTATCAGGGAGATAGCCTTGAGATTGGCTTTAATGTTAGCTATTTGCTTGATGTTTTGTCGGCTATTAATGGGGAGTCTGCCAAGTTCTCGCTTTCTGATGCTAACAGTTCGGCTTTAATAGAAGAGGCGGATGGTAGTAATTGTCAGTATGTTGTAATGCCAATGCGTTTGTAATGTTGGGTTTTTCGGGCGCGCTCTATTTTTACGGTATGTTTTTTTGAAATACGAGCGTGTCATCCTCATGTGTTCTCCCCTCCCCCATATATTATTTGTTCTTAAACATAAGCTAACGCTGCGCGATGAATGGTGCGCGTTATGCGCTTAGAAAAACTCGGCATCTATAATTTCAGGAATTTACAATACGTGGATATGCAGTCGCTATGCACGTTTAATTTCATTCACGGTATTAACGGAAGTGGCAAGACCAGCATCCTAGAGGCTATTCATACTTTAGCGCTCACCCGCTCGTTTCGCTCTCATAAAATGGAGTCTGTGATTTCATACGGCAAGGATGATTTGACCGTGCGTGGAGAGTTGCGTCTTAGTGGCGGCGTCGAGACAGCGGTTATAGGTGTGAGGAGGCCAAGGAAAGGTCCGGTACTGGTAAAGTTGGATGGCGATAAACTTTCCACGGCTGGGCAGTTGGCGGGCGTGTTGCCTGTTCAGGTGATTAATCCAGCCAGCTTCGCCTTGTTGGAGGGTGGTCCGGCGGTGAGGCGGCAGTATTTGGATTGGGGGGTGTTCCACGTGAAACATTCCGGTTTTTTCGAGTATTGGCCTCGCTACAGGAAAGCGCTTCAGCAGCGTAATTCCTTGCTTAGACGTGGTAATATAGACCCTGGGCTAATAGCGCCTTGGGATAGGGAGTTGGAGGCTATGGGGGCGCTAATACAGGATGCCCGCAGCTCTCACTTTGAGTTACTGGCTGCAGCCTTCGAGGAGATCTATCGGCGGCTGCTCGCTTCTGCGGATATTGGTGACCTGGATGTACCTTCTCTAAGTATGTCCATGACCTCGGGCTGGAAGGATGGTGAGTACAGCTTTGCGGAAAGTTTAAAACATAATTTGGCAGGTGATTTACGGGCTGGGTTCACAAGAAGCGGCCCCCATCGAGCAGATATAGACTTTCGCGTAGGCAGGCTTGATGCTGGTGACGTTCTATCCCGGGGGCAGATAAAAACATTGGTTTGTGCCCTAAAATTGGCGCAGTCGAAGGTGCTGTTAGATCAGGGGATCCCCACGGTGTTCTTGGTTGATGATTTGGCGGCAGAGTTAGATGAGCGCCGTTGCTGTGCGGTGTTTAAAGAATTGATTGAGTTAGATGTTCAGGTGTTTGCCAGTGCGGTTAGGCGGTCTGACCTCAATGATGATTGGTGTTTGAGTAAGCCGTTAAAAAGGTTTCACGTGGAACACGGTGTGGTCTCAGAATGCTAGAAGATTCACTATATAGCTTGCTGGCGTGTTGTGGGTGTATGGCAGTATTTTGCTGCAAAACATAAAATAAGTTAGTTGTCCGTTATTCGGGTACAGAGGTTAGATAGAGATGACAGAAGATAGAGCTTACGATTCCTCTAGCATTAAAGTGCTGAAAGGGCTGGATGCGGTTCGAAAAAGACCTGGAATGTATATTGGGGATACAGACGATGGCTCCGGCCTGCATCATATGGTGTTTGAGGTCGTTGATAACTCTATAGATGAAGCCTTAGCTGGCCATTGCAGCAAGATTAAGGTAGTTATTCATGCTGACGAATCGGTATCTGTGTCGGATGATGGCCGAGGCATCCCAACAGAGATGCATGAAGAAGGTGTAACCGCTGCCGAAGTTATTATGACGGTTCTCCATGCCGGCGGTAAATTTGACGATAATACCTACAAGGTCTCTGGCGGCCTTCACGGTGTGGGTGTTTCTGTTGTAAATGCGCTATCAGAAGAGTTACGGCTGACGATACGTCGCGGCGGTAATGTCCATGAGCAAATCTATAAACACGGTGTTCCTCAAGCGCCACTGAAAATTATCGGTGATACTGAGCGTAGTGGCACTGAGATACGCTTTAAGCCCTCGGCTCAAACGTTTAATAACATCGAATTTCACTTTGATTACCTGGCTAAACGTATTCGTGAATTAGCATTTTTGAACTCGGGTATTAATATTGAGTTGATTGATGAGCGCGACGGTAAAACAGAGAACTTCTGCTACGAGGGCGGATTGAGCGCTTTTGTTGAGTACTTGAACACCAATAAAACCCCTGTTAACAAGGTCTTTCATTTTACGACCGAGGGTGACGGCGTGGTGGTCGAGGTCGCTTTGCAGTGGAATGATGGGTTTCAAGAGAACCTTTATTGCTATACCAATAACATTCCACAGCGGGACGGCGGCACCCATTTAGCGGGGTTCCGGGCTGGATTAACACGGAATCTAAATAACTATATTGAGAAAGAAGGTTTGGCCAAAAAAGCCAAAATATCGACAACAGGTGATGATGCTCGTGAAGGTCTTACGGCTGTGGTTTCCGTTAAAGTTCCTGATCCTAAGTTCTCTTCGCAAACCAAAGACAAGTTGGTTTCCAGTGAAGTGAAGACTATTGTAGAGCAGGCAATGACAGCTAAATTTGGTGATTTCCTAATGGAGAGCCCCAACGAGGCGAAGCAAATTGTGCAAAAAATGCTTGATGCAGCGCGCGCCCGCGAAGCGGCTCGCAAAGCGCGGGACATGACCCGCCGTAAAGGCGCCCTCGATATTGCCGGCTTGCCGGGTAAACTCGCCGATTGTCAGGAAAAAGACCCCGCTCTTTCTGAAATCTACCTAGTCGAGGGTGATTCGGCGGGTGGCTCTGCAAAACAGGGTCGTGATCGTCGCACGCAAGCGATTTTGCCATTGAAAGGTAAAATACTTAACGTTGAGAAGGCGCGTTTTGACAAAATGATTTCGTCGGTTGAGGTTGGTACTATCGTAACGGCCCTGGGTTGCGGCATTGGTAAAGACGAGTTCAACGTTGAAAAATTGCGCTACCATAGCATTATCATAATGACCGATGCGGATGTGGATGGTTCGCATATTCGTACCTTGCTACTGACCTTTTTCTTCAGGCAAATGCCTGAGCTAATTGAAAATGGTCATATATTCATCGCTCAGCCTCCCCTCTATAAAATTGGTCGCGGCAAGAGCCACCAATATTTGAAAGACGAACCGGCGCTAGCAAATTACCTCACCCAGTCGGCGCTCGATGGTGCCGGTCTGTATGTGAATCCAGATGCCGCACCAATTGGTGGCGCTGGCTTAGAAGAGTTAATTATTCAGTATCGCCGTGTTGAAAGTATTATCAGCCGCCTTGCCCGTCTCTACCCTGCTGCTGTTTTACGTGAATTGACCTATATGCCAGTGTTGAGTGCAGATGACTTAGCCGATAAAGCGCTTGTCGCTAAGTGGGCAGAGCGACTCGCCGAAGTGACGGTTGAACTTGAGCTTCGTGACGCTCAGCATCGCTATGATGTGCGTATTGTAGAAGATCCTGAGCTACATATATTCCTACCAGCGATCGATATTATTTCTCACGGAGTGAGTGATCACTATCAGTTCGGGCTTGATTTCTTCAGGTCGGTAGACTACCAAACGATTATTTCTTTGGGGCAAAGTCTACAAGGTTTACTAGAAGATGGTGCGTATATAAAGCGTGGCGAGCGAGTTCAAGAGGTCAGTGACTTCTCTGAAGTTATCACCTGGCTTATGCAGCAGGCGGAGCGTGGCTTTAATGTGCAGCGCTACAAAGGCCTGGGCGAGATGAATCCAGAGCAGCTGTGGGAAACCACAATGGACCCTGAAGAGCGTCGGATGTTGAAGGTCACCATTGAAGATGCGGTGGCAGCAGATCAAATATTCACCACATTAATGGGTGACCATGTTGAACCGCGCCGAGAGTTTATTGAAACCAATGCGCTTAAGGTTGCCAACCTGGATATTTGATCTGAGCGTCGATGGACGTACAGCTTAAATGGATTTGACCTAATCGACCGTAATAGCCTCCTTACCATAAAGGCTATTACGGTTTAGATGGGGTGTCGGATAGTATCGGCGGCTAAAATAATAAGACAATAATAGCGCGGGCTCATGAGCCAATATTAAGTCCGGCCTCAGAAAGGCAGTTTTAAATTTAGTCCTTTGATCTCCCAACACACCTTGTGTCATTTTAAGTATCCGGCTTCTAAATTCCTGAAATATCGAAAAACCTAGCTATTGTTCTTAGCCGTTCAAAAAGGCTGACGTTAATTATTAGATATCGCATGATCATCTTTAAGGCCCAAAAAGGACATTAAGAATTCTATCTCGATATCTTGGTTCACTTTCAATATTTATACTATTCTAATGAGTAAATACACTATTCAGAAGGCTATCCGATGATTAAGGGCAGTATAGTAAACCTGACCACCCCCACTCACAGCGACGGCTCGCCAGATTACGAAGTACTGGAAACCCTGGTGGACTGGCACGTGGATTGTGGCAGCTCAGCACTAATTGTTGGAAGTGCCTTGAATCAGTCTTCAGAGATGAGTATTGACGAGCGCACAGAAATACTGCGACGCGCGATCTGGCAATCAGATGGCCGCATTGATGTTATTGCCGACCTCAGTAGCAGCCGGCAAGAAGCCGTCTTTGATTTCGCTAGTGCCGCAGATGAGTTTGGCGCTAGCGCCGCACTACTAACTCTGCCCTCCCCCATCGGTCTCTCCCAAAATGAGCTGTTCGAGTACTTGCGGGCAGTCTTAGAGCTGGGCGGCTTGCCTTTAATTATTAGCGATGACCTTAGAGCGTCGAATTCACTGCCATCGATTGATGTCGCCGCTTTATCACAAATCTCCGGGATTGCCGGTTTCATAAACTATTCAGCTAATCCGATTGAAGGCCATATACCGGAACTTCCCTCGGGGTTCGCGCTTTACTCTGGTGACGTAGCAAGTGGCTGCCACCGGGTCTTGAACGGCTATGCGGGGATTGTCTCAGTAGTGGCTAATATCGCACCGGCGCTTGTGCACAGCCTGTATTCCGCCGCTGCATCGGGCGATCAAAAGAAGGCGGAATTACTCAACGCTCGCCTACTACCATTGGTGCAAGTGATCTTGGAAGAACCCAATGCACTACCTATTAAGTGGGCCCTAATTGAAATGGGAAGCATTCCCGAAGGTAGCCACCCACCCAGCTTGTTGCACACCAGCGACTATGCAGATTTGCGCAGAGCATTGCGCGCCGCGCTTATTCCGATATAAGCACGTAAGCTTCGGGCTAAATACTAGCCATTTTACGTAGTGCACTAGATCGAGTGCTCAGGTGGATGTGATACTTTCTTTCTATTGAATGAGATCGCATTGTGCCTCTATCCAATTCTCAACCTCTAGGGTGAGCTCTCGGCTTTCTCTGCCATGGGTATCTATAGGCTCGCTAATAACCAGAACAACCGTGCCGGGCGTAATTCGGAGCTTTTTCGCAGGCCACAATTTGCCCCCATTGTGAGCGATGGCAACCACGGGCACACCCCCTTCAATCGCGATATTCGCGCCGCTGCGTGCGTATTTTCCGCGGACGCCGACAGGAGTTCGAGTGCCTTCCGGGAATATCAGCAAGCTGTAATTATTATTAAGCCTGGATAGCCCTTGTTCCATTGTTTGGCGTATAGCGGCTCTGGGATTACTTCGATCAATACCAATGGCATTCATCATCATCAGAGCCCAGCCAAAGAACGGCACCTTAAATAGCTCGCGCTTTACTACTGTTGCCACCGGGAAGAGGAACCACTGAAGATAAAATGTCTCCCATTGGCTTTGGTGTTTTGCCATCGCCACATAGGGTGTGTTTTTTGGCAGTGATCCCCGAATTTCCGTTTTAACACCACAGCAAACACGGAGCCAAAAAATAATAGCGGCATTGCCGAGAACAAAATACTTACCCCGGATATGAAATGGTAAAAACGAAGTAAATAGCAAGCCAGTAACACTTATAAAAATCGTTATTAAGGCATAGCCCGTGAAGAAAAGCCCTGAGCGGATTGTTAAAAAGATATTTTTTATAAAGGCCATTCAAGGATCTCTTTTTATTCAGCGGTAAACGTCAGCGCCTACCGCAGATCGTCAGCGCGGTGTATCTTCGACTTAAATACGCACGGCATTTATTTACCTAAAACTAGCATAGAAATGTCGGCGACCTCTAAGAAAAGCCCCTGCAGTTCTTTGAGTAAAGACTGACGATTTCGGCGCAGTGCCTCGTCGTCAACATTAACCATGACATGCTCGAAGAAGGCGTCAACGGCTGGCTGCAAGGACGCTAAAGACTTTAAGCCACCTTCGTAATCACCGATAGCAAATAAGGGCGCAACAGCTTTTCTTTGCAGAGCAAGCTGCTCTGCGAGCGCGATTTCTGCGGGTTCTTGCAGCAGTTTGTCATCGACAGTGTCTGCTATTTCGTCAGTAATCTTTGCGAGTATATTTGATACCCGTTTGTTAGACGCCGCTAGCGCCCCCGCCTCCGGCAGCTGATTAAAGGCTTGTACCGCTTTGATGCGGTTATCAATATCTAGTGGCGCACTAAGCTGCTTGGCATTAACAGATAAGAACACCTCTGTGGAGATGCCTTGATCTTCGTAGCCCGCTCTTAAGCGATCTATAATATAGCTAAGGACGGTTCCCTTGAGCTTGGCGTCGTTGGCGAACTTATCGTGCTTTGTAATCGCAAGGTCCACCAAGGTACTGAGATCTAGTGTCAGTTTTTTCTCGACAATAATCCGCAACACGCCGAGAGAGGCTCGGCGTAAAGCAAAGGGATCCTTTGAACCTGTGGGTATTTGTCCAATGCCAAAAATACCGCTAATGGTGTCTAAGCGATCAGCTAAAGCTAGGATAGTACCAGTGCTGGTAGTAGGTAAACTGTCGCCAGCAAAGCGCGGCATATATTGCTCGTTCATCGCGAGCGCGACGTCGTCGGCTTCACCATCATTTTTAGCGTAGTAATAGCCCGCAATACCTTGCATGTCATCGAACTCAAGTACCATATCGGTAACGAGGTCACTTTTAGACAGCGCTGCGGCGCGTGCGGCGGTGTCTGGGTTGGCGTCTAATAGCTTGGCGATATCGACACTAAGTTCGGCAACCCGACATGTTTTGTCATAGATGCTACCGAGCTTGTCTTGGAAAACAATGGCGCGCAACCGCTCCCTGCGATTCTCTAGGCTAGTCTTACAGTCGGTTTCAAAGAAGAACGCAGCGTCGCTAAGTCTTGGCCGAATGACACGTTCATTACCAGCAATCACTTTTTTCGGGTCATGACTTTCGATATTAGAAACTGTAATAAAAAACGGCATAAGATTGCCGCTAGAATCGACTACGTGAAAGTATTTCTGATGTTCCTTCATTGAAGAAATCAATGCTTCAGCAGGAACCTTTAGAAAGCGCTCCTCAAAGCTACCGGCAAGAGCGACTGGCCATTCGACCAGGGAGCAAACTTCATCTAATAAGTCATCGCCAATAACTGTGTGGCCACCTAGGGTTTCGCCAAGGGCTGTAATTTGTTTGCGAATACTGTCTTTGCGCAATTGATAATCGGCAACTACTTTTCCCTGTTCTTTGAGAACAGATTCGTATTGATTTGCGGCTGTTATAGTTAATTCTTGATTGCAGTGAAAGCGGTGGCCGCGAGTAATATTCGATGAAGTTATTTCAAAAATATTTTTTTGTATAACTTCACCGCCGAACACAATCGCGATCCATTGTATGGGCCGAACGAACTCTGTGCGAGATGAGCCCCAACGCATTCGCTTTGCGACGGGAAGTGAAGTTAACGCGGTATCAATAATGCCGGCAATAAGATCCTCGGTCGCAACGCCTTTGGCAATATGGCGATAGCATAGTTTATCTTGCTTGCCGTCATTGGCGATATATTGGTCCAGGCTATCAACACTAAGCTGGTTCTTTTTCGCGAACGCTAAGGCGGCGTTGCTTGCCTTGCCAGCGTCATCAAAGGCCACCTTAACCGGTGGGCCCCAGATTTCGAGCTCTTTGTCTGGGGATGTTTCAGCAAGATTAGATAGCAGCACCGCGAGACGTCGCGGTGTCGCAAAACTTTTTACAGCAGAAAAGTCTAAAGACTGAGCAGTGAGCTGCGATGTAATGCTTTTGGTAAATGCCGAAGACAAAGTTTTTAGGGCTTTAGGCGGCAACTCTTCTGTGCCTATTTCTATCAGTAAATCACGATTCGCAGTCATTATTTACTCTCCTTGGCGGCGGCAAACTCAACGCGTAAATTTTCTGGTGCCAGTGGAAAACCCAAGGCTTCGCGAGCATCGAAATACGCTTGGGCAACGGCGCGGGACAAGCTCCTAACGCGTAAAATAAAGCGCTGCCTTTCGGTAACAGAAATCGCGTGGCGGGCGTCTAGTAAATTGAAGGCATGCGATGCTTTCATGACCATTTCGTAGGCCGGCAGTGGCAGGCCCTTCTCTACTAGTCGCTTGCTTTCTTTTTCGTAGTGATCGAATTGGGAAAACAACTGGTCAACGTCAGCCTCCTCAAAATTGAAGTGCGACATTTCAACTTCATTTTGATGGAATACGTCACCGTAAGTGACATTGCCGGCGGGACCTTTCGTCCAGATTAAATCGTAAATACTGTCAACGCCTTGCAGATACATGGCGATGCGTTCTAAGCCATAGGTGATTTCGCCACTGACCGGAAAGCATTCTAGACCGCCGACTTGTTGGAAGTAGGTGAACTGAGTGACTTCCATACCGTTTAACCACACTTCCCAACCTAGGCCCCAGGCGCCCAGCGTTGGCGATTCCCAGTTATCTTCAACAAAGCGGATGTCGTGAACCTCGGGGTCAATACCGAGCATTTTCAGCGAGTCTAAATATAGATCCTGAATATTGCTGGGAGAGGGCTTCATGATGACCTGAAACTGATAGTAGTGCTGCAGGCGATTTGGGTTGGTGCCATAGCGGCCATCGGTCGGTCTGCGACACGGTTGCACGTAAGCCGCATTCCAAGTCTCGGGACCGATAGCGCGTAAGAACGTGGCAGGATGGAAGGTGCCTGCACCAACCTCCATATCCAGCGGCTGCAATAGCACGCAGCCTTGTTCGGCCCAGTATTGTTGCAATGCCAAGATCAGCCCCTGAAAGGTGCTCACGTCTGCCTTACTCACGGCGTTCCCCACTAAATAAACAAAGAGGTGAATTATACAGATATGACAGCAGGTGCGTTAAGACTAAGCTTGTTTCTGGTCGTAGTAGTGGTGGACTTGTTACTATCTACGTCCAGATATTAAGGAGACAGGACAGAATGGCAAAATTTATTGGTGCGATATTGGGATTTTTAGTGGGTGGTCCACTATTAGCACTTCTGGGCTTTGCTGTGGGCACTTTCTTTGATCGTGGCCTTGGTCAGGCGATGCGCTTTAACTACGGCACCGGGCGCGAGCGTATTCAAGGCGTCTTTTTTGATACCGTATTTCGTGTCATGGGGCATATTGCCAAGGCCGACGGGCGTGTCTGTGAGTCTGAGGTCGCGCAAACTGAGGCCATTATTAGCCAGCTGGGTTTGACGGGCTCGCGCAGGCAAGATGCCATCGATCGATTTAAAGAAGGCAGCGAAAACAGTTTTGAGCTAGAGCCACAAATGGCTGATTTTATGGAAGTGGCGAAGAGCCAGCCCCTGCTTCGTCAAATGCTCCTTCAGGCGCTGTTAACGATGGCGCTCGCAGATGGAGAGATGGCGGCGGCGGAGCGCGATATTGTCACGCGAGTAGCGGGCTATTTGGGAGTGTCAGCAAAGGACTTTCAGCGCCTACTAGACATGGTCATGGCTCAGCGCGGGTTTAACAGCAGCGGAGCCTACGGACAGGACGCTAGCGGTTCTGAGCTTAAGAAAGCCTATCAAGCGATAGGTGTTGAAGAGTCGGTTTCGGATGCAGAGTTAAAGAGAGCCTACCGTAAGCTGATGAGCCAGCATCATCCTGATAAGTTGATTGCCAAAGGTGTGCCAGAAGATATGATGAAAATAGCGACTGAGAAAGCACAAGAAATTCAGGCGGCATACGATCTACTTAAGAAAAATCGCGCCGCCTGATCAATAATGACTTAGCACGGTCTCAAGCCAGAATTAGGTGGCTTGGGCCGATAAAGGACGAATATTGTCCGCTGGCTGGGAGTCAATTTCGTCTAGTGCCTCTACCCTGCCCTTACAGGCCTGCATAACAGCATCTTTATTTTTGGCTAGGAAAATCCCAAATTCCTCGGCCTTGGATTCGTCGACGTTGGGAATATGTTGTTGAAGCAAAGCACTAAAACCTTCCGCTAACTCCAACATCTTGTCGTAGGCATCAGCATCTTTTTTGTTATCGAACATACTATTGTCCCTGTCACACATCCACTTGGCTACTACCGCCATGTTTCACCTCGTCTGATTATTGAACGGTATTTAATTACGCGATAACTGTATATAAATACAGTGTCTTGTGCAAGCTCTCAATCTTTATATGCGTCTTCACCTTATCTGTTAATATTTTTGTCACGCGCCTGAGATACCTTTAGTCCAAATATTTTGGGTTCTATAGATTATGTATAAGGCTGGCGTTTATTTAATTTGGATGTTTTTGTTAAGCACGTTGCTAAGTGCCTGTGGTGGCAGTAGCGTATCCGGCACTAAATCCACTAAGGATAATTCTGCGGCGGTCGTGTTTTATATTATAGGAGACACGGACGTCGCCTCAAATACCCTCAATACGCTGCGTGTAGAGTCCAATGTTAATGGTGACACGGGCAGTTGGGATTGGCAGTTTGATAATAGCCAGCTCGATCAAGACGCTGTGCTAATAGGCCGAGATAGTATTAGCTACACAGCGCCTGCCGTTAGCCAAGCAACAATACTATCTTTTTGGGCAGAGCGCCGTTTGCCGGGGCAGGAAATTCAAAAGATCAATAAGTTGGTGCGAGTCTACCCTGCCGATGACCAAAACAAGCGTCCGACTGTTAATGCTGGTAGTGACCTCAATGCAGAAGAAGGCGCTACTATTGTTTTACGAGTGATGACATCCGCTCAGGGTGGGCGAAGCATCCGATCCATTGAATGGCAGCAGCAGTCCGGTCCGATAGCAGAGATTATTGGTGCTGCAGACCAAGACACTTTAACGATAAAACTCCCTCAGGTTGATTCTTCTGCGCCAGTAGTTTTTGGTGTCTTTGCATATGATAGTGGCGGTTTCACAGGTTTCGATGAAATCGAAGTGAGGGTGCTCGATACGTTTGTTAATGCCTTGCCGGTCGTTGATGCCGGTATAGATAGAGAGGCACAAGCGAATACTGAAATCCATTTCGATGGTAGCGCGAGTGATAGCGATGGCGAGCTTGTAAGTCTTTTGTGGGAGGCATTAGAACCTGACCAAGCGCTTAATATTAGAAATTCCGATACGCTGAAGCCGTCACTAATCACTCCAAACGTAAGTGTAGATAGAGTGATGAAAATTCGTTTTACAGCAATTGATGACAAAGGCGGTAGCAGTAGTGATACGGTTTCTGTCCTTATCCGCGCGGCAGTGAATCAGCCCCCACAGATCCGGCATGCTTATATTGATCCCGGCGTTGCATACAGCGGTGAGACCGTTGCTCTGCTAGCCGATGCTCAAGATGCAGATGGCAATACCTTACATTATCAGTGGAGCCAGCTTGTTGAGGAGAATCAAGCAATCTTAACGATTACCGACGATGAAAGCCCCACAGCTGCCGCTACCTTACCGATCCTGACAAGGAACTATAATTTTAAGTTAAAGCTCGCGGTAAGCGATGGCCGTGATATAGAAACTCGTGACATCAGCTTGCAGGGTATAGCAAATGTAAAACCGCAGCCGGATCTGTTCAGTTGCTTGTCCCAGCCCCTGCAGCAGGGTTGTCCCCTCTCGCCTTTAGCATCAGTTCTAAATCCAGATAATTTTATTGCCTGCGCTACTGACCCTAGTAGTAGTGAGTGTATCTTTACTAAGATTGCGGGCCCTGCCGTCTTGGCATGTGTGGATGCTCCTGGGCCACAAACTTGTGGTGCTGCCTTGGCGAATGTCGCTGATCCAAGTTATGTTTTAGAGCAGCTCGGCGAAGAGGATTCTGCCGGGCAGTGCAATCCAGCCTTTGATGAAAGGAGTTTTGAGCATTATATTGGTGCGCTTCATGAGCACACGGCGTACTCCGACGGTACGTATTTAAGCCGTCCCGCTGATGTTTTTGCTAGTGTTAAGGCCGCAGGTTTTGATTTTTCGGGGAGCTCTGATCACTCTGACAATATGGCCATCCCGCTATCGGCAGGTCGAGGCGATTGCGCGCCGGAACAGATCTTAGACTGCTTAGTCTTCGTTGATGATAATAATCGCAGCGATGCATTCCTTAAATGGCGGGCGACACAAGAACAAGCACTGGCCGCAAGTGACGAGAATTTTACAGCTTTTCGTGGGTTTGAGTGGACCTCCGATCGTTTTGGCCATGCCAATGTATTTTTTTCAAGAAATATAATAAATGCTAAAACCGGGCCCGGTTACGCGCTCACAATGGCAAGATTCTGGCAGTGGTTTAGCTATCCCGCTGAGTTTGGTGGTGGTTCTGATGGCTTGCTTAGTTTCAATCATCCAGGGCGAGAAGATGCTATAGAAAGTATTGCTGAAAGCTTTGGCGGAGATCCAGGCTTTACATTCAATGATTTTCGCTATGTTAAAGCGGCGGACTACCGCACAGTAGGTATTGAGGTATTTGGCAAAGGCAGCGAATACGACAGTGATGGGCCCTTGGGTAGTTGGTTAAGTTATGCTTTGGACAAAGGTTGGTACTTAGGGCCGGTGGGCTCAGAGGATCATCATGATACGCGCTGGGGTGATGCAGACCTGCCAAAGACCGTTCTTATCTCGCGGTCACGTAGTCGAGACGATTTGCGCGAGGCTATGTTGGCCCGCCGTTTTTATGCGGTGGCTCAAAGTTACAATGATATTCGACTCGATTTCCGCATTGATGGCCAGGTGATGGGGTCTCGTCTGCGACGCGTGATTGGCAGTGATCTAAACGTTAAGCTTAGCATGGCAAGCAATAGCGCCACTGTTATTGCGCCGCGTTTCGAATTGGTTGGGCCGGGTAATTCGGTGATAGCAAGAAGTAGCGGCAGCCATTGGGAAACTACCTTGGTGTCGAGCCCAGCGTTAAAGTATGTCTTTGTTCGGGTGTTTGATGGTGACCGCCCTATCGCGTTTTCAGCACCGATTTGGCTGCAAGAAGGGGCTCAGCCGCTACCTAAGTGCCTAGTCCCTCAGGTTTGGAAGGATAAGCCAGCGCTGCTGCCTTCAATTTAATTATTAAATGTGCTGGCTGATTTGCATCTCCGCATAGCGTTTGGCCCACGCAACAAACTGATCGGCTTGTAAGGGCGGAGAGTAGAGGAAGCCCTGCACCATATCGCAGTGTCGCTCGCGCAAAATACGGCGCTGCTTTAGATTTTCTACGCCTTCTGCAATCACTGTCATATTGAAGCTGTGGCCCATGGCGATAATCGCATTGGTGAGGGTGACACTTTCCTCGCAACTATCAATATCGTGCACAAAACTGCGATCAATTTTTAAGGTGTCGAAGGGGTAGCGTTTTAGATAACTGAGCGAAGCATAGCCAGTACCAAAGTCATCTAAGGATAAATTAACGCCCAGCTTCTTCAGCTGACTAAAAGTGTCGCGAATTTCTGAGGTATCGTTGATGAGCAAGCCCTCAGTAATTTCCAGCTCTAATTGTGAGGCAGCCAGTCCACTTTGCGATAAGGCATAGCGGACGTTTTCAAGCAGGTCGCCACTAATAAATTGCTTGGCCGAAATATTGACCGCAAGGCTTAAAGGTTTTAAACCTGCGTTAGACCATGCCACCACTTGCTTACATGCCTGCTCAAGCACCCATCTACCGATATCGACGATTAAACCACTGTTCTCGGCAACAGCGATAAACTGATCTGGGCCTGGATTATTTAGTGCGGCATTCTCCCAGCGAAGCAACACCTCCACGCCGCGTAAAGTATTGCTTTCTAGGTGGATCACCGGTTGATAGTGAAGCCTAAACTCATCACGGGCGATCGCATGTCGCAGGTGGTTTTCCATTTCTAGGCGAAGTTCAGTTTCACTGCTCATGCCCTCTTCGTAAAAGCTGAATCTATCGCCACCATTTTCTTTAGCGTTGAACATTGCCGCTTCTGCTCGTCGCATAAGTAAGGTGCTGTCAGCACCGTCGGTAGGAAATCGACATAGGCCGACGCTGGCTGAAATAATCACTTCATGATGATTGATATAGAACGGTTGGCGGCATCGATCAAGAATAGTTTCTGCGAGGATCTCCGCTTCGTCTATGCAGTTTTCAGTGTCCAGAATAATAAGAAATTCGTCTGCGCCTAAGTGAGCAAGTACCTGATCGTCGCGCACGCTGCGCTGCAAGCGTTCGGCAGTCTCTGTAAAAATACTGTCTACAACGTGATGGCCTAGAGAGTCGTTTATATATCTAATTTTATCTAAATCAATATGCAGTAAAATAAAGCCATGCTTAGCATTATCGATGTCATTAATGGCCGACTGCAGCGACCTCAGAGCAAACTGACGATTGGGTAAACCGGTAAGAATATTGTAGTGTTCGCGTATAAATAGCCGATCGGCGGTGGCTCGGTGTTCAGAAATATCTTCTGCACTAATGGCCACTCGATACAAATCACCGCGATCATTCAGGATTGGGGTGATAGTGGTAGCTAGGTATTCATTCTTCTTTGAACCCCCAAAGCATAATTCACCACGCCACTCTCGTTTTTCAGCAATGGCTTGGCGGACATGCTGACGGGTTTCTTCAGAAATATGATCCCGCCATATGTTGACCAGTGATGGATCGTCGCCATATTCTGCTTTGATATTTCGTAGAGATGTGTGGTGGGTATTGAGAAACTCTACATTGAGTTGATCGTCCAACAATAGCAAAGCAGAAGAGCTATGTTCCAAGAGGAGGCGCTGTCGTTCATTCTTAAGCTCGAGATTACGTTTGAGTTGGCGTTCACGCTCTAATACTCCGCTAAAGCCAAGTGCAATAAGACTGATGCAAGCCGCTAACGTTGCCAACATTAGTAGCGCGGGATCGTAAGGTGTCGTCAATACGAAGTAGGCTACTGCGGACAGTGCAGTTGATACGATAAATGCTATGGCGAGAACGAGGTATGCCATGGAAAGCTCTTTTCAATTTTACAGCGTGGTAGAAACACCGCTGTTAGTATATTCATGAGATCTGCTTCGGATTGTCGCCGCTAGGCATTCTGGCGACTAGCATTGCAACCGGTGCGGTACTCGTATTTCTATCTAAAATTGTCTCCTGATAATAGCGTATTTCTAGTTGCTTAAACTGTGCGCAAAGTTCATTTTTCTCTAGGTAAAAACTCGCGTTTGCCGGACTCTTGAGAATCACACCATTTTCCGATGTTATAGGCCTTACAAAGGTTTGATAAAAAAGTAAGCCGCCGGGTTTTAGCGCTCGGACAATTGCAGGTAACAGTGGTCGAAATAGAAAGTAACTGACCACGATAACGTCGTATTTCTTGCTGCCAATTCCGTCGCGCTCGATATCTGCGCGTTCGGCGTTTATGTTTAAATTATTGTGATTGGCATATTTCTGTAAGCGGTCGATGGCGACGTCTGAGATGTCTATAGCATCACACTGTAAGCCATGCTGGGCAAGCTGTATTGCGTTTCTGCCCAAACCGCAGGCCAGATCCAGAGCGGTTCCACGCTTTGCTAATAAATGAATATGCTTCTGTAGCACCTCACAGGCAGCTAAGCTAAGCTCTTGGCTGCTGTGGCGATTATTCCACTTGTCGCGGCTGTCGCTGTGTGGCGGCATAGATCAGCGCCGCCAAAAAGAGGGCATTAGCAGTACCAGCAAGGTGAAAATTTCCAGCCGGCCTAATAGCATCGCGTAACACAGTATCCATTTTCCCGGATCGCTCACGCTGCGATAACTTGCCGCTACTTCGCCTAGCCCTGGCCCCATATTATTGATGGCGCCGGCGGTTGCTGAAAATGCGCTGAGTGCGTCTAGGCCGCATGCCATCATTGCCAGGGTGATGATGATAAAAGAAATCATGTAAACGCCAACAAAGCTCCACACCGCACTGACGATCTTGGCTTCTACACGGTGGCTGCCAATTTTTAATGGAATAACGGCATTGGGGTGAATGAGTTGCTTCATCTCTCGAATACCTTGCTTTGCCACCAGCATCACGCGGACCGCTTTCATACCGCCGCCGGTTGATCCCGCACAGCCACCGATAAAAGAAAGCATAATCACTGCGACGGGTAAAAAGCTTGGCCAAATAGAAAAGTCTTCGGCCCCAAAGCCAGAGGTCGTGGCAATAGAAATGGTGTGGAAAATACCGTGAATGAAGCTGTCTTGGAGCTCGTAGGTGCCGCTTAAATAGAGGTAAACAGAGATAGAAAGGGTGGCAACTCCAATTACGCTCAAGTAGAAGCGGGTCTCTGCATCATTTAAATAGTGGCGTATAGAGCGAGATCGCCAAGCGTGAAAGTGGATGGTAAAACTCAGCGCCGCAAATAGCATAAACCCACTACAAATCATTAATATCAATGGGCTTTCAAAGTAGCCCATACTGGCGTCGTGAGTCGAAAATCCACCAATTGCCACGGTGGAGAATGAGTGGGTAATGGCATCAAAAAAGCTCATGCCAGCCAGCCAATAGGCCAATGTACATACCACTGTCAGCGCCACATACATGAGGAAGAGTATTTTAGCGGTGCCGGTAATACGCGGCGTGAGTTTATTGTCTTTTACTGGTCCAGGTGTTTCAGCGCGGTAAAGCTGCATGCCACCAATCCCCAGAATGGGGAGAATGGCCACCGCGATAACGATAATACCGATACCACCCAACCACTGCAGAAATTGACGATAAAACAATATAGAAATGGGTAATTCGTCTAGCCCGATGATCACCGTAGCGCCGGTTGTAGTAAGGCCAGATATAGATTCAAAAACAGCGTTGCTAATCGATAAACCGGGATCGTCGGCAAGATAAAATGGTAGTGCCCCGAATAGCCCCAGGACCGTCCAGAATAGCGACACTACAAGAAAGCCGTCACGAATACTGAGTTCCCCCCGCAGCCTCAAATTACTTAACCAGAGCGCTAGACCACTGCCAAAGGTTAGGGCAAACGCGGTGATAAAGGCCTGTAGTGCACCGTCATTCAGCCAAGTCGAGATAACGGCGGGAACCGCCATCGTCAGGCTAAAGATCATCAGCAGCAGGCCGATGATTCGGGCGATGATTCTCAGGTGCATAAAAGATCGCCCCAATCAGCGGGGAAGTTATTGGTCATTAGAAAAATGTGAACCCTACTTGGAATAGTTTCTCGACCATTTTGATTTTGCTTTTATCCACCAGGAATAAAATCAAATGATCTTCAGATTCAATTAATAAATGGCTGTGCGCTATCATCACTTCCTCGCCCCGCACCAGAGCACCAATGCTGACACCCTCGGGCAACGCAATTTCATCTAATCTGCGGCCCACTACTTTCGATGAGCGATTATCGCCGTGGGCAATAATTTCTAAGGCCTCGGCTGCGCCGCGGCGAAGAGAGTGCACGTTATATATATCGCCGCGGCGAACGTGAGTGAGCAAGCTGCCGATGGTGATTTGCTGGGGCGAGATGGCGATGTCGATGTCACCACCCTGCACCAAATCTACGTAAGCAGGATTGGTGATGAGGGTAATGACCTTCTTTGCGCCCATTCGTTTGGCGAGTAAAGACGACATTATATTTGCTTCGTCATCATTGGTGAGTGCGAGGAAAACATCAGTTTCTTCAATATTTTCCTGTGCCAATAAATCGTGGTCAGAGGCGCTGCCATGCAAGACAATGGCCTTTGATAACTGCTCTGATAAAGCCCGGCATCGCTCGTAGCTGCGCTCAATAATCTTAACGTGATAACGACTTTCAACTGACCGCGCAAGGCGCTCGCCAATATTGCCGCCGCCAGCAATTACTAGGCGCTTATAAGGTGTATCCAGCCGTCGCAGCTCGCTCATTACCGGCATAATATTCTTTTTAGCGGCGATGAAAAAAACTTCATCGCCGGCTTCAACAACCGTGTCGCCACTGGGCAGAATGGCGTTTCCACGGCGGAAAATAGCGGCAACACGGGTGTCGACCGTCGGCATATGGTCGCGGATTGCAGCTAGCTCATTGCCCACTAATGGACCGCCGTAATAGGCCTTCACCCCTACTAGTTGTACTTTTCCGTCGGCAAAGTCTAAGACTTGCAGCGATCCTGGATATTGCAATAAACGCTTAATATAACGGGTGACTAATTCTTCTGGGCTGATAAAGACATCAATAGGTATGCCTTCGTTGCCGAAGAGATTTTTTACATTGGTGTACGCGTTGGATCGTATCCGCGAAATCTTGGTGGGGGTGCGGAATAAGGTGTAGGCAACCTGACAGGCGATCATATTGACTTCGTCGCTATTGGTGACCGCAACCAGCAAGTCTGCATCGGCGGCGCCTGCGCGGCCAAGTACGTCGGGGTGTGATGCATGGCCGGTCACGGTCCCAATATCGAGACGATCTTGAAGCTCCCGCAGGCGGTCGGGGTCTGTATCTACAACGGTAATGTCATTGTGTTCACTGGCGAGATTTGCCGCCAGTGTGCCACCTACTTGCCCTGCGCCGAGGATAATGATTTTCATTGTTCGAAGTCGCCTGCGCTGCCTGTTATTGTTTGGTGCCTGATGTTTTAGTCGCTGCCTGCTACCGAAGTAAAAAGGCGAGCACTGCGGAAAAGGTGAAGCTGTGTCCAAGGTCGTCATTGTGCGGCGCTGGAGTGTCGCACTCAATAGCCGGGATCAGAGTTTTTTACGAATTTTCGCGTAGAAGAAGCCATCGTGACCATTAATCTGTGGAAACATCTGTCGGCAACCACTGCGGTCGATTCCCCAATTGGCTGTAATGGGGACTAACTCAGCGTCTTCATGCCTGGCGATAAATGCGGTTATTTGCTGCTCATTTTCCGCTGGCAGTAAGGAGCAGCTTGCGTAAATAAAAATACCATCGGGCTTCAAGCACTGCCACAGTGCCTCAAGCAAAGTCGCCTGCAGTTGTACCAGCGGTTTTATATCTGATGCGCGGCGATTGAGCTTGATGTCAGGGTTGCGTCGAATTACGGCGGTGGCTGAACACGGCGCGTCGAGCAGAATACGGTCAAAAGGTATGCCGTCCCACCACGCACTGGTATCTGCGGCATCGGCACTGAGGAGCGTCGCATTGAGTTGCAGGCGGTCCAAATTCTCTTGAATGCGGCTGAGTCGCTGCTCGTCGATATCCAAGGCGATCAGTTCGCCTAGTTGCGGCTCGGTCTCAAGAATGGCGCCGGTCTTGCCGCCGGGGGCAGCGCAGGCATCGAGTACTCGTAGACCTGGCTTCAGCTCCAGCAGGCTAGTACAGAGCTGGGCGGCTTCATCTTGCACGCTGGCGTGGCCGTCATGAAAATCGGGTAATTTATCAACACTGCAGGCTTGTTCTAGCCTTATACCGTTGGTGGCAAACTCACAGGCCGCTGCGGCAATATCATTGTTTGTTAAGGCTTCTAAATAGCGATCGCGACTTTGGCGGAGGGAGTTAACTCGCAGACAAAAAGGTGGGTGGGCGTTAGTGGCGTCGACAATATCTTGAAGTTGGTCTGGCCAAGCGCTTTGCAGCGCGTCGAAGAGCCATGCTGGAAAGGCGGCTTCTGCGGCGGGATTAAGGGCGTTAAATAAGCTGTCTTGCTCACGCTGGCAGCGTCGCAATATCGCATTCGCCATACCCGCGGCCCACTTTTTACCTAGGCTGCGACAACCCTCAACACTGCTGTTGATCGCCGCATGTGGGGGGATACGAGTGTAGAACAGCTGGTAGGCGCCCACGTAAATCAGCATTTTTACGTCACTGTCTTTGGCTTTGAGTGGCTTGCTAAAAAAGGGACTTAGGGCGGCGTCTAATTTCCAGTAAAAACGCAAGGTGCCGTAGCAAAGCTCTCGATAAAGTGAGCGTTGCGAGGGATCTACATCTTGTTCAACTCGCGGCAAAATACGCGATAGCGAACTACCTTCTTGTTCGATACTTGCCAGACAGCGTGCTGCGGCAACTCGGGGACATATCATAGGGTGCCTGATGGCGAACTCATTATTGTACCGGGGCTAAATTGTGCAGAGCGGGCGTTGAGAATATCGCGAGCGGCTAGCACTTTACCTCCGGGCATTTGTAAATCGAGAATGCGCAAAGCACCGTCACCACAGGCAATGGTAATGCCGGACTTGTCAGCACTGATAATTTCGCCGGCGGTGGTATTAGCGGCGACTGCGGGCAAGGGTTCGGCGCGCCAAATCTTTATGCGCTCGTCTTTTTGATTGGCGGCAAAGCGCGTGTAACAAATCGGGAACGGATTAAAGGCACGAATTTTACGATCTAGGGTGATGGCATCAAGTCGCCAGTCGATTTCTGCCTCAGATTTGCCAATTTTGGCGGCGTAGTTACTTAGGCTATCGTCTTGAGTTTCAAAAACTGCGCTACCTTGCGACAAGGCGGAGATACTCTCGAGTAAGGCAGGGCCACCTATATCAGCCAGACGCTGGAACAGGTCTGCGGCTGAGTCGGTGCCTTTAATATCGCAGCTTACTTTACTTAGCATGGCACCGGTATCTAGGCCGACATCCATTTGCATAATAGTAACACCGGTTTCTTGATCGCCGGCTTCTATGGCACGCTGGATTGGCGCTGCGCCTCGCCAGCGGGGCAATAGTGAACCATGCACATTCACGCAGGCCAGGCGCGGAATATCTAGTACGCTTTTGGGGAGCAAGAGACCGTAGGCGACGACGATCATCAAATCTGCGTTATGGCTGGCTAATTGTTCACGATCACTGGCGTCTTTGAAATTTGCTGGTTGATAAACCGGTATACCCGCTGCTTCAGCGCACTGTTTGACGGCGCTGGGCAGGGTTTTTTTACCACGGCCTGCGGGGCGGTCGGGCTGGCTGTAGACGGCGACAATTTGGTGAGTCCCGTCGTCTATAAGCGCTTGCAGATGCTGGGCTGCGAATTCAGGCGTGCCGGCAAATACGAGTCGCAGTGGGCTAGCGCTCATGACGATTTCTGCTTGTGCAACTTATCCATTTTGCCGCGAATACGATTGCGCTTTAGCGGAGAAATATAATCGACAAACAGCTTGCCTAAGAGGTGGTCATTTTCATGTTGGATGCACACCGCTAGCAGGCCCTGTGGGGTCATCTCAAAGGGTTCCCCATTGCGGTCTAGGGCTTTAACGTGAATATGCTGCGGGCGCACAACGGTTTCATAAAAACCAGGCACCGATAGGCAGCCCTCGTCGTATTCGAAGGTTTCTCCATCAAGTACGTTGATTTCCGGATTGATAAAAACTAAGGGTTCGCTAGAGTCTTCGCTCACATCAATAACGATAATTTGTTCGTGAACGTTGATTTGACTTGCAGCTAAACCAATTCCGGGCGCATCGTACATGGTTTCGAACATGTCATCGATTAAATTGCGGACGCGCTCATCGACGGTCTCTACCGGTTTTGCCACCGTTCGCAGTCTTGAATCGGGAAACTCAAGGATTTCTAATACAGCCATAGGAGTTCTTGACCATTTATCGTGTAAGTTGTGTAAGTGTTGCTAAGATAATGATTGAGTAGATATTTTGATCTACAAATATTCGCCTGTTTCAGCGTATCCTCTATATTATACAGAGAGCGAATAAGAAATGCCTGATTCTTGCCATTTGTTGGCGGCCAGTTTAGAGAGTAATAGGACGTAATTATGAAGAACACGGTTTTGGGGCTTTGCCTCGGATTGATAATGGCGTTCGCTCAAGCGGGTGATGTGCTCTCTTTGAAGGCCGGTCATCCGCAAACCTATGTGGTTAAAAAGGGCGACACCTTGTGGGCCATTTCAGGCATGTTCCTCAATGATCCCTGGTTTTGGCCTGAACTTTGGTATTACAACCCGCAAGTAGAAAATCCGCATTTAATCTACCCTGGCGACGTTTTGAAGTTGATGTGGGTGGACGGCAAGCCCGTGCTGGTGAGAAATGGGGCTAATAATAGCGTCGTAAAGCTCACGCCGCAGATGCGAATTTCTGATATCAATGATGCCATTCCAGCAATACCGCTGGATGTGATTGCGCCATTTTTAACTCGCGGTCGTGTCGTCAGCGATGCCGAGCTGGAGCAAGCACCCTATGTACTTGCTGGTAAGCGCGGTAATATTGTTGCCGGTGCCGGAGATCAGGTGCTAGGCCGCGGCGACTTTAGTGGCAATGAAACCTACGGTGTTTATCGCCGTGGCCAAGTCTATAAGGACCCTATTAGCGGCGAAGTGCTAGGTGTTGAAGCAACGGATATAGGCACCGCCAACCTACTCGCCACTGAGAAAGATGTTGCCACGCTGACCTTGAATCGCAGCACCCAGGAGATTCGTCGTGCCGACAGATTTCTGCCTATGGAGCTGCGACATCTCCATGCTAGCTTTGAACCTAAGGCGCCGGTAGAGAACAGCAATGGCTTTATTATTGCCGTAGAGGGTGGATTGACCCAGATAGGTAGCTTGGATGTGGTTACCTTAAACTTAGGTGACCGCGACAAACTGGAAGCTGGTGATGTATTAGCCATTTACTCGAGAGGTGAAGTGGTGACCGATCCCATAACTAACGAGCGCATAAAAGCGCCAGATGTACGATCTGGTGTGTTGATGGTTTTCCGCAGCTTTGAGCGCGTTAGTTACGCCTTGGTGTTAAAGGCAGAGCAGCCATTAAAAGTGGGTGATTTAGTTAAAAATCCCTAGTGAAATTTCAGGGCCGCTAAAAGCGGCTAGACCACTATACGCAAGGACGCGAATGTGGAAATAATTGCTCGTCGCTGGCTTCAGGTTCAGCAGATTTTAGGCCTCACACCGGCAAATTTTCGTCGCTTACTCGCCCTCTGTGATACTCCCGAAGCACTACTCCATATGTCATCGGACTTACAGTTTAGGTTCGGCATCAGCGCGTCGCATAGGCAGCAATTAGAAAAGCAGTTGGCCATGCCCCATCATGGTGTCGATGATGAGCTTAGCCGCGCAAACGCGGAGGTCTTGTGTTTGCATGATGACGATTACCCCGCTCTTCTGAAAGAAATCCACGACCCTCCGCCAATACTATATTTCCGCGGCCGTCGAGAGTTGCTGAGCCAGCTAAGCTTTGCGGTGGTGGGGAGTCGTCGCCCGAGTCGGATGGGGCGCAGTGACGCGCAAGCCTTCGCTTCGGCTTTGGGTCAAGCTGGGTTCACCACCGTGAGTGGAATGGCCCTTGGGGTTGATGCCGCGGCGCATATTGGCGCTTTAGCGACACCCTCTTCCACCATCGCGGTGTTGGGCACCGGTGTCGATCAGTGCTATCCGCGCAGCAATGCCGGGCTCTACCAGCAAATCGGCTTAGAGGGTTTGCTGCTAAGTGAGTTTCCTCCGGGTAGCCCGCCACTGCGCCATCAATTTCCACGCCGCAACCGCATCATCAGTGGCCTCAGTTTAGGCGTGCTGGTGGTAGAGGCGGCAATTCATAGTGGGTCATTAATTACCGCTAGGCAGGCTCTGGAGCAAAACCGAGAGGTGTTCGCTATTCCTGGATCGATTCATAATCCGGCAAGTCGCGGCTGTAATGCGCTCATCAAGCAAGGTGCAAAGCTGGTTGAAACCTTGGCCGATATTGTTGAGGAGTTCTCCGAGTGGGCCGGTCGCGATGTTATCGAAGCGCTTGTGGGCCAAGCCCTTGAACCGGGCGTGGTATCTCAGGTATACGATGCGCTGGGCTACGAGCCGCAATCTGTCGATGAGATCCTTAAGCATTGCGGCCAGAGTGTCGACGTTGTTCTTGCCGAGCTTAGCCAGCTAGAAGTGGAGGGTTGGGTGGAGCAGCAGCGAGGCGGCTGGCAGCGGAGTCGCTAGCCTTGCATCAAAGTAACTAACAACTGCGTGGTGAGTGCTAGCTCCCCAAGTTGATCATCATATCTACAACGCAGTGTCCCTAGATCTAAGGTTCATTCTGCAATTTAGACCTCATCGTGATGTAAAAACGGGTATACTTTGGCCGCATTTTGTCGCTTTCGCTAACCACTATGCGGATCTATTTTTATGGCCTTGCCAGATTCTTATCGTCTGCGCCGCGCGGCAGCATTGCTGCGGGCGGGCGCTGTTGTGAGTCACCCTACTGAAGCTGTGTGGGGGTTGGCATGCGTGCCCTGGGATCGTGCTGCAGTGGGGCACATTCTAAAGATGAAAAATCGCGACCCAGCGAAAGGCCTGGTGTTGGTGGCCGATTGTGTGGCGAGGTTTGATGCGATATTGCCGAATTTACCTGAGGCCATTCGTGAAGCGCTAGCAGTAAGCTGGCCTGGGCCACATACATGGGTGGTGCCAGATACTGGATGGGCCCCGTCTTGGATTCGCGGAAGTCACCATAGCGTGGCTATTAGGGTTAGTGATCACCCGCTTACCTCTGCCCTTTGCCGTGCAGCGAACACCTGCTTAGTGTCAACATCGGCAAATCCGGCTGGCCGCGAACCGGCCAGAAATCAGTGTGAAGTGCAGCATTATTTTCGTTCACAAGTTGATTATTATTTGCCGGGTACTACTGGTGATCTTGCGCAACCGACCGATATTCGCGATGCGCTGAGCGGCGAGTATTTGCGTGGCGCATAAGTTAGTTATGGCGCAAGTTTTGCAGCCATGGAGGTGGAGACCGTATGAAAAATATTGATATTGCCGCAGTAAAGCGGTTTTTACTTGCTCTGCAAGACCGTATTTGCGACCAGCTGTCCGCTGTTGATGGTAAGGCTGAGTTTGTAGAAGACGATTGGGGCCGGGGGCGGAGTCGAGTGATTACCGACGGCGCCGTTTTTGAAAAAGGCGGAGTTAATTTCTCTCACGTTCAGGGCGACGCCATGCCTGGCAGCGCTAGCGCGCATCGACCAGAGCTTGCCGGTCGCAGCTATCAGGCTATGGGGGTATCGCTGGTAATGCACCCGCAAAATCCGTATGTTCCCACCAGCCATGCCAATGTCAGATTTTTTGTTGCCGAAAAACCCGGTGAAGAACCTGTTTGGTGGTTTGGCGGCGGCTATGACCTCACGCCCTACTACGGTTTTGAAGAGGATTGTCGGCATTGGCATCAAATTGCGAAAGATGCCTGTGATCCCTTTGGCTCTGATATCTATCCCAAGTATAAAAAATGGTGCGATGACTATTTCTATATGGGTCATCGCGACGAGGCGAGAGGGGTTGGTGGCCTATTTTTCGACGACCTGAATGAGGGTGGTTTCGAGTCTTGTTTTGAATTTATGCAGGCCGTGGGAAATTCTTATACTGACGCTTACATACCGATAGTTGAACGTCGCAAGACGATGTCTTGGGACGATCGTCAGCGCCAGTTTCAGCTGTATCGCCGTGGCCGCTACGTTGAGTTTAATTTAGTACATGATCGCGGCACTCTATTTGGTTTGCAAAGTGGCGGTCGCACCGAATCAATCCTTATGTCGCTGCCGCCCCTAGTTAGGTGGGAGTATAATTGGCAGCCCGAAGCGGGTAGCCCAGAAGCTGCTTTAACCGAGGAGTTTTTACCGGTTAGAGATTGGCTTTCAATCGAAAAATAAAGGCAGCATTTTTTGCTTATGGAAACTAAAGATCAGTATGCCGTATATGGAAATCCGGTTAAGCACAGTAAATCGCCACAGATTCATGCGGCGTTTGCTGAGCAAACCGGTCAGCAACTGCATTATCGTGCGCGCAAGATTGAGTTGGAGCACTTTGCTGAGGCCGCGACTAAGTTTTTCAGCCATGGCGGTAAGGGTTTAAATATTACCGTACCTTTTAAGCTCGATGCCTTTGAATTCGCAGATCAACTTAGCGGTCGAGCACGCCGCGCGGGTGCAGTAAATACCCTCGCACTGCAGGAAGATGGCAGCGTATACGGCGATAACACCGACGGGATTGGCCTGGTTCGAGATATTCATAGCAATCTTGGTTGGGAGTTAAGTGGTCGGCGAATTTTAGTCTTGGGTGCGGGTGGTGCAGTGCGCGGTATTCTTGGGCCTTTGCTAAAACAGAGGCCGGCGCATGTTTTGGTGGCAAATCGTACCGTCTCCAAAGCGCAAAGCCTGGCTAAGAACTTTGAGTCTTTGGGCCATGTTGCCGGCTGTAGTTACGAAGGGCTGACCAGTGGTCAGTTTGATCTAATTATTAATGGTACCAGCGCGAGTATGCGCGGCGATTTACCGCCGCTTCCACATCACATATTAAGTAATGACGGTTGTGCCTACGATATGATGTATGGCGCAGAACCGACCCCCTTTATGCGGTGGGCTGCAGGCGAAACAGCTTGGGCGGTATCTGACGGTTTGGGAATGTTAGTAGAGCAGGCCGCGGAATCATTTTGTATTTGGCGCGGCGTGAGACCAGACACCAAACCTGTTATGGATCTCGTTCGTCAATCTTTGTCGGCATAACAGCAATGTCGGCGGTATTCTTGGAATTTTTTATATGTTGTTAACGGTTGCGGCCCTCATTGTGGGCCTGGTTTTACTGGTTTGGAGTGCGGATCGCTTTGTCATTGGCGCGTCTGCTACAGCGTCAATACTGGGTGTCTCGCCCTTGGTTATTGGTATTTTGGTGGTTGGCATCGGTACGTCTGCACCAGAAATGCTGGTGTCTGCGATCGCCGCTGTCGATGGTCAGCCAGGTTTGGCGGTGGGTAATGCGCTGGGCTCGAATATCACCAATATCGCTTTGATTTTGGGCTTAACCGCCCTGCTCATCCCCCTTAAGGTTCAGTCTAAGCTCGTTACCCGCGAAATCCCTATGCTTATTCTAGTTATGCTGGTGGGCTACTATCTCTTGTCCGACGGTGACTTAGGCGTAATGGACGGCAGTATCTTGCTGCTTGGGTTTTTACTCGTCGTGCTGAGACAAATCTGGGAGGCTAAACATAGCAAGGGCGACAGTATAGAAGCCGAGTTTGAAGCCGAAATTCCGCGCGGCATGCCTTTGTCGGTTGCCTTGGGCTGGCTGCTATTTGGTTTTGTGTTATTGCTCGCTTCTGCACGGGTTCTAGTGTGGTCGGCTGTCGAAATTGCCCAGTTCTTTGGACTTAGCGAGTTAGTCATTGGTTTGACGGTTGTCGCGGTGGGTACCAGCTTGCCAGAGTTAGCCGCTTCGGTTGCGGCTGCTCGTAAGAATGAACACGATATTGCGATTGGCAATGTGGTCGGCTCAAATCTATTTAACCTATTGGGCGTTATGGCCCTGCCCGGTGTTATTGCGCCTGGCGCGATTGATCCAGAGGTGCTGACTAGAGACTATCCGGTGATGTTGGTATTGACCGGTTTGTTCTTTTTGGTGGCGCGGGGGCCGCGCCAAGGGCGGCGAATTTCCAGAGTAGAGGGCGGTGGATTATTGCTACTCTACTTCGCCTATTTAGCCTATCTATTGCATGACGCCGGGGTTTACTAAACCCGGCTGCAATGGGGGATTTACGACTAGCCATCTAGCGCAGCGATATGCCGATCTTTCAGCTTGGCGTAATTGTTGGCGCTATAACTGAAATAGCTGAGATCCCCTTCGCTCAATTCCCGTATAGCTTTGGCTGGGCTTCCAACATATAGCCAGCCACTAGCCAGATGTTTACCTGGGGGCACTAATGAATTGGCGCCCACTACCACATTGTCCGCAATTACGGCGCCGTCCATCACAATCGTTCCCATGCCTATTAGCACCCGGTTGCCAATCGTGCAGCCGTGTAAGGTGACGCTATGGGCTACCGTGACCTCATCGCCAATAGTGAGCGGATAACCGTCGGGGTTGTAGGGGCCGGCGTGGGTAATATGCAAAACGCTATTATCTTGAATACTACTGCGGGCGCCTATTTGAATGCGATGCATGTCGCCGCGCACCGTGGTGTTGGGCCAAATTGAGCTGTCATCGCCAATGCTTACGTCGCCGATGACTACCGCGCTGGGGTCGACAAAAACTCTTTTACCTAGATTTGGACTATGGCCCTCGAATGTCCTGACATAGTGTTGTGGCTGGTAACTCATGGCCTATCTCCGGTGCGGGTATTAGTGCTTTTATACCGCCTAGCCTGAACTGGACGGCGCGATATTTAAAAGCATATTAACAGGCTTCGGCGGGCCTGTAGATTTGATACACTGGGGGCATTGGTGTTTTCCAGATTATAGGGATTTTTGTAACATGACGGCTAATAGTTTACCGATATTTTCGACACTCGATCCGCTGGCAATGCCTAAAGAATGCGAGACCTTGTTGGCGCAAGCTAGGCAAAAGGTGGCGGCATTGGTTGCCGATGAACACCGCCCGGATTGGTCCAATTTAATGGCGCCACTTGAAGAAATAGATGACAGCATAGGAAGGTTTTGGGCGCCAATGAGTCATGTGCATAGTGTGCTTAGCGGTACTGCATGGCGGGACGCCTATAGTCTCTGCCTGCCTATGCTAACTGCCTACAACAGTGAGATGGGGCAAAATCGCCCGCTGTTTGAGCGGGTTAAAATGTTTGCCGCGAGTGATGAGTATAAAAGCTTAACTGGCCCGCGCCAAAAAGCGATCAGCAATATGCTTCGTGATTTTACGCTTTCCGGCGTTGCTCTAGAGGGTAACAAGGCAAGCCGTTTTTCGGCTATTCAGCAGCGACTTAGTACATTGTCCACTGAGTTTTCAAATCAGGTATTAGATGCCACGGATGCTTGGGAAAAAATAATCGAAAGTGCCGATGACTTGGCGGGCGTACCCGCAACGGTGCTTGATAATTTGCGTGAATCCGCTAAGACCAAGGACTTAGACGGCTACCGTTTGAGCTTGGACGTTCCCACCTATTTATCGATCATTCAGTATGCTGAAAACCGCAAATTGCGCCAAGAAATTTACACGGCGTACGCCACGCGTGCATCGGCACAGGGGCCGCAGGCAGGTCAGTGGGATAACGGCCCCCTGATGGTCGAAATTTTGCAGCTTCGTCAAGAAATGTCAGAACTGCTTGGATTTAAGCATTACTCTGACTATTCTCTCGCCAGCAAAATGGCCGACACTAGCAAGCAGGTTATCGACTTCCTTGAGGAGTTAGCGCGAGCTAGCAAGCCGGTAGCGACTCGCGAGTTTGCAGAGTTGAGCGCTTTTGCTGCTGAAAATGGTGTTACTGAATTAAAAGCATGGGATGTGCCCTACTTTAGTGAAAAATTAAAAGAGGCCTCATTTACGCTTTCCCAAGAGGAATTGCGGCCATACTTCCCAGCTGAAAAGGTAATGAGTGGCTTGTTCAAGATCACGGGGCAGTTGTTTGATATCGAGATAAGCGCCCTTGATGATGTCGATTTTTGGCATAACGATGCGCATTGCTATCGCATATCACGCCACGGTGAGGTGCTCGCGCATTTCTATTTAGATTTATATGCTAGAAGTAATAAACGCGGTGGTGCTTGGATGGCCAATGCCCGTGGTCGTCGTATATTAGATGATGATGGTGTGCAGCAACCGGTGGCTTTTTTGGTGTGTAATTTCTCACCGCCAACCAGCGAGCGCCCTTCGCTGTTAACGCACAACGAGGTCACCACTTTATTCCATGAGTTTGGTCATGGCTTACATCATATGCTTACCAAGATAGATTGCTTAAGCGTGGCGGGTATTAGCGGTGTTGCCTGGGACGCAGTGGAGTTACCCAGTCAGTTTCTAGAAAATTGGTGTTGGGAAAAGTCGGTCATTCCAGATATATCGGCACATTATCAAACCGGAGAGCCATTGCCGCTAGTCTTGCTTGATAAGTTATTAGCCGCTAAGAACTTTCAGTCTGGCATGCAAATGCTCAGACAAATTGAATTTTCCCTGTTTGATTTTAAATTACATATGCAATCCGAAATAAGTGACGAGGCTGATATTGATGCATTGATTAATGACGTGCGTCAGCAAGTGTCGGTATTTCAGCCGCCGGCATTTAATCGTTTTCAAAATAGTTTTTCGCATATTTTTGCTGGCGGTTACGCGGCGGGATACTACAGTTATAAGTGGGCCGAGGTTTTGTCGGCAGATGCATTTTCGCTATTTGAAGAACAGGGCGTTATGAATGTTGAGGTAGGCAAAAAATTCCGGACAGAGATTCTTGAGCGCGGTGGTTCAGAAGACGCGGATGTGTTGTTTAGGAATTTTCGTGGCCGCGCGCCAGCGAATGACGCCTTGCTGCGACACGCCGGTATCGCTGTAGCAAAGGGAGTATAGTTATGGCTACGGTATTCAATCAACGTCGTTTTATCGCAGGTGCGGTTTGCCCAAAGTGCGCCGAGATGGACAAAACTGTGATGTATCGGGTTTCTGATTTAGAGCAAATTCGTGAGTGCGTCCGCTGTGGCTTTAAAGAATCTATACGCGATGACACGGGTAAAATTGAAGAGCCACCAACACGAGTTAATCAGCCCCGACCCGGCGAAGAGGTGCTTGCTCATGAGGATGAAGTTCGGATTGTAACTTTAATTGATCCTCGAGACGGCAGAAATCGAAGCGATCATTGAAAAATAATAGGCATTTCGCGTTTGTAGGGAACGCAAATGCGATGAACTTGCCTATACTTTTAATAAAATATTTGCGGAGGAAATTCCATGCTGGAGTTGTTAACCCTTCCTTTCCCCCACGTTGTAGGTGTTAGGGTTTCTGGCAAGATTAATCATACCGATATAGAAATTATTTTGACGGAGCTTGAGCGCAAGCTGATTGACGAAGATAATTTAAATATTTTTATCGAACTTGATCATTTTGACGGCTTTACGATACGAGCTTGGCTCAAAGAAATGCAGTTTTTAGCTAAGTATATAAATCGTTTTACACGCACAGCTATTCTTGGTGAGGCGCGCTGGTTTACGCGGGGATCTAGGCTCATTAAACGTGCCTTTCCTAATATTGAAGTTGAGCACTTTATTCCTTTGCAAAAAGATGAGGCCTTAATTTGGGTGAGCGAGCGTGATGTCGCGACGTTCGGATAGCAGCCTTATTGCTGATGAGGCCATTTTAGATGTGGCTAGTCTGCATAGTGCTTGTTAGTTTCGTTGTTGTTTTGAAAAGATGACTGCCAGTAACCACGGAGATTACTGGCAGTCTTTAAAACACCTATTTAATAAGGCTAAAGGTGAGACCTGAATAGGATTTTAAACGTTCAATCAAGGCGTTTCCAAAGCAACTCGCGGGTGTGAGCAAACCGCCGCCAACTTCGGTTTTATCAATGTCGCGGGCCAGGCAAATGCTGGCTTGGCCAAGCATTTTTGCGGTTGAGCCATAACCCGGGTCTCTATCTCCGGTTACGCGACATTGTAGCTTTTTGCCCGATGCGGTTTTGCCATAAAAAATCAAATCGTAAAAGCCATTTTCTTGGTCGGTTGGGCTGGGACCTTCGCCGGGTGAAGGCAGCACCCGTGAAAGAATCCAGCGTCCAGGCTTAAGGCTCGCAGCCGCCACAAATCCGGCCAGTCCGCCACCCATAGCGCCCGCGCGCAGCCGCCCGCCAAAACCTTTGCCGACCATCATTGCCTCGTCGTATAAAAATGGCTTCGCATAAGCTTCTTTTAGCAAAGCATTAGTGCGATGCACGACCCGAGTATTGATGGCCGCCATGATGAAAGGAATTGTCCAGCTGCCTGAGAGCTTATCGAACTGCGCTAGCCCGGTATTAACTTGACGTGTTTTGGTGGTGTCGTCGACGCAGAGCGAATACGGGTCACTCAGTTCCTTGCGCAGAGCCGGGTTATTCGATGCCTCCTTCATGACATTTATTAGGCTGGCAAAGGTGCCACCAGATAATCCGCCTTTGGCCGCTTTTACGCGCATGCTGATGTCGTTACAATTTTCTTTAAATAGATTTTGGCTTTGTTGCTGGGTGTAATACACGCCTAAATCAGAGGGAATAGAATCAAAACCACAGCAATTTACAATGCGTGCGCCAGAGGCCTTTGCCGTTGCGTCGTAGCGTTCTACCATTTGGCGTATCCACTGTGCTTCGCCGGTTAGATCGCAGTAGTCGGTGCCTGTTTCTGCGCAGACTTTCACTAAGGGCTCGCCGTAAAGTGCGTAGGGGCCGACGGTGGTGGTGACAACGCTTGTTTGGGCGCAGAGTGCCCGCAATGATTCTTCATCAGCCGCATCGGCGATAATGATATCTAAATCTGCTTTATCTAGTTTGGCTTTAACCGCCTCAAGTTTTGCAGCGGAGCGACCGGCAATCGCCCAGCGCAAAGCAGGCTCTTCTCGATTTTTGCTCAAGTACTGGCACAGGATCTCGCCGACAAAGCTGCTGGCGCCGAAAATAACGATGTCATATTTGTGTTGTGTCATAGGTCTCCCCCTATTTAGCCGAAATTGTGACTTGGGCAGCCATACAATTTTAAGCAATGATTATTTAATATCGCGGAAGCTTAACACTATTTATTCACTGTAAACATTGATTCTGAGAATGCTGGGTATCCCTTGCGACGATACTTTGGCGGTTTTGGATTGCATGGATGTTGAGCTAGCTGTAGGCCGCAGCCATTGCTTATAAAGTGGTATTTACGGGTGTTAAGAAATCGGCGAAAGTGGGCCAAAGTACCTCTTTATTTATAGTCCGGGGTATTAGTTTTACAGTTGGCGCGGTCAGTGTTGTCTAGTACTTTCTCGCACTCTTGCAGGCGCCATTCGCGAGATTGATCATAGGATGAAAGCCCGCAAGCGCAGAGTAAGACTGAGATGGTGACCATGAGCAGAAGTCGCATAAAAACCCTTTGAATAAACGGCGGTAGGTAAAGTATCACTGAGCGTATACCGCCGTGGTATGTAAATAAACCCCGCTCTAGTATTGGTTAAGAACTAAACCTAGCATGGCAATACTAAACCCGATAACGGCACCGAGCGGTGGGCCTCGGTGTTTGCGGATTGGTATTTGCGGTGCAATGTCTTGGAATATGAGATAGAGAATACCCCCGCTGGCGACCAGCATAATGCTGCCAAGAATTTCGTGTTGATCGCCAAGGGCTGCATAACCGGCTAAGCCAACGAGTGGGCCAAGTGGCACCAGCGCTAGCATTAATAGTAAAACTTTATTCGATGATCGACCGGTGTCAGTGAGCTCTTTGTAGGCGTTGAAGCCCTCTGGTAAATTCTGCAGGCCGATGAGTACCGCAAGTAGCATAGTCGTGTCTGCACCACTGGCGGCAATACCGCCAAGAGCCAGTGACTCGGGGACGTAGTCTAGTAACATGCCGGTAAATTGCGGTGCTGAGCGGCGGTGAATATCCAGATACTTTTCCAGCCAATAGAATATCAAGCCGCCACTTAGCATCAATGCGATGGCCCAGGGAGAATGATTAAGGTGTTCCAAAGCGTCTGGCACTAAGACGATGGCGACGGCGCCAAGTAAAATTCCTGCGCCTAGGGCGATGACTGAGTGGCGAAATTCTTCATCCAACCACTTCTGTTGAATCCGTGTCTGACTGGCTATCAGGCCGCCAATAGGAATGCAGGCACCGGCGGCGGCGGTAAGTAGAATAATATTGAGCGTTCCTTGCATAAATGGTCTCGGTCACCTGGCGCGCGTTTGTAAATAGGCATTGAAGTATGGATCTAAGGTGCGAATAAAATCTTCAATTTGATCAGTGTAGAGGTTGTTATCACCGAGTGAGGTATTGATTTTACTATGGGACAAGTCGATGCGTAATTGCTGTGCTTTCACGCCCAGTTTAAGTGCTTTGTTGACGAAATAATTAGCTTGTTCACAGCTGTCTTCGCGCTGTGTTGAGCAGACCAATAACACCGGTTTTACTTTGTTATGGAGGTGTTCTATTGCGGAGACTTTGCGCCAATAAATGGGATTGTCACCAAAAGCTCGGTCGTAGAGACGAGCATGTTTTTGAGTCATGAGGCGGCTGACATCTAAGGCTGCGGTGTCTAATAGAATGGCGCCTTGAATCGGCGCTAAGGTCTTGCTGTCTGACAAGCTGGGATCCGTTACCAATAGTGATACTAGATGGGCGCCTGCTGAGTGTCCCATGACAATTATTTTCGAGCTATCGGCGGCCCATTTTGCGCTGTGGGTCTGCACATAAGCTAAGGCCTTTGCCACATCAACTGCCTGTTGGTCTGGGGCGGTATTTGGCAGCATGCGATAATTTATAGAAACGAAAGCCCATCCCCTACTAACCCAGCGCGCTACCTTGGATTTTACTAGGCCTCGATTTTGTTTGTCGCCGAAGCGCCATGCGCCGCCGTGAACCATAAATATAATGGGGCTATTTGCGGCCTTGTCTGGTAGATAGATATCGAGTTTTTGTTCCTTGGCGGTGCCATAAGGAATGTCAGTCAGTGTCGTTGCGAATGATGTCGTCGCGAAGAGTGTGCAAAAGAATAATAGGCTGAAAATCAAAGCGCGCCAAGGTAGGCTTTTCATACCGCTATTCCTTTAAAGCGTCGTTCCAAGGATATCGCTGCAGCATTGTCGCTGGCAGCGAATTGTGGTGACGTGAGGAATTAAAGTTTGCTGTTGGGCAAGTCACAGCTGGTGCGGTTATCCCAGAGTGATTCTAGGATAGCGCTGCGGGTGACAAGACCTATTAACTTGCCGTCCTCGGTTACAGGGTAGGACTTGGGCTTGTTTTTACCCATTTGCTGGGCAAGGTCGATAATAGAAGAGTTCGCTTCTACGGCCAATACTTCGCGACTCATTACATCGTCGACGCTGGGTGAGCCTTCGCAGTGGTAGCTACTGACTAACACCGAGTGGATACAATCTTGCTCCGAAACAAAGCCGACAAGTTCATGAAGGTCATTGACGACGGGAAGGCCAAACACGCCGTGTTTAAGTAAGGTTTTTACGACCTCGCCCAAGTCACTGCCTTGTTTTACCATTGGCGACGGTGAGGTCATTACGTCGCGTACCAACATTGATGTCGTCATAAAATATACTCCTTTAGAGCCAAGCCCCTACTATATCGCGCTTGAATCAAAAGCGTAAATACAATGTTGTTGATAGTGCCCGTAGGTTTTAGTCAGCAAAAAATTAGCTTCGATGAGTTTTAGCTATTTAGTTGTTTTTCTTAGTGCTTTTTGGTGTTGCCGATTACAAGGAGAGGCGAGATATTTCCGGCCTGGATTCGCTTGCGCAGATACTTTCTCCAGTATCCACGTTATAGGCGGCTTTGCTACGTAGCGCTAGGCGATGGCGAGAACCCCGTCTCGGTAATCTTGAAGGGCTTGCTCAATTTCTTCGCTGGAGTTCATTACAAATGGCCCGTATTGCACTACGGCTTCGCCAATGGGTTTAGCCGCTAGAATAAGAAGGCGTGCCCCCTTAGGTGAACTGACTTTTAGCTGTTCGCCCGGGCTTAGCAAGGCGCTGCAATTGTTGGCGATATGCTCATCGCCGATGATTACACTGCCCTCATACACATATACAAATGCATTGTGGGCTTTAGCTAGCATGACGTCTGCGCCCTCGCCCGCGCTGAGCCGCAAGTCGATATAAACAGGGTCGGTACTTAGTTCTTTGCCGTCTTCGCCATTTATGTAGCCGATGGCGTCGATACCGTTGATTTTACTGCGACCGGCAATGAGGGTGGCCTTGCTATGTTCGCTGAGTGTTAACTGAGGGATATTTGCAGCCGGGATGTCCTGATAACTTGCTGCTTGCATTTTCTCCGCGGCGGGCAAATTAATCCACAGTTGAAAACCGCGCATCCGACCTGCTTCTTGCTGCGGCATTTCCGAGTGAATAACACCGCGCCCCGCCGTCATCCATTGCACGCCGCCGTCACGAAGATGGCCTTTGTTACCAAGATGATCTTCGTGGAGCATATGACCTTCTAGCATATAGGTCACGGTCTCAAAGCCACGGTGGGGATGCGAGGGGAATCCTGCCAGATAGTCGGCGGGCTCGTCAGAAAAAAATTCGTCAAGCATCAAAAACGGATCGTGCCTTGCGGCGTTAGATTGCCCGATACTGCGCTTTAATTTCACGCCTGCACCGTCAGAGGTGGCGCGGGCTGGAATAATACGAGTTACTGTGCGAATCGTCATGATCATTCTCCCTAGTGTATTCTGGCGCGTGGCTTCAGGCGACACTGTCAAGCAGTTGCTTGCGGGCGTTAGTCAATGCTTGCTTGGCAAGCTCGGGCCCCATATTTAAGCCTTCCGCGTAAATAAATTCGATATCACTGATACCCATCAAGCCTAAAATATGCCGCAGATACGGGGTTTGCGTATCCATTGGCGTGTCGAGGTATTGGCCACCGCGGGCTGCAAAAACATATACTTTTTTATCGCTTAATAGACCCTGTGGACCATTAGCGGTGTAGCGAAAGGTCTCACCGGCGCGGGCAATATGGTCGATATAGGCTTTAAATGTGGATGGCACGCCAAGATTGTAGAGTGGCATCCCGAGCACAATAATGTCGGCATCGCGCAGTTCATTTATCAGGATATCTGATTCCGCGACTATGGCGTGCTGGGCAGGACTTCGTTGTTCTGCCGGTGTGACAAAGGCGGTGAATCGCTCGCCGTCTAAATGCGGCAGTGGGTTTTCGTGTAAGTCGCGAAAAATCAGGGTGGAGTCGTCCTGTTTATTGCGCAAAGCCTGAATAAATTCTTGGCTCATTTGACTGGATGTGCCGCCTTGGCCAAATACGCTGCTATTGATATGAAGAATGTTAGTCATAAGGTGCTCCGGGATTAATGTCTTACGTTACTAGCTGGGCCCATTAAACTATTGATAAAGTTGTTTAAAAAGCGCAATTTATTGCTAATAATGATCAGGAAAATTGATGTATGTTGGGCCCTAAAACGAATCTTGAGCAGTGGCACTGTTTTTTGGCGGTGGTGGATGAGGGTAGTTATGCCCGCGCTGCGGAGGTTTTACACAAAAGTCAGTCTGCGGTGACGTATAACATCCAGAAAATGGAAGAGCAGCTAGGTGTTAAGGTTTTTAAAATTCGTGGCAGGAAGTCTGAGCTGACAGAAGTTGGCCAAGTGCTCTACCGCCGTGGGCGGGGCTTAATTGATGAAGCCCTGCGTCTAGAGCAGTCCGCCAAGTCCGTCGCGGCAGGTTGGGAGCCTCAGCTAAGAATTGTGTGTGATGCCCTTTTCCCCGGTCATGCAATGTTAGATTGTTTGCATGAGCTCAGCGAAAGCTGTCCGAATACTCGTATTGAATGCGTTGAAACGGTGTTGAGTGGTGCTGAAGAGGCTCTGCTTGAGAGGCGCTGCGATGTTGCGATTACTGGTATCGTGCCACCGGGTTTTCTTGGCGATCACTTGTTGAGAGTGAAGTTTATTGCGGTGGCGCACCGCCATCATGCCTTACATATGCTGGAGCGCAGCTTAGACTATCGGGATTTACGGCCATTTCGACAAGTGGTGGTAATGGATTCTGGGGTTCGCAAAAAGCGAGATTCGGGCTGGCTGGACGCCGCCCAGCGTCTAACGGTAAGTCGTATGGATATATCGATAAGCGCGGTGGCGCGTGGTTTGGGGTTTGCGTGGCTGCCCGAAATAGCGGTGCGGGCGGAATTGGAGAGTGGAGAAATTCTGCCCTTGCCATTAAATGAAGGCGGGGAGCGCTATGCCGATTTGTTTTTGATTATACCAAATCGGGATATTGCGGGCTCCGCTGCGCTGCGCTGTGAGCAGTTATTAAAGACGGCAGCTAAAAATTTGGCGTGCTGAGCGTGGCCGAATAGTAGCGTCGGTGCAGCAAACGGTTTGCATGTTTTAGGTACAAAAAAAGATAGGCCCCACAACCTGTATTTTGGCTAGGCTGTGGGTTTAGGCACTGTCTTCTAAGACAGGCCACTCCTTGAGAAAAGCTTAGTTAATCGCGACCTTCACTTCTGTGACACCATTGGTCCGGTTATAAAATTCGGCTAGCTCGTTGTAACCCTTGGCGACTCGCTCCATGCGATCGACGGCAAGGTTATAGCTAAGTGGGGACACTCTATTGCCACACTCTTCCAGTTTCTGTTCAGCGTCCGCAAGATAGTTTCTGACCGCCTCTTCAAGTTGAGCGACCTGTTCAAAGCTGGTATCGCGTAATTCAGGAATATCAGGAGCGCGGAACACGGCGCGTGCAGCACACTGAGCAAATACGCTGCTACTTATCAGGCTAAGTAACAAGCCTAGGAGTAAATATGTGGACTTTTTCATTGGTCATACCTCTTCAAAAAATGACGTGAAAATCGGGTGTAAAAACAGGGCAATCAATTTTGATACCGATATACACAAATATTGTTACCTAGCTGTATGCCTTAATCAATGCCTATCATCAAGGAACTAGAGCGGCGTCACAGTTAGGTGCTGTTAAGAACGATTTTTCTGAGACCGAGGATGTTACGTATAGTAGCGGTGGTCGGATTACCGAGATGGTATATTTTTAAGAATACTGTAGGGAAACAACAGGGCTAAGCTTAGGCCGCGAGCTAAATTGAATGCGCTAAAGGCAAGCCAGAGCCCTTGGTTGCCCCAGTTCTGGGTGGCAGCCCAAAGCGGCAGGTACACCGCGCTGACGCAAAATAACATGCACCATTGCATGGTCTGGGTTTTTAGCGAGCCGATATATATGCCGTCTAGGAGGTAGCTGGGTGCGCATAGTAATGGCAGCCAGATTATCCAGTAATAATACTGGCGCACTAGTTGGCCGACGACTGGCAAATCTGTCATGACGCCGATAATGGCAGACTTGAATATGAATAGCGCAGCGCTTGCCATTACCGCGGTTACTGCGCAGTACTTAGCGCAGGCCAGGCAGGTGGTGATTAGTAGTGCCCTATCACGTCGTCTATAGGCCTCCCCTACCAAGGCTTCTGCCGCGTGGGCAAAGCCATCCAAGCCGTAGGCGCTAATCATCATTAATTGGATCAGTATCGCGTTCGCGGCGAGTTGATTCTGGCCCAGTGTTGCACTTTGGGCCGTGAAAAAAGCAAAGCTAAATAATAGAGCCGCGGTGCGAATGAAAAGTTGAAAATTGCTAGTAAGTAGCTGTTTAAGCTTCGGGCCTTGTAGCCATGCATGGCTAATGCCGAGTTTGCTGATGTGTTTCAGTGGCGAGCGCACCGACCAAAGTGCCAAGCCAAAGCCACAATATTCGCTGATGGCGCTGGCGACTGCCGCGCCATCGCTGTAGAGATTGAGTTTGATGACAAAGACATAGTCTAGGGCGATATTGATGATGTTGCTGGTGAGTGCAATCGCCAGCGGCCAGCGAGTTTGCTGCTGGCCGATTTGCCAGCCAACCACCACATAGGTTCCCAAAACGGCGGGTGCACTGTATAGGCGGATGTGCAGATAGCTTTGAGCTAGGGGCATTAAGGAGTCGTTGGCGTTCATTAGCGACAGGCCGATATGGCTTAGCGAGTGACCCGCAAATAATATAAATATTGCGATTACCCAGCTAAACGCCAGTGCCTTTATTAGCAGGCCAGCGCTCTCGTTGTGGTTATGTGCTTGTGCGCTGGCACCCGTGGTGCCCATTCGTAAAAACCCAAAGCCCCAGTATAAAAAGGCAAGCAAGCTGCTACTGATGGCGACCGCGCTTAAATAGCGACTATCATTCAGGTGACCAAGAATAGCCGTATCTACAATACCCAGTAGTGGCACAGACAGATTCGCAAGGATCATTGGCCCGGAAAGTGCTCGGATACGGCGGCTGGCGTGTTGCATAGGGGTCATTGCGCAAATATATCGCGTAAATAGCTGAGTGCGTAGTGTGCCTGCACAGAATTAGAGCGGATTTAAACCGATCTGGATATCGGAATTAAAATAGATTTTACCCTATATCTAGTGGTTTTTGATTTAGATCAACACTTTAATTAGTGTGGGCGGCCGGGACGAGCTGAATTTATTGTATAAGTTACTGCTTATTCCTCTGCAGCAGAGTAGCGCTGGCGCATTCAACGGGTTTATAATTGCGGCGTTTTGTCGCACCCAAAGCAGCGTCTATGGGTTTGTGATGTGCAAATTACGAATAAATCTCAATGCGAATTTAAAATAAATTCGCACCGGGGTTTGTTTGCATCTGTCTAAGAGTCCAATTTAACGATTGTGTTCCCCAGGCAGATTGAAAACTTGTACATGGCAGTCTTTGTGTGGTGTTGGGGCTTTATTAACGTAAATGGAGACACGGGAGATGTATTTAGAAGCGAAACGGCTGCTTAAGCTGGCGCTTAGTCCTGTGCTAATGCTGCTAAGTCTGTTCAGTACCGGCGCATGGGCCGAGCAGGTTGAGCGTTGGCAAACCAATATGACCCCAGGTATTACCGAGGTTGGTCATCAAATTTACGATTTGCATATGTGGGTTTTCTACATTTGCGTCGTAACAGGCATAGTGGTTTTTGGCGTGATGTTTTATTCGGTATTTGCATACCGTAAAGAGCGTCACCAGGAGCCGGCAACTTTTCACGAAAATACCCGCGTGGAAATTGCTTGGACCATAGTTCCATTTCTGATCCTGTTGTTTATGGCTGTTCCAGCTACAAAAACACTGATCGAAATCTACGACACCGATGACGCTGATCTCGACATCCTGATCACCGGCTACCAGTGGAAGTGGAAATATGAATATATCAATCCTGAAGGCGACAATATAAGTTTCTTTTCTAACTTGTCGACCGACGGCGCCGAAATTGCAAATACAGAGGCCAAAGGCTCTAACTATTTGTTAGAAGTTGATGAGCCCGTCGTTATTCCAGTTAACAAGAAAGTACGCTTTCTTGTTACAGCCAACGACGTATTGCACGCTTGGTGGGTGCCGGCACTGGCTGTGAAGCGCGATGCTATTCCTGGTTTCATCAACGAATCGTGGACTAAAGCGACTGAAACCGGCGTTTTCCGCGGTCAGTGTGCTGAGCTTTGCGGTCGCAACCACGGCTTTATGCCCATTGTGGTTAACGTTGTTGAAGAGCCTGAGTACAAAGCGTGGTTAGCCGAGAAGCAAGCGGCCTCAGCTGAGGTTAAAGCATTGATGGCGAAAGACTTCTCTTTGGATGAGTTGGTTGAGCGCGGTAAGTCGGTTTACACCACTGCTTGCGCGGCATGTCATGGCGCGAATGGTGAGGGTGGCATAGGTAATGCTATTGCTGGCAGTGCTATTGCGACTGGGCCAATAAAAGATCATATCGACCGCATCGTAAACGGTGTAGCTGGCACAGCGATGCCGGCATTTGGTAGCCAGCTAAATGAAGTGGATATAGCTGCGGTTATTACCTACCAGCGCAACGCGTTCGGCAACAACATGGGTGACATGTTGCAGCCGGTTGATATTTACAATTTCAAGAAAGGTCAGTAGGGGGATTACACCATGGGTGCTCATCACGGACCTGCTAAAGGTTTAACTAGGTGGTTATTTACCACCAACCACAAAGACATCGGTACGATGTATCTGTGGTTCAGCTTTGCGATGTTTTTGCTTGGCGGCTCGTTCGCCATGATCATTCGCGCTGAATTGTTTCAGCCAGGCTTACAAATAGTACAGCCTGAGTTCTTTAACCAAATGACGACCATGCATGGTTTAGTCATGGTTTTCGGTGCCATTATGCCGGCCTTTGTTGGCTTGGCTAACTGGATGATTCCATTGATGATTGGCGCGCCTGATATGGCGTTGCCGCGCATGAACAACTGGTCATTCTGGATTCTGCCACCAACGTTTTTGTTGCTGGCTTCTACCCTCTTTATGGAAGGTGGTGGTCCAAACTTTGGCTGGACGTTCTATGCACCGTTGTCGACAACGTATGCACCACCAAGTGTGACCTTCTTTATATTTGCGGTTCACGCCATGGGTATATCGTCGATCATGGGTTCGATTAACATCATTGCTACTGTAGTAAACATGCGCGCGCCTGGCATGACTTACATGAAAATGCCGATGTTTGTATGGACTTGGTTGATTACTGCGTTCTTGTTAGTGGCGGTAATGCCGGTACTGGCGGGTGCAGTAACCATGATGTTGATGGATATTCACTTCGGTACCAGCTTCTTTAATGCTGCCGGTGGTGGCGACCCAGTATTGTTCCAGCACGTGTTCTGGTTCTTTGGTCACCCAGAAGTGTATATCATCATTCTGCCAGCATTTGGGGTCGTGTCAGAGGTTATTCCAACCTTCTCTCGCAAACCTTTGTTCGGTTACGACTCAATGGTTTACGCAACATCGTCAATCGCTTTCTTGTCGTTTATCGTATGGGCTCACCATATGTACACGGTAGGTATGCCGATTGCAGGCGAACTGTTCTTTATGTACGCCACCATGTTAATTGCAGTGCCAACGGCGGCCAAGGTGTTCAACTGGATCACCACCATGTTCAAGGGCTCTATTACCTTGGAAACGCCAATGCTATTTGCGATTGCTAAGGTGTTCTTGTTCACCATCGGTGGTTTCTCCGGCTTGATGCTTGCTATTGCGCCTGCGGATTTCCAATACCACGATAGTTACTTTGTTGTAGCCCATTTCCACTACACCATGGTTGCGGGTGCGATCTTTGCGCTGTCTGCTGCTGTGTACTACTGGATTCCAAAGTGGACTGGCAAAATGTACAACGAGACCATGGGTAAAGCCCATTTCTGGATCTCGTTCGTTGGTTTTAACCTGACTTTCTTCCCGCAGCACTTTGTGGGTCTAGCAGGTATGCCGCGTCGTATTCCTGATTACAATCTGATGTTTGCTGACTTCAATATGATGTCATCCATTGGTGCGTTTATTTACGGTGGTAGCCAGCTGTTGTTCTTGTTCAATATCGTTAGAACAATTACTCACGGCAAGCCGGTCAGCGATCCGAAAGTCTGGGAAGGTGGTACAACTTTGGAGTGGACAGTGCCAACGCCTGCGCCATACCACACCTTTACAACGCCTCCAGAATTGAAGTGAGGAGTTAGGTAATTATGGCGAATCAAGCAGATAAAAAGACCACGATACTCAGCATTAAATTGTTGGGCTTGGCTATTATTATGTTTGTGTTCGCCATGTGGGTAATGCCCCCGCTTTACGATGCTTTGTGTGAAGTGTTGGGCATTAACGGTAAGACGACTGGTGATCAATACACCGTTATAGATAGCCAGATCGATACAAGCCGAATTGTGAAAGTGCAATTTGTCGCGCAAAACAACGAGCAGATGCCTTGGGAATTTGCGCCGAATACCAGCCAGGTTGAAGTCCATCCTGGCGCGTCCAGCCATGTCACCTTTTTTGCGAAAAATACGCAAAACCGGTTTATGGTGTCGCAGGCTATTCCAAGTATTGTTCCTTCTCGCGCGGCCCAGTATTTTCATAAAACGGAGTGTTTTTGTTTTAATCAGCAGCCCTTGGCTGCGGGCAAAGACGCCGATCTGCCGCTACAATTTATAATAGATCGTGACTTACCCGAAGATATCCACGTTATTACCTTATCGTACACAATTTTTGACGTAACCGAGATGGCCGCAAAACAGGATTCTGTGGCGTCGTCATCGAAATAGAAAATAGATTTTTCTCTCCCGAGAAAATGGAGATTTAATAATGGCGGGTCAAAGCAATACAGGGCACGAAACATACTATGTGCCCGACAGTAGTAAGCTTGCTATCAGTGCTTCGATAGGCATGACAACCATCGTTTATGGTGCGGCAAGTGTCATTAATGACAGCACTTATCGCGCAGGCGAGGAGACTAATTCCAGCTTTGTTTTATTTGCTGGTTTAGCGTGGCTTGCAGTGACTCTGTGGGTTTGGTTTAGCACGGCGATTCGTGAAAACCGTGCAGGCATGAACAGTGCCCAGCTTAAGCGATCCTACGTGATTGGTATGCAGTGGTTTATTTTCTCCGAAGTGATGTTTTTTGCGGCCTTCTTTGGTGCCTTGTTCTATATCCGTAATTTGTCCGCGCCGTGGTTGGCCGGTGAAGGTGATGGCGCTATGAATGCGTTATTGTGGCCTGGTTTTGAATACACTTGGCCCCTTTTAGAGACACCGCAAGACGCGATTGGCGGTGTAAAGGCGCAGGCTGCAGCGGGACATTTAGCGAACAACGGCGAGTTTGTTGGTGCTGAAAATGGTCTGTCCTTCCCTGGTTTTGCCAATATTTTCCACTGGTTACCTTTGTACAATACCCTCATTCTGCTGACATCTAGTTTCACGTGTCATATTGCCCACATGGGCATCAAGCAGAATGATCGCAAGAAATTCAATTTGTGGTTGTTTGTGACTGTAGCCCTAGGTTGTATCTTCTTGTACGTACAGTACTTGGAATACCACGAAGCGCTTTTTGAATATGGTATTCGCCTGAACAGCGGTGTTTACGGCACCACTTTCTTCATGTTGACCGGTTTCCACGGCTTTCACGTGGCAATGGGTACCTTCATGTTATTAGTGCAGTGGTTGCGTTCCAAAACCAAGGGCCACTTCTCTGCTGAAGATCAGTTCGGTTTTGAAGCATCATCTTGGTACTGGCACTTTGTCGACGTGGTATGGGTGTTCTTGTTCTTGTTCGTTTATATTATTTAAACGTACACAGCTATTAGCTCACTAAATTTGGCCGGTACATCTGCTTACTTTGTAAGTGGATGATACCGGCCAAGTTCTTTATTGAAAGGCTATGGTGTTTGCTGGCTAGTTTCCCCTGAGTCTAGATGACGTTGATCCCAAGGCGCCTTAGATCCGAGTTTTCCAGTAAACACGCCGTAAAACAGAAAACTCATCAACAGTGCTGCGATAATCAAGCGAACCTTTAGCGATTGCCACGTTCGCATGGTAGTACCACGATCTTGTATTAAGAAGAACAGCCCACTAAATAGGCTGATGACGAGTGCGATAAACAGCACGATTATGACAATCTTTAACCACATATTGGTGAGCCTCTAAAGTGTTTGCCGAATTATACACAATAGGATTTCATAAATGGTGGCGCAGCGGACTAGATTTCAATGGCAGCTAGATTGGAAGTCGGCCCTCGCTATTATCTTGATACTGCCAGTGTTAGTGAGTCTTGGTTTCTGGCAGTTGCAGCGCGCAGATCAAAAAAAGGTACTGCTCGCCGATTTTGAAGAACGTCGGCTATTACCCGCACTAAGCATTACAACGCTAGATAACTACCCTAATTATCGCCCGGTATATGCAAGCGGTGAATTTGATGCCAGCCGATATTGGTTATTAGACAATCGAATTTTTCGCGGCCGATTCGGTTATGAGATAATGGCTGTCTTTAATCTCAGTGATGGTGGTGCTTTGCTGGTTAATCGGGGATGGATTGCGGGCGATGCCTCTCGTCGGACCTTGCCTGCGGTGTCGATTCCCGAGGGTGTGGTGACGATTACGGGTGAGTTATATCGCAGCGAAGAGAAAAACTTCAGTTTGGGGACCGAGCTTCATACCACTTGGCCGCGTCGTCAGCAGTGGTTAGATATTGATACTGAGAGAAAGGAATTTCCCGAGATTCTACCGGTTAGTCTGCGGCTTGATGCTAGCAGTGTGGGGGCATTGCAGACTGAGCGACTCGTCGTTAATGTGTCGCCTGCAAAGCATACAGGGTACGCCGTGCAGTGGTTTGCCATGGCGCTGGCTTTGGCCATTATTTTCATTTTTCGTAATACAAATCTAATGGAGCTACGTAAGCTTCGTAAGGGTGAAGAGAACAAAGACCTATGACAACATCTATTGATCCTAAGCGCGGTAAGCGCCTTCTTAGTTTGATATTGGGTATTCCCATCGCGGTGATCTTATTGTCCAGCGCTGTTTTCTATTTGGCGAAGGAAGATATTATTAATTTTAGAACGGTAAATCGCGGCACATTGATCAGTCCACCAATGCAGCTCGGTGACCTAAATCCCCAGCGTATAGATGGCGGTGAGTTTTTGTTCGATCGCGCTGAATCGCGATGGGTGTTTATGGTTGTTGGTGGCCGAGACTGCATTGATGCCTGTGAGCGTATGCTGTATTTGACGCGTCAGACGCAAACCGCGCTGGGTAAAAAAATGGATCGAGTTGAGCGAGTTTATCTCGCCGTCGATGGACCATTGTCTGCAAACTTACGTGACTTTATTGATGCTGAGCACAGCGACCTCTCGGTGCTGTATACGAATGGCTCGGCTTTTTTAAACAACTTAAAAAGCTTAGAAATTGATCCTTTCGACCCCCACGCATTTTATGTGGTTGACCCTATGGGCTGGGTGATGATGTATTACCGCTCAGGTGATACCGAACAGCATACCTTGACAAGTTTAGGCAAGGACGTCCTGAAAGATATGGGGCGCCTGATTAAATAATCGGCGCAGTAAATATAGCAAACACGGTAATACACAATGGCTTTATTTAACACGCCAGAAAATCGTAAAGCAGGTTTTCGTCTCACTTTAACTGCATGTTTAGTCGCGGTAATTGTTTTAGGGATGGGCGTTTTCACCCGTCTGGCGGATGCTGGTTTAGGGTGCCCTGATTGGCCGATGTGTTACGGGCACGTATTGTGGCCCAGCGCCGATCACGAAGTTGAGCGCGCTAATGAGGCATATCCAGACATGCCAGTTGAGCACGATAAAACTTGGCCTGAAATGATCCACCGCCATTTAGCGGCGAGCTTAGGTCTTTTTACTATCGCTATATTGGCATTTTCGCTGCGTAGCCGAGAGCCAGGCCAACCTGTTAAGCTGCCCGCGTTTATCCTTGCCTTCATCATTCTGCAGGGAATGTTTGGTATGTGGACGGTGACCCTCAAATTGTGGCCTCAAGTGGTGACAGCACATCTTCTTGGGGGCTTCACTACCATTAGCTTATTATGGCTGCTCACTTTGCGACTCAATAATATGCGTTGGCAAATTCCCGCTATTGATGAAGCGAAGTTAAGGTCGATTCGACCACTGGCCGTTATTGGCTTGTTGATTGTGCTTATGCAGATTGCCTTGGGCGGTTGGACCACGTCGAATTACGCAGATATTGCCTGTCCTGATTTTCCGACATGCCAGGGAGAATGGCTACCCCCCATGAATTTTGCGGAAGGCTTCAATATTACTCAGCATATTGGACCTAATTATTTGGGAGGCACGATGGATAACGCCGCCCGCGTCGCTATCCACTTTAGCCACCGTCTTGGCGCTATTGTTACCGCGGCGTATTTAGTATTTCTATGTGTAAGTTTGTACCGCCTTAAACTGCCGGCCGCTAAGACCCTAGCCCATGTGATTCTGACTGTACTTGCTGTCCAGGTGAGCTTGGGTATCAGCAATGTCGTGTTTCAGTTTCCTATCAGTGTGGCGGTAGCGCACAATTTAGTCGGGGCCTTGCTGTTACTGACGCAGGTCACCACCATTTATCTGATCTTTACGGCGGCGGTAAACCGCGGGGGAATTCGAGTATGACGCAGCCACGGGCCGAGTCAGCGAGCTGGCGAGACTATTACGAACTGTGTAAGCCCAATGTGGTACTGCTGATGTTGTTGACCTCGGTTATTGGCATGTTTATGTCGGTGCCGGGTATGGTGCCATGGGAGGCGCTAGTTTTTGGCAATATTGGTATTGGTTTATGTGCGGGTGCGGCCGCGGCGGTCAATCACTTGGTGGACAGTCGCATAGATTTGGTGATGGCGCGTACGCATAATCGCCCGATTGCTCAAGGTCGAGTGAAGACTCGTGATGCAGCGATATTTGCGGCTGCGATCGGTAGTCTAGGCATGGCGGTGTTGCTGATTAAGGTAAATGCCTTAACTGCATGGTTAACGTTCGCTTCTCTGCTCGGTTATGCGGTGGTTTATACCCTATTCTTAAAGCGCGCAACGCCACAGAATATCGTTATCGGTGGAATTGCGGGTGCAGCGCCGCCCTTATTGGGTTGGACTGCGGTTACTAATCAGGTAGACGGTCATGCGCTTTTACTGGTACTGATAATCTTTATTTGGACACCACCCCATTTTTGGGCTCTGGCTATTCACCGTCGCGATGACTACGCCAAAGTAGGCATTCCCATGTTGCCTGTGACCCACGGAATTGGTTATACCAAACTGCATACCTTGCTTTATACGGTATTGTTATTTGTTGTTACCCTGCTGCCGTTTGCAACCGGTATGAGTGGATCTTTGTATTTGCTCGGCGCCGTGTGTCTCGGTTCGGGCTTTCTTTACTGGGCGATCGTGTTGATGCGTGGCAATAATCCAGATGCGCCAATGGCAACATTTAAATACTCCATTATCTACTTGATGGCATTGTTTATGATCATGTTGCTTGATCACTATTTACTGCCGGCAACGACTATTTTTGAGGTTAGTTACTGATGACAGAAGAAACCCAGCAAAGCACAACGGCAAAGCGTAATCGCGGTATACGCTTAACCGTACTGGCTATCGTATCTGTTGGAATTATCTTGGTGAGTGGATTTTTTTACTCCTTCACGCGGGCCAGAGTCATGACCGCTGAGGAGTTAAAATCTCAGGGGGCCTATCTCTACGAAAATCCGCGCACCCTCCCTAATTTTACTTTGGAAAACGATCGGGGTGAGCGCGTTACGCCCTCAACTTTTCAGGGCCAGTGGAATTTAGTGTTTTTTGGCTTCACTTATTGCCCAGACATCTGCCCGACAACGCTTGCGCAATTAAAAGCGTTCTATCAGGAGTTGGACCCTGAGGTGCAGGCGGATACTCAAGTTTGGTTGGCGAGCGTTGATCCTGCCCGCGATACACCAGAGCAATTACATAGCTATTTGGATTTCTTTCATCCCGCCTTTCGTGGCATTACGGGTGACTTTTTGGAAATTCACCGCTTTGCGACCTCACTAAATATTCCCTTTACCAAGGTCCCCGGTGGAGGCAGTAATTATTTGGTTGAGCACAGCGCCAATGTCGCCTTGGTGAATCCCAAAGGCCATTCGGTTGGTTTTTTGAAGGCGCCCTTAGAGCTTAGTAAAATGAAGCGCGCCTACTTATCTATTCGGCAATATTATTAACCGCCGCTGATTCATCGCTGCGCTCAGAATTTTGAGCGTCGGCGGTGTTTTGAACACCTAAGGCGACGGCTATACAGTGCTTAGGTTTAAAGAGCTGCCCTCACCTCGCTGATTCCTTTGATCTGCTGTTTCACCATCTTTAATCGCGTCGATAGCTCGGTGCCAGCTGCCCTAGTATAAACAAAACCCCTGCTCCCAAGACAATGCTCGGCCCCGCCGGCGTGTCCCAATACCATGCGCCGGCTAAGCCACAAATAACAGCAATGGCGCCGCATATCATGGCCAGAATCGCGGCCTGTTCGGGACTGCGGGCAAAGCGCGCCGCTGCAGAAGCGGGAATAATCAGCATTGCGGTAATCAGCAATACCCCTACTATTTTCATGGCCACCGCCACCGTTGCCGCCACCATCAGCATCATCAGCAATCGCAGTCGCTTTATTGGCAAACCTTCAATTTCCGCCAGTTCGGCGTGTGCGGTGATGGCTACTAGCGCCGGCCAATATCGCAGCAGTAGCGCTAAAATAAGGCCGCAGATTACCGCGAGACTGATTAAGTCTTCGCGCATAATGGCAAGCAAATCGCCGAACAAAAAGGCGTTTAAATCCAATTGTTGATTGTCTAAAAAAGACAGGCAGACCAAGCCTAGAGCCAAACTGCTGTGAGATAAGATGCCGAGGAGGCTGTCCAGTGCAATGTTTCGCCACCACTGCAGAGCAAACAGAATGGTGGCGATTAACAGGCAGATGAAGAGCACGCTGTACTGTAAATTCACTTGTAGCGCCAAGCCTAGGGCGAGGCCAAGTAGTGCTGAGTGAGCGAGCGTGTCGCCGTAGTACGCCATGCGCTGCCAAGTCACCAGCGCCCCAAGTGGACCGCACAATGCAGCTACTAGTAGGCCGGCGATTAATGCATTGAGTAATATGTCAGTCATGATGATGGTGCCCGTCCACAACATTGCCATGGATGTCGTGTTGATGGTCGTGATCGTGTTGATATAGGGCGATCGCTTCGGCGTGGCGGCGGCCGAATAATGATAAATACGCCGGGTCATTGCTGACATGCTCTGGGTGACCATGACAGCAAATATGCTGATTAAGGCATATTACGGTATCGGTTTGGGCCATAACCCAATGTAAATCATGGGACACCATTAGCACTGCGCAGCCGAGTGTATCGCGCAAGTTATTAATGAGTTCATAGAGCTCGGTTTGGCCGCTAATATCAACGCCTTGCGCTGGCTCGTCGAGCACCAGTAAATCGGGGTTGCACAACAGCGCTCGACTAAGCAGTACGCGCTGGGTTTCGCCGCCGGAAATATCATGCAGTGGTCGCTGCCGCAGGTGGCTAATGCCCGTGCGCGCTAGGGCGTCGGATATATTTTGCTGACGGGTGCGACTCATCGCTAGAAAGCGTTCTACACTCATTGGCATTAGGGGGTTGAGGGATAGGCGCTGTGGCATATAACCAATGCGAAGATTTGCTCGTCTAAAGACGCTACCGCTATCCGGTTTTATTAAGCCCAGTGCTATCTTAATTAAAGTGCTCTTGCCAGCGCCATTCGGCCCGATAATGGTCATTATTTGGCGCGGCGCAAGACTGATGCTGATATCGCTAAGTAAGTTATGCTGTTGGTGCTTCAGTGAAACCTGGTCGAGTTTTAGTAGCGGGGAATCAGACATTGTCGTCCTCCTCCTGGCAATGCGCGCAGCAGCCGACCACTTCGACGCAGGGAGTCTCAACGGCAAAGCCATATTGCTTAGCGGCAGTGCTAATGGCGGTATTAATAATGTCGGTATCCAGTTCCGTCACATTGCGGCACAGCCGACATATCAAAAAGTGGCCCTGATGCTGGTGGTGTGGGTCTTTACAGCCCACAAATGCATTCAGTGATGCAATGCGGTGAACCAGACCGTTGTCGACTAAGAAGTCCAGTGCGCGGTACACCGTGGGTGGCGCTGGGCGGCGATCGGTATGTTTCGCCAGTTCGTCGAGGATAGTGTAAGCGCCTATCGGTTGGTGATTCGCCCATACACATGCTAAAACCTGTTCGCGTATAGGGGTAAATTTTATTTGCCGGCGCTGGCATAATTCTCTTGCGCGAGACATGGCATCATCAATGCAGCGCTGATGATTGTGTTGCTCAACTATATTCTGCATTGAGTTCCAATTCGCGGGAAAATAAAATGTTATAATATTGCATTAAGGCGGTATTAGACAATGGGGAAGATCAATTGAAATTAGTGGTGTGGATGGTATTAACGGCTTGGATGCTCAGTAATGTCGCTTGGGCGGACAGTAATAAGCCTCTGGTATTGTCGAGTATTATGCCATTGCAATTGATTGTTCAAAATGTCGGCGGTGATGCAGTCACTGCCGAATTGCTGGCGCCGGCAACGGTCTCACCGCATGATTTTCAGTTGCGGCCCTCAGACGTTCAGCGCGTGCGCTCCGCAGATCTTGTGTTTTGGGTTGGGCCGATGCTGGAAACCTACCTGCAAAAGCTGTTGCGTAAACAAGACAACGCTACCGCCTTCTACCCTGATTTAAAAAATAACGAAGATCCTCATGTGTGGATGGATGCCGATGAAGTGCAAAGTATAGCGCGGCGTATAGCGCGATTACTTTCCGATCGCATACCGTCGCGGGGCGCTTATTTTCATGCCAATGCCGCACGGTTTAGCTCCGAGTTTAGGCAGTATGACAAGGAGCTTCAGGCAGACATAGACCGCAGTGAGCGTCGGCCCTACCTACTCCTGCATGATGGCTTTAGTCGCTTTGAGCGGCACTACGGTTTACCCGCCGGTGAAATGGTGATGTCGGGGTCTGATCGCCTACCGGGGGCGAGACATATCGTTGAATTGCGCGCTCGTCTGCAGGCTGGTGAATTTTCCTGCGTGTTTCGCGAGCCGCAGTATGCACCTGCAATGCTAAATGCATTGGTTGCAGGTCTGGATATTCCGGTGATTGAAATCGATCCTTTGGGCGCAAATATAAGCCCCAGTATGGGTTCGGGTATGGGCTTAGCTATAGATAGTGCGGGGAAAAAAGAAGGTGCTGACGGGTTTTTGGGATTATACCGTCAGCTCGGGCAGGCATTTCTGGCCTGTTTTGATCGTTAGTAACCAGTAGTGTCATAAGCTATTTGGGCTTATTGGTCGAAGCTTGGTGTCATGGCGCTACTAATCTTATCGTCAAGTTCTAGATTTAAGCTTGCCGCAACAACATCCAGATTTTTCTCAAGAAAACGCGCTGCTGAGTACTCGCTAGTCAGCTTAACAGTCGGCTCCTGAAGTTTGCTATCTTCAATCTGGTTGTACGCTATTACCATGGGTTCAGTGGCTGCAGTATTGGGTTCTGCGGCGGTCGCCATGGCGCTGGCAAGCAGGATAAGGATGGCACTGATAGTTTTGTTCATTTTAGTTACTCCTAGCAATATGGGCTTGTTTGGCCCAAGACAAGATAAAGGTTACCTTGTGTTACGTAAGGTAACACATGCAATAATAATGTCTGCTTAACTTTTGTTAATTTACTGTTAATGTGTTATGTCGTTTATGTTTCACATTGTGGTGGTTGTGAAAATTAGTAACACTTTGACTGGTTGATGATTGGCTAATGAAGCGTGTCTAGCTCGTGGTACACTGCCGTTTCCCAATAATAGACGTGCCAACTCGCTCCCATGACAGCCATAAAGCCCCTTGTTTTAGTTGACGGTTCTTCCTACCTCTACCGTGCTTTTCACGCTCTGCCGCCGCTTAACACCTCGGCAGGTCAGCCTACTGGCGCTATAAAAGGCGTTATTAATATGTTGCGGCGCCTGCAAAAGGATTACCCCGGCAGTCCTATCGCGGTGGTATTTGATGCCAAGGGTAAAACCTTCCGCGACGATATGTATTCGGAGTACAAAGCGCAGCGCCCTCCCATGCCTGATGACTTGCGGAGTCAGGTTGAGCCGATAAATGCCATTGTCGATGCTATGGGTCTGCCGCGCCTGGTGATAGAAGGTGTCGAGGCCGATGACGTGATTGGCACCTTGGCCGCTCAGGCTGGCAAGGAGCGCCCTGTCTTAGTGTCGACCGGTGATAAAGACATGGCGCAGCTGGTCAATGACCACGTCACTTTGGTCAATACCATGACGGATACCGTGATGGATATTGCGGGAGTGAATGAAAAGTTTGGGATTCCGCCAGAGCTGATAATCGATTTTTTGGCGCTGATGGGCGACAAAGTAGACAATATTCCCGGTGTTGCCGGCGTTGGTGAGAAAACCGCATTGGCGCTAATACTTGCGCTGGGTGGCCTGCATGAGATTTACGAAAACCTAGACAAAGTTCCGGAACTACCGATACGTGGCGCTAAGGGGGTCGCGAAGAAGCTCGCAGATAGCCGCGAACAGGCATTCCTTTCCTATAAACTGGCGACGATTAAATGCGATGTGCCCCTAGATGTGACGGTGCCCGATTTATTGCCGTCTGCGCCGGATAATGAGCGCTTGCTCAGTTTGTTTACCGAATTTGAATTTAAAACCTGGGTGCAAGAATTAAGTCGAAGCGCACGTGCTGAGTCTTTGGAGCAGCCGGACCTACTTGGCGGTGATGTGGGCGGCGACGCTGCCAGTGACGCGCCTGAGCCAGCTTTTTCCGGTGAGCCAGATTATCAGCTAATACTGACTCAGCCGCACTTTGATGAGTGGCTGCAAAAGCTTAACGCCGCAACGCTGTTTGCCTTTGATACTGAAACTACCAGCCTAAATTATATGCAAGCGCGGGTGGTAGGCGTGTCTTTTGCGGTGCAAGCTGGTCAGGCGGCTTATTTACCGTTTGCTCATGATTACTTGGATGCCCCCGATCAGCTTGATGAAGCCGCTGTATTGGCCGCCTTAAAGCCTCTTCTAGAAGACGCCAGTAAGCGCAAGTTGGGTCAGAATTTAAAATACGATGCCAACGTCCTTCTCAATCACGGCATTACTCTGCGCGGCATCGCCGAAGACACCATGCTTGAGTCCTATGTATTGGATTCAGTTGGCAGTCGTCACGACATGGATACCTTGGCCACCAAGCACCTTGGTCACAGCACTATCCATTTTGAAGACATTGCCGGTAAAGGCGCTAAGCAGCTCACTTTTAATCAGGTTGCACTGGAACAGGCTGGGCCCTATGCGGCTGAAGATGCGGATATTACCTTGCGACTGCATCACGTCCTATCTACGCAGCTTAAGGCCAGCCCTTCGTTGATGGCGGTGTATCGCGACATTGAGTTGCCATTGGTGCCAGTCTTGTCGCGTATTGAGCGCAACGGTGCGTTCGTGAGTCGTGAGCTGCTGGGTAAGCAAAGCCATGAGCTTGGTTTAAAGATGCAGGCTTTGGAGAAAGAGGCTTATGAGTTGGCGGGCGGCGAATTTAATCTCGCCTCGCCAAAGCAACTCGGTGAAATTTTGTTTGAGCGCTTGAGTATTCCAGTAATCAAAAAGACACCTAAGGGCGCGCCATCCACCGCCGAAGAGGTCTTGGCAGAATTGGCCCACGACTACCCCCTGCCCAAGGTGATCCTAGAACATCGGGGTATGGCAAAGCTTAAGTCGACCTATACCGACAAGCTACCCTTACTTATTGATCCGGCGACGGGTCGTATCCATACCTCCTATCATCAGGCCGTAACGGCGACTGGCCGGCTGTCGTCATCCGATCCAAATCTCCAAAATATTCCTATTCGCAGTGCTGAGGGGCGGCGTATTCGCCAGGCGTTTGTCGCGCCGCCAGGCTATGTCATTTTGGCGGCGGATTATTCGCAGATAGAGCTGCGAATAATGGCCCATTTGTCTGGTGATAGTGGACTGATTGACGCTTTTAGTCGCGGTGAAGATATTCACAAAGCGACCGCAGCAGAGGTCTTTGGGGTTGGGCTCGAGAACGTCAGCGACGAGCAGCGTCGCAATGCCAAGGCTATCAATTTCGGATTGATATATGGTATGTCGGCATTTGGCTTGGCTCGCCAGCTGCAGATTGGCCGCAAAGAGGCGCAGGCATATATCGATTTATACTTTGAGCGCTACCCCGGCGTGCTGAGATATATGGATGAAACTCGGGTATTGGCCTCAGAAAAAGGCTATGTCGAAACCCTGTTTGGCCGGCGTTTATACCTGCCAGAAATTAATGCCAGCAACGGTATGCGTCGGCAGGCCGCCGAGCGCACTGCGATCAACGCGCCTATGCAGGGCACGGCCGCCGATATTATCAAGCGGGCGATGATTTCTGTGGATCGCTACCTGAGTGACAGCGGGATCGATGCCCGAATGATTATGCAGGTTCACGATGAATTGGTCTTAGAAGTCGCGCCGGCAGCACTGGATACAGTGCGTAAAGAGGTTGTTGCGCGAATGATGGCCGCGGCTGCGCTATCGGTGCCGTTGGAAGTCGGGGTTGGCACCGGTGACAATTGGGATGAGGCGCACTAAGTTGCATAAACGTTAATCTGCGTCTACTTTTAGAAAGCTGTTGCTCTTAATGCATTTAGGAACAGCCCCGCGTTAGGAGACTTGTCTCCCCCTGTCTCCTTTAGGAGTAGGATTGCCCGGCGAGTTCAGCGCGCCGGGCTTTTTTGCATCGTCAAGCTACTCAAATATTACTATCAGACTGGGGTTCCGTGATTTCAGGGCCGTCGATGTTTTCTATTGCTGGGATATCTAGCCACTTATCTAGCTGACTGCGAAGCGCCTGCAGGCCGTCGCCGTTGTGGGCAGAAAATAATTGCACACTGATTAGGTCGCCGTATTCGGCGAGATCTTTGCGAACCGTCAACAAGGTCGCCGACGCTGGGCCGCGCTTAAGCTTGTCCGCTTTGGTCAGTAAAATATGTATGGGCATGGCGCTTTTGGTCGCCCAGCTGACCATTTGTCTGTCGAAATCAGTGAGGGGGTGGCGAATATCCATCATTAGAACCATGCCGCTCAATGACTCGCGCTTTTGCAGATAGGCCTCAAGATTTCGCTGCCACTCGTTTTTTACTGCCAAGGGGACTTTGGCAAAGCCGTAGCCGGGTAGATCGACAAGTCGTTGGCGGCCGCTATCATCCAAGATGAAAAAATTAAGCAGCTGGGTTCTACCGGGTGTTTTACTGGTTTTGGCGAGTTTTTTATTCTCGGTCAGGCGGTTGATTGCGCTAGATTTTCCCGCGTTGGAGCGGCCGGCAAAGGCAACCTCCGCGCCAGAGTCGTCGGGACAGCGCATAAGGTCGGGTGAGCTTTTCAAATAGCTGGCGCGGCGGTAGTTTAATGCTGGAGAGGAATCCATAATATATCCGAGAAAAAGTGCTAAAGCAGTAGCATAATGGGGTAATAACTGGCCCCCTACGCCAAGTAGTTGTGTATAATGCCGGTGTTTTTGTGCGGGGCCACTTTAGACATTCACTAAGGCCCTAGCCTCCTGATTAATCATATTCTATAGCTGAAACTCGGAGACTTAGATAATGCATAAATGGCTTTTTGGTTTAATCTTTCTAGTGTCTGGTGTGTCAGCCGGCGCTGCCGAGCAGGCAATTGTAGATCGTTACAAGTCATCCTGCTATGCCTGCCATGGTTTTGGTGCGAATGGCGCGCCAAAAACAGGCGACGAAGTAGCTTGGGCGCCTCGTCTAGAAAAAGGCATGGATACCCTGCTGAAGCATACTATGGAAGGTTTTAATGCAATGCCAGCGAAGGGCTTGTGTTTTAACTGCAGTACTGACGAGTTTCAAGCATTGATTGAGTATATGGCGACGCCTAAATCTTAGCAGTGCGACAAAATTATATTGATTAAAGAGTACGTTACAATGAATAAAACACTACTAGTGATGATTGCTGGATTAATGTTCACAGGGTCTGCTGTGGCATTGGAAGGCAACGCCAGTGCGGGTAAAGCCAAGGCAGCGTCTTGCGCTGCTTGCCACGGTGCAGATGGCAATAGTGCTACGCCGATGTTTCCAAAAATGGCAGGCCAAGGCGAGCGTTACTTGATTAAACAGATTAATGACATCAAGTCTGGCGCCCGTCCCGTGGCTATGATGGCTGGTCAGGTCGACAATTTGTCTGATCAGGATATTGCAGACATCGCGGCTTATTACGCCAGCAAAACCAGTAGTACGGGTCAGGCCAACCCAGCTTTGGTAGAAAAAGGTGCTGCGATTTTTCGTGGTGGTATCGCTGATCGCAGCGTACCGGCTTGTGCCGGATGTCATTCTCCTACCGGTCAGGGTATGGCTGCGGCGGGTTTCCCAGCGTTGGCTGGCCAGCATGCGGCATATACGGTTGCCCAATTAACGGCATTTCGTGCAGCAGCAGATGGTCGTGAAGGCCGTTCCAATGATGGCGATACTAAAATTATGCGTTCGGTGGCTTTCAAAATGAGCGATTCAGAAATTGAAGCGGTAGCGAGCTTCATTCAGGGTTTGCACAACTGATTGCCAGCAGATAAAAAAAGCGGCTTAGGCCGCTTTTTTTATGACTGTTTATTGTGGGCCGCAAAAAAAATCCACCTATAAATAGGGAAAGTAGATGCCAGCAAACCGGAATCATTATGGTTTAATGGGGTCACAAGCAGCTTATAACAATTTATTTATACCGGTTTGTCTTTTACAGTTTATAGGTGATTGGCAAGACCTTTTTTTAGTAAGGGGGCTTCATGATTAAGAAAATGTTCTCGCTGGTTAGTGTGTTCAGCTTTCTAGTATTAATGTCGGCGTGTAGCGATGGGTCTGAGCCCGTGTCGGCGAAAGTCACGCCGCCGGCTGCCAGTGCTGCACAATCTCCGCCGACTGATAGCGCCAGCGGTGGCGAGCGATTCATTCGTATCGCGCAGCCGGTGAGAACCGCCAACCCAGACAAAATCGAAGTTGTTGAGGTGTTTTGGTATGGCTGTAGTCACTGCTTCGATTTTGAGCCGATGCTAGAAGTATGGAAGAAACAGCTGCCGGCTGATGTTGATTTTAAACGCTCTCCAGCAATGTGGAACGATCTTATGGTCGTGCACGCTAAAGCTTACTACACCGCCGAGGCGCTGGGCGTATTAGATAAAGTGCACGAGCCAATTTTTAATGCCATTAATGTTGATCGCAATATGTTGCGTGATGCCGATGCCTTGGCGACCTTGTTCACCACGCACTCCGATGTTAGCGAGGAAAAATTTCGTAAAACATTCGACTCTTTTGGAGTAAACAGTCAGGTGAAGCAGGCTGATGCCCGTGCGAGGTCTTACGGTATTGCCGGTACACCAGAATTGATCGTTAATGGTAAGTACCGAGTGACGGGTCGTTCTGCCGGCGGTCGCTCGGAAATGCTTAAGGTAGCTGAAGTCTTGATTGCTCAGGAACGCGCTGCAAAATAAGGGGTTATTGGACGGTTCAAATCTAGCAACCGTCTACCCGAATCCTACCATCAGTAGTCCCTCGCGGTGTTCATAATACGAGCGCCGCCGTTTAGCCTACCGCTTTATTTGCCGATTCGTCACTTACCGTTGCCACTACTAGCGGCTGGGCAAACACTCTTTGGCAAAACGCCTGTCTTTTAGCCGGTGAGGGTTTTTTAATTCCTTTGGCTGCTAGGCGATCAATTTCATTTTCTACGCTGCGGCAGCGGGCGGCCAATCCGGCGTCATTTGCGATCTGGATATTCAATCCCGGCCTAGCATTCAGCTCGAGCATTAAGGGTCCGCGATCCTTGTCTAGCACCATATCTACGCCCAAGTAGCCCAAGCCGGTGAGTTCGTAGCATTGAGTCGCTAGGGACATAAAGCTATCCCAGAACGGCAATTGCACGCCGCGTACGGGGTTGGTTGTGTCCGGGTGACTGTTGATAAATTTATTTAACCAGGTTCCGTCTAAAGTAATACCGGTGGCTAAGTCGACACCAACCCCGATGGCGCCCTGATGGAGATTGGCCTTACCGCCAGACTGGCGTGTAGGCAGTCGCAGCATGGCCAGCAGGGGATAGCCCTTTAATACAATGATTCGTATGTCTGGTACCCCTTCGTAGCTGATGGCGCTGAAGATAGGGTCGGGGGTCACCCGATACTCTATAAGTGCACGGTCGCGGTGACCGCCTAGCGAGTAAATGCCGGATAAAATACCTGATAAGTGGAATTCAATGTCTTCATCGCTTAGCAAGCGACCCGACGTTGTACGGTAATAGCCTTCAAAACGGTCGGCAATAACGAGAATACCGTCGCCACCAGCGCCCTGCGCAGGCTTAATGACAAAGTCGCGATGGCCTTGAATAATGTCGGCCAGGCTACTGATTTGTTTGTCAGAGTCGATCACGCCATACATTGGGGGGACGTGAATGCCAGCTTGTAAGGCGCGTTCTTTAGTTTTAATTTTGTCGTCAACCAGAGGATACAAATGGCGCTGGTTATAGCGCAATACATAGTCAGCATTGCGTTGGTTGATACCCATGACGCCTTTTTTGCGCAGCTCTTTCCAAGTGCTGAATAAGGACATGTTATTTGCCTTTAATCATGGCGTTAAAACGAAATAGTTCAGTTAAGCGATAGCCTCGGTAGTGGCCTAACGCCAGCATCAGTGACATAAATACCAGCAACATGCCGGGGAAGGTAAAGACAAAATAGGCCCACGGTTCATAGGTCATCATTAGATGTGACAGGGTCGCTGCGATCAGTGTGCCGATGCCTACTTTTCCTGCATGTAAGCCACCACGCTCCTCCCAGACTATCGACATGCGCTCTATCGACATGGTCAAAATAACCATTGGGAATAGGGCAATGGACAAGCCTCGGTCTAATCCCAGCCGATGTCCGAGCACACTGATGAGGGCCATAATAATCACCACAAAGGTCAGCACCACCGAAAGCCTAGACAGTAACTGCAAATGCAGATGTTCAAGATAGGATCGCAGCGATAGGCCGAGTGCGGTGATAACCGTGAATAAAATAATGCCCCAGAAAACCTCGGTCTCTCTAAAGGCGAGGCCTATAAGTACCGGGGTAAATGTACCTAGAGTCTCAAGCCCAACGACGTTTCGCAGCAGTAAAATAAGCATAACGCCAATGGGGATCATCAGGATGATCTCAAACGTCTGCTGTGACTGCAGGGGCAGATCGTATAGCGACAGAGCCCAAAACTTGTTCTCTTTGCGCTCGGCTATAGATTGCGCCAGCATGATTGAATTCATGGTTTTTTGGTTGGCAGTTACTTCAATCTTTAGATTGCGACCGCCTTCAACCGTCGCCATGGGTTCATTGCCCGTCCACCATACCAGGCGGTCACTGGGTAGTCCCTGGGTACCGGTTTCTGGATTGAAGTAGAGCCAGCGTTTACCGTTGTAGCTGCGCATCCACAATTCAGAAGATTGCGCGACGCTGCTGACGAGCCGCAGGGTGTGAACACGTTCAACCGGGATGTGGGCCGAGGATAGCAACAGCTCCAGTACTCTGGATTTATTGTCTTGGGTGTAGACGTTGCCCAATAACAAGCGCGCATTGTCGTTACTGGGTTCGTTGATAAGTTTGATTGCTTCGCGAATAAAGGTTTCGATATCGGCTGAGTGCTCGCGAATCGGTTTTAGAAGGGCGTCTACCGCCACTTTTTCAACTCCGATGAGTTCGGGGCTTTCGCTGAACTGTGGCCCGGGCTCAGATTCAGAAAAGCGAGAATTGCTGCGCTGGGTAAGCATCAAGCGATAGAAAAGCTGCTGACTACCTTCGGCGCGGCGCGCGGACCACACTGCTTGGCGATTATCACCGATGATATCGGTATTCACGCCGTAACTTTTAGAAATGAAGCTTTCGTTCAGAGTAATAAACTTGCTCCACGCCGGCGGCACATACATCTGTACTTTCACCGGACCGTTGTCGCGCGCGTTAAAGCTAAGCTTGGTATCAATCACCCACACCGGTTCGGTGATATCTGAAGAGATAGGAATATTGAGCACAAAGATCTGCCATGCGGTGCTGGCGGCGCCAATGAGGAGTAGTGCCAGTGCTAAGACTCTGACATGCAGTTTAACGCCCTTCATTCTTTTTGCCCCTTGGACTTATCTTGTTTGGCGCAGAGTGTTTTGTCCTGCAGGTATTTCTTACTAGGGTCGACTAGCGCCTTAAATGAGGTAAGTGGCTCTGAGCCGACCAGCATAGGTTTGGAAAATTGTCGGCGGTCAGCTAAGTTAACTTCAACCTTGTGCGAGTCGCCGCCAATGCACAGTGTCAGCTCTAGTACCGGCCGGCGAGTATAATCCTTTTCGTCTTCGTCGTAGTCAGACGCGCGACGCTTTATGCGGATATGTTTGCTGAGTGGAAGGCTCACCGATCGAAGGGTTTCATCAGGTAGCACCAAATCAAAATGGACGATGTCGTCGCCCCCTTTGACCTTTTCCACCTGTGCATTAATCGCATTGATTGAAGCGCTCTCTGCCCCAGTATCGATTTTTGCCTTGTAGCCCACCCCCAACTCTTCGATATAGACGAATTCGCTTAAGCCGAATATCTGGTGAGCAGATTCTCCCGCTTGAGTTGTTGCGGTGAATAAAATGGCTTTAGTCAGTAATAGCGTAAACAAGGCAAATCGCACGGTCTCTCCTTTTAATTTTATTGTGCTCCCACGCGCACATAGAATAGATCAGCCTAGGTGCTGTTAGCTAGCTTAGGTCTCTCTGCGGAGCAATTAAAGTTGTCTTAGGGTGCTTAGTCTCGTATTGCTTTAAAAAGTGCGAGGGTAATATTTCGCCTTTCTTTGTGATCGACAATGGGGGCGGGATAGCCTGGCGATACCGGTGGTTGGTGTATTTGCTTTCCCTGCAGGCCGGCTAGCTCTGGAACGTAGCGCCGAATAAAGTGGCCGTCGGCGTCAAATCGCTGGCCTTGGGTGGTCGGATTAAAAATACGAAAATAGGGTGCGGCATCGGTGCCGGTAGAGGCGGCCCACTGCCAGCCACCGTTGTTTGATGCGAAGTCTGCATCGATGAGATTTTCTAAGAAATGGCGCTCTCCCCAGCGCCAGTCTATTTGCAGATCCTTGCATAGGAAGGATGCGGTAATCATTCGGAGTCGGTTGTGCATCCACCCAGTTTGAGCGAGCTGGCGCATTGCCGCATCCACGATGGGGTAGCCGGTGCGCCCTTCGCGCCAAGCGTCGTAGAGCGCTTGGTCGTTTGGCCAGGGTATCGCTTCCGTTGCCGACTGAAAGGCCCGCCCTTTTACCACTCGCGGAAAATGGTAGGCAACATGGCGATAGAATTCCCTCCAGAGCAGCTCATTTAACCAAGTGCCGGCGTCACTTTTGGAATCCCAGATATCTTCGCCACATTCCTGCTGGAGGCGAGCCAGGCATTGCCGCGGGCTTATTAAGCCCAGCGCTAAGGCGGCGGAAAGGCGAGAGGTGCCTTCGATCTCAGGGAAATCCCGATGTCTTTTATAATCTCCGGCGCGTTCAGCGCAAAATTCACGCAGTTGCCGCAACACAGCCTCTTCGCTCGCCGGCCAGGCGGATGAATCTTTTTCTTCGCCGAAAATTGGACAAGGGCTCGCGGCGGTGATTTGGGGCGGAGTCTTCGCGGCTGGGCGGCGCCGCACCCTAGGAAATTCTGCGGCTAGGGCGTCACGGCAACGTCTTGAGAAGGGTGTAAAGACTTTGTAAGGCAGCCCGTCCGCTTTGCCGATACTAAGCGGACTGAGCAAGCTGTCATCAATCAAGTGCAGTGGTAATTCAAGTTTTGCAGCGCAGTCCTTATCCCGCTGTATTTCATCGACCAGCCACTCCGTGTGCGCGTAAATTGCACTGACGTCATGCTCTCGACAATAGTCGTTCAAACACCTGGGGGCGCGTTCGAAATGTTCGGCATTGATGATGTCTAGCGGTATGCCAATAGCGGCTAGCTGCTGTCCTAGCTCATCTAGCGCCCTGCGTAAAAAATGACGCCGAATCGGCGCCGTCACGTGCTCATCTAATTGTTGCGGGCAAAGCAGGTAAACCGCCCGAACGTTCTGCTGATCTTTGCAGGCGGTATTGAGTGCGGGGTGATCCAAACTGCGTAAGTCGTTTCGGAACCAGACAAGTACGGTCATGTTTTATAGTCCAATACGCAGCTTTAAGTCACGCGGGTAAGGCGTAAAATAATATTGATCCAATAGGTATTCGACTTGGTATTTTTTTAAAAACATACTCAGCATTTCCAAGGGTACTAACAAGGGGAGTAGCCCGGCAGAATAGTCGTTAATAATATTGCTAAGTTGTGCCTTGTCCCCGGCATCAAGATGGTCTTTAAAGAAGCCCTGTATATGCATCAAAGTATTGGTGTGATTTTTAACGCTGGCTGGATGTCGTATGGCTTCCATAAACTTTTCGATATAGCGGTCTGCGCGGTCATCAAGGTCGCCGGCTTCCGCGACAATGGGCCCGAGATCTCTGTAGATTGGCTGGTTATGAGCCAGTAGCAGAAACTTGTGACGTCGGTGAAAATCTTGCAGCCGTTTAGCCGACAATCCTTCGGCCATCATAGCTTGCCAGCGTGAGTAGGCGACAACCCGCAACACAAAATTTTCTCTTAGATGAGCATCGTTAAGGCGACCATTTTCCTCGATGGGCAGTAAGGGCTGCGCTGCCATTAGTTGTTTGGCGAAAAGCCCGACGCCAACTTTGCCCAGGCCGTTGCCGCTTTCGGAGTAAACCGGAACTCTTGTCATGCCGCAGGTTGGCGATTTGGCGCAGAGTATATAGCCGCTGAGGTAATCGAGTTTTGCCGCGGTATCACGTGCAAAGACCGTCATTTTATCGGTAACGTCCAGACTGCTGTCGGTGCTGCCGATCAGGCGTGGGTTTTCAGGGTCGCCGACGAGTCGGATTGTGGGGCGGGGTACGCCCATGCCTATGGCCTGTTCGGGGCAGACTTTAACAAAGTCGAAGTGCCGCGATAGTTCATCAGAGGCAAACGGTAGTCGTTTGTGACCGCCATCGTAACGGACTTGATCGCCTAGTAGGCAGGCGCTAATTCCAATGCGGACAGCAGGGGTATCATTCATGGCGCTGATGTATCCTTGTTCAGTGCTGTTTGCGTAAATTCTACGCATTGAGCTTAGTCGCAGATCAGGAGTACGGCTATAAACCCATTGTTATCGTTTGTGATGCTTGTAGCTAATCACTTTGCCCAGCGAGAAACAAAATAAGTTTGGTAAAATCTTCTTCACTGCAGTCCATGCACATCCCTTTAGCGGGCATACTGCCGATACCGTTGATGGTATTGTAAAGTAAGACGTCAAAGCCCTTTTGCACGCGCGGAGCCCAGTCGGCAATATTGCCGGTTCGAGGGGCTCTTCCGGCACCAGAACTGTGACAGCCATAGCAGCTCTGTATGTACGCGGTTTTAATCGCCGGATCGGCGGGCATTAGGCTCCGGCTAGACTGGGCGGGGCTACTGGCTTTGGCATTGGGGTCGGGTGTGCAGGCAGTGAGGCCGGTCAATAGGATGCCGGCGGATAGAATTTTGACGTATATACTAGTTTTAAAGCGCATAAAAAGACGTCCGTCGTGACTTTGATGAGCTCGGTAGTTTAACTGTGAAGATGCGGCCTTGTCTTTATCATCCCGGGCATTGCGATGCTAAAGGGGCGGGTATTGCATAAGATGACTGGGGTCGTTACTCAAAAGAAAAATGTTGGCGACGCGCCAAGTGACTCACATTAGCTGCCGTCGTCATCAAAACCGAAGCCGCGACCTTCATCCCCGCTCTGTCGATCAATGGCTCCCACGTCTAGCAGTGGCGCGGCATCTATATGCTGAGCGTCCATCATGTGAGCTACGCGCTGCAGCGCGCTAATGATTTGCGTTTGCTCCCAATCCTGAAGATCACTGAACTGTCGAATAAAATAATCTTGCAGGGGCATTGGCGCATTTCGGATTAAGTCATTGCCCGCCTCGGTTAAACAGGCAAAAACCTTGCGCTTGTCTTGCCGAGAGCGCTCCCGCATTACCAGTCCCCGCTTCTCTAGGCGGTCGAGAATGCTGGTAACGGTGGCTTGGCTGAGGCTAATTTGGTTTGCGACGTCGCTAATAATAGCATCGCCTTGATCACGCAGGGTTTGCAGGATAAGCATCTGTGGCGCGGTAAGGCCTGCGGTTTTCATGAGGTGCTTGGAGTGCAGATCAATAGCCCGGGTTACTCGCCGCAGCGAGATCAAAACTTCGTCCATTCTGTTCATTTCAATTTTCTTAGATTCCTTTAGCGGCCCTATGGTAGTGACTTGGCGCCGATTTTACACCTAGCATACTACCTCGTTGTCAATGCCTTAGCTTGGACTTATGCGGCCAAATCGTCTATAATACTTCGTGCACTAAGCAATTAATCAGGAGGTTGGGTTCACAATTTAGTGATTAAATAAGATATAAAGCGATAAGAACACCGCTTTGTATACTATTTGCTTATTAAATTAAGTTGAACACGAATAAACTGTGTTGAAATCAAATAGCGCGATGCAAGCCGACGCTACTACGCTCCATTTCCGCCAGCCAACGGCGGAAGACGGCTATGCCCTAAATCAGTTAGTGGCGGCCAGTCCCCCACTCGATACCAATTCTGTCTACTGCAATTTACTGCAATGTACGCATTTTGCGGCAACATCGGTCGCAGTTGAAGATGGCGGTCGCTTGGTTGGTTTTATATCAGCCCACCGTCCACCAGAAAAAAGCGATACGGTCTTTGTCTGGCAGGTTGTGGTCGATAAGTCTCAGCGCGGTCGTGGTCTGGCGAAAAAAATGTTGATGGAAATTATAAAGCGCTCGGCATGTGAGGGAGTGAGTTTTTTAGAAACCACTATCACCCCTGACAACGAGGCGTCGTGGGCGCTGTTCCGCAGCTTTGCCCGCGATCTGCAAACAGAATTGAATCACAGCATCTGGTTTGAAAAAGATGCGCATTTTGGGGGCCAGCACGACAGCGAAGCATTGCTGCGTATAGGGCCATTTTCTGCACCGGAATAAGCTAAGGCTTAAGCGTGTAGTAACAAATTTAACTTAGTAAATAATACTAGGAGTTAATATGACTATCTTTGACAGACTTGAATCAGAAGTACAATCATACGCCCGATCTTTTCCGGTGACCTTCGATAAGGCCCAAGGCGAGCATTTATACGACACCGAGGGCAAACAATATATCGACTTTCTTGCCGGTGCCGGCACGCTTAACTATGGCCATAACAACCCAGTATTAAAGCAAGCACTTGTCGACTACATCATGCGCGACGGCATTACTCATGGCTTAGATATGCACACCTCGGCTAAAGCCGATTTCTTGCAGGCCTTCAATGAGCATATCCTGGCACCGCGTGACATGGAGTATACCTTCCAATTTACTGGGCCTACCGGTACTAATGCAGTAGAGGCGGCCTTGAAGCTGGCACGTAAGGTAACGGGCCGTACTTCTATTGTGTCTTTCACCAATGGCTTCCACGGCGTGACCCTTGGCGCAGTTGCCGCGACGGGCAATAGTCATCATCGCGGCGGTGCAGGTGTTGCGCTGGGTGATGTAAGCCGTATGCCTTACTGCGGTTACTATGGTCGCGATGCTGATAGTCTCAAAATGATGGACAAGCTGTTGTCAGATCCGTCGTCTGGTGTTGATCTTCCTGCGGCAATGATTGTTGAGCCAGTGCAGGGCGAGGGTGGCTTAAATGTCGCTAACAACGATTGGTTGCGGGGTTTGGAAAAACTGTGTCGCAAGCACGACATATTATTGATTGTTGATGATATTCAGGCGGGCTGTGGTCGTACTGGAACCTTCTTTAGTTTTGAGGCCAGCGGCATCAAACCAGACATTATCACTATGTCTAAATCACTTAGTGGCTACGGTTTGCCGTTTGCGATTGTGCTGCTTCGTCCTGACATAGATGTATGGGAGCCCGGTGAACATAACGGTACCTTCCGTGGTAACAACCATGCATTCGTTACCGCTTCCGCAGCCATTCGACACTACTGGACGGATGAAAAGTTTGCTGCTGAGATTGTTGAGAAGTCAGCTATTGTTAGTCATCGCTTTAAGAAAATTTCAGACCGCTATGGTGTTACCCAGTTGCAGCCTAAAGGCCGCGGCATGATGCAGGGCTTGGCGTGTCGCGACGGCGCAACCGCCGATCAGATTGGCCATGCCTGCTTTGAGCGTGGTTTAGTTATTGAGACCTGCGGTAATCATGGCCATGTCGTCAAAGTGTTTTGCCCGCTCACTATTGAAAAGAGTGAGTTGATGCGTGGTCTAGATATTCTTACCGAAGCTATTGCCGAAGTACTGGGTAAAGCGGTCGATAAAAAAGCATCTTAAATAATTTAATGTGAGCGCTTCTTCTGCGGGTTTTAACCGGTGGAAGAAGCGCTCATTAACGGTCTATTTATGCCGCCTGTGGGCGGCATAGTATTTAGAAAGGAAGTCGCATGATTGTTAGAACCTTGGAAGAATGTAAAAACTCAGAACGCTGTGTGAGTACTGATACTTGGCAGAGCGTGCGCATGATTTTAAAAAATGACAGCATGGGTTTCTCTTTCAATATCACCACTATTTTTGCCAATACCGAAACGCCGATTCACTACCAAAATCATCTGGAATCCGTTTACTGCATGGCTGGCAATGGTGAGATTGAAACCGTAAACGACGGTAAAATTTATAAGCTAGAAGCGGGCACCATTTACCTTCTAGATAAGCACGATAAACATTTATTACGCGGTGGTAGTGAAGACATGCAAATGGCCTGTGTGTTTAACCCACCACTTAGCGGTAAGGAAGTGCACGACGAAAACGGCGTGTATCCTGCCGATTAATCTGCTGAAGGCCGGAAGTTAATTTCAGTTATTCAACGGAGACAAAAATGACACATACAGTAGAGAAAATTGGCGGCACCTCGATGACTAATTACGAGGCGGTCAGAGATAATATCATTCTCGAGGGTGGTGAAAACGGCCAGATCTATGGGCGTATATTTATTGTATCGGCCTACGGTGGAGTAACAGATTTGTTGTTGGAAAATAAGCGTAATAGCCACCCAGGTGTCTATGCTTTGTTTGCCGACGATAATGCTGAAACACTTTGGCGAGCAGCCTTGACCAAGGTCGGTGAGGCGCTTAAAGAGATTAATGCAGGTTTGTTTCCCGAAGCAGAGCAACTTGAAGAGGCAAATAAATATATAGAAAGTCGCCTGTTTGAAGCAGAGCGTTGCATGGATAATCTTCACCGTCTGTGTCAGCACGGTCACTTTGGCCTTGAAGATCATCTTTTGACTGTGCGGGAAATGCTAGCAAGTATTGGCGAAGCTCACAGTGCCTGGAATACCGCGACGCTACTAAAGCGCGACGGTATTAATGCACGTTATGTCGATCTCTCTGGTTGGCGAGCGGACGAAGCCTTGCCGCTGGATGACCATATTCGCGAGGCGCTTGCCGGCATAGATTTAACAACGACGCTACCTATTGTTACCGGCTACGCACATTGCAAAGAGGGCCTTATGGCCAGCTTTGATCGCGGCTATAGTGAAATGACCTTTAGTCGTATGGCAGTGATTACCGGTGCACGTGAGGCAGTAATTCATAAAGAGTATCATCTTAGCAGTGCAGACCCGCGCTTAGTGGGTGCCGATAAAGTCGTACCGATAGGGCGTACAAATTATGACGTGGCTGATCAACTGGCCAACTTGGGTATGGAGGCCATTCACCCCCGAGCAGCCAAAGGCTTACGTCAGCAGAATATCGCCTTGAGAGTTAAAAATACGTTTGAGCCGAATCATTCCGGTACCTTAATCGATTGTGATTATCGCAGCGAAAAGCCCTGTGTTGAAATTATCGCCGGCCGGAAGCAGGTTTATGCCCTAGAGGTATTTGACCAAGACATGGTGGGTTCACTGTGGCAATACGAGCAGAAGATACTTGCGGCGATTGAGCGCTTCAAAGGTGTTGTTATAACCAAAGATATTAATGCGAATACCATCACTAATTATCTTGGTGTTAATTTAAAAACGGTTAAACGTATTGTCAGTGCGGTGAAAGAGCTATTTCCTAGCGCCGAAGTAAGCACTCGTAAAGTCGCTATAATTTCTGCTATCGGCAGTGATATGCAGATACCTGGCATGTTGGCCAAAACGGTATCGGCATTGGCATCGGCAAATATCAGCGTATTAGCTATGCATCAGTCGATGCGTCAAGTTGATATGCAGTTTGTTGTTAACGAAGATGATTATGAAATAGGCGTAGCAAGTTTGCACCGTTGTCTTGTTGAAGTACATGATCACGGCGAGGCGATATGCGCGGCGTAGTAAAAAGCATTCTGGTTACAATTATTTTTTCTAATCCGCTGACACTCTTAGCGGAACCTGCCAATAGTATTACTGACGGTAATATAGATGCAGGGATTGATGAACTAAATCAGCCCCTGTACTCCCCTTTCATTGAGCGCTATATGCTCGATGAAATCCGTAGCTTGCGTATTGATATGGAGCGTTCGCACCGCGAGTTGGCTGCCGAAGTGGTTGACCGCGAATTAATGGCCGCGGACAAAGCTATTTCCTACTCGGCTAATACAGTGACCTATTTCTTCTATCTTATTGCTGCAGTGAGTTCTGCACTGGTTGTTATCGGCTGGAACTCAGTTCGCGATATTAAAGAGAAGGTTCATAACGTTGCCAGTGAGCAGGTTGGTGACCTTGTTAGTGAATATGAAAAACGCTTGCGAACGATAGAGAAACAATTGAAGCAAGAGACCGCTCATATCGAATCTAATCGCGAAGAAATTAATCTTACCCAAGAAATACATTCTTTGTGGTTACGAGCCAGTCAGGAAGCTAGCCCGGTTGGTAAGATCGTTATTTACGATCAAATTCTCGCCTTGCGAAAAGACGATATAGAAGCGATTACCTATAAAGCTGACGCGGCACTGGACCAAAACGAACCACAGTGGGCAATCAGTTTATGTCATCAAGCGCTGGCTTTAGATGAAACTAATGCACACGCTTTTTATCAGCTAGCTTGCGCGCATACCTGTCAGGGTAATTTAGATGAGGCCGCGCGTTATTTTGCAGACGCGGTAGTACAGTCTGAATCTTATCGCGACGAATTGCATCGTGACCCCGCTCTGTCGGAACTGCGAGAGCACCCTTTACTTATTGAGTTACTCGCGCCTGCGGCCGTAGCTGCTTGAGAGATTACTGACACCTACAGATCGCAAACATCACGGAATAAATTATGATAACAGCCTGGAGTTTTGCCGCCTTTCTCAGTATTTTCGTGCTTATTGGCCTGTCGTCGGTGTACTTCAATACCCATAGTAGTAAAGACTACTATCTGGCCAGTAATACGGTTAAGCCCTGGTTGGTTGGCTTGTCGGCGGTGGCGACCAATAACAGCGGATATATGTTTATTGGCGTGATTGGCTATACCTATACGGTGGGCTTGTCGGCGTTCTGGGTGATGGCCGGTTGGATTTTGGGTGACTATATTGCCTCACACTTCGTACACCGCAAATTACGCGGTATGACCGAACAAACCGGTGAAGTTAGTTATCTTGGCGTACTAGCAAACTGGAATGGCGCCATATTGCCGGGTTACCAGCGCCTTGCTGCGCTGATTTGTCTACTACTACTGACCGCCTACGCTGCCGCACAGCTACTTGCCGGCAGTAAGGCATTGCACGTTCTGTTTGACTGGCCGATGTGGGCCGGTGCCGCATGTGGTGCGGTACTGGTTGCCGCTTATTGCCTAGCGGGTGGTATTCGGGCATCAATTTGGACCGACGCGGCACAATCTTTTGTGATGATTTCTGCGATGGCCATCCTTATGTGGGTGGCGATTGCTAACTTGGGCGGTGTTAGTTCCACTATTAGCGCACTGCAAGATATACCAAATTACATGGATTGGTTCCCTGAGGATCTCGCATTTCCCGGTGCCTTCGGCGCTTTGCTATTTGCGCTAGGGTGGTTGTTTGCCGGTCTTTCGGTGGTTGGCCAGCCCCATGTCATGGTGCGATTTATGGCGTTGAGTAATAACGACGACATGAGCCGGGCTAGGATGTGGTATTACTTGTGGTTTGTCGCATTTTATTTAATGGCAACCACAGTGGGTCTCTTGTCGCGGTTGTATCTGCCTGAGGTTGGTAGTTTTGATGCTGAGCTGGCACTGCCAACGATGGCGCAGACGCTGCTACCACCGGTTCTAGTTGGCTTGATTCTCGCCGGTATTTTCGCAGCGACCCTATCAACCGCAGACTCCTTAATTTTAAGTGCGTCGGCCTCGTTTACCCATGATTTAATGCCCAATAATATTGAGCGTCCTTTCTTGATTAAAGCCGCTACGCTGGGAGTGTGCATCTTAGCCTTGGCTTGGGCGCTACTCAGTGCGCAAAGTGTCTTTGCGATGGTGGTCATGGCGTGGTCGGGCTTGGCCAGTGCCTTTGTTCCCATGTTGGCGGTGCTGATCTTTGGTGGTCGTCCCAGTCAGGGCACCGCTATTGCAATGAGCTGTGTGGGTATATCAACGGCCTTGATCTGGCGCTTCCTAGATTTACATAATATGGTTTACGAAGGCTTGCCGGGTATTGTAGCGGGTGTATTGGTGTACTGGCTGGCGAAGTTACTTACTAAAAAGGCTACACTCGAGCCGGTATTTAATAAATAAAAGCAATGAAGGCTAGGTCGGCGCGGTATAAACTCGATGTGGAATATTGCATCGAGTTCTAATGCTATGAAAAAATGGATTTTAACCGCCCTCCTAGTGACGGGCGTGTATACCGCTTATCAGCAAAATCCGCAGTTCCTTGATAAG